>JBBKVQ010000033.1:0-10719 GCA_037968515.1 Bradymonadaceae bacterium
GCATTTGGACGCCCTTTACGGAACAGCGCTACGATTGACCCGCAATGATGGCGACGCTCAGGATCTTATCCAAGAGACGATGCTCAAGGCGTACCGCTACTTTGATCGTTACGAGCGCGGCACGAATTGTAAGGCGTGGTTGTTCAAAATCATGACCAACACCTTTATCAATCGATATCGTACAGCGCAGAAGCGCAAAGAAGTCCTGTTGGACGACGATTCACGACCGCTTCAAGAGCGCGCCGTGGCTCCGACTCCAAATCCGTTGATTCAGCACTTCGAAAGCGAAGAGACGATGTATTTCCGCCTCTTTAGCGATGAAGTGAAATCCGCGTTGGAAGAGATTCCGGTGGACTTCCGTATGGTCGTCCTTCTGGCTGACCTTCAAGACTTCGCCTACAAAGACATCGCCGAAATCATGGAATGCCCGATTGGGACGGTCATGAGCCGCCTGTACCGTGGTAGACGAATGCTTCAGGCTCGTTTGGCCGATTTTGCCAAAGAGGCTGGATATATTTCAGGCGAGACGGAAGATGCCGACGAGGCAGAATCTGTGACGAGCCTTGACGATTATCGACGCAAGCAAGTGAACGGCTGAGCCGAATAAGTGAGGAAGTTGTGACGATGATCTGCGAAGAACTCATTCCATTTTTGGACGCCTATGTGGACCAGGAGCTTGACGCTCAGGACCTTAGTGACATGGAGAATCATCTCCGTGAGTGCGATGGTTGCCGAGAGCGCGTCTCCTACCAGGTCAGTTTCAAGGAACACTTTAAGACAGTTCTGAGCGAGACGCGGGCGCCCGAGGATCTTCGGGCACGTCTGTTGAACCAACTGGGTGACATGTCGATCCCGTTGGCAGCCGACGCTTCAGCCGAAATCGCTGAACCTACGAGCCGACGCGCGGCTTGGTTCAGGCACGCTTGGGTTGCCGCGCCACTCGCCGCTGCTCTTGGCCTGGTTTTGCTGGTGCCCAATTTTACAGTGGCTCCGGCTCGAAGCGATGTTGTGCCTGTCGTTGAACAAACGGTGGAGTGGCATAACGGAAACCTGCCCAACGAAGTTTCAGGTCCCGACGCTCAAACCGTCACGCGATGGTTCAACGACAAGGTTGATTTCCCCGTCCGTTTGCCACGTTTTCAGGCTGATCGCGTGGTGCTGGTCGGTGCTCGACTGGCGCACGTTCAAGACCGTCGTGCGGCCTATGTCGCCTACGAAGTCGATGGCACTCGGCTGAGTGTGATGATGTTCGAAGGGCAGGGGATTGCGATTCCGGCGGATCGGATTCGACACGTCGGCACACGTGACATGATGATCACGAATCAACGCGGTTACGAAGTAGCGCTGCTGCAAGATGACGGTGTCACGTACACCATCACCAGCGCGCTTCCGGAGAAAGAGTTTTTGACTCTTGTGGCCTCCACGGTGGAGTAGCGCAGGGGTTGATTTTCTGAGCCTCAAGGACTACATCCCTCGTCGAGACACCGATCCTTCGGCCTTAATCCCTCGGCGAGCACACGATGACACAACAACGTATTCTGGTGGTCGACGACGAGGAAGACCTGCGCAAGGTTTTGGAGTTCAACCTGCGGAATGCGGGTTTTACGATCCTATCTGCAGCCACGGGCCGGGAAGCACTTGAGATCGCCGAACGCGAGCGGCCAGACTTGATCCTTCTGGACGTGATGTTGCCCGATATGCAGGGCACGCAAGTCTGCCAGCAGATCAAAACCAGCGCCGAACTCAAAGACATTCCAGTCGTGATGGTGACCGCCCGAGGCGAGGAGATCGATCGAGTCGTAGGTTTCGAACTGGGCGTCGACGATTATATCGTCAAGCCATTCAGCGTCCGAGAAGTCATCCTGCGTGTCCGCGCCATCCTGAAACGAACCAATACACCCGAAGAAACCGCCGTCGCTGCGGAACGTGTGCGTTTTGGCGTGATTTCGTTGGATATCGAACGTCACCGCGTCTGGGTCGAAGACGAAGAAGTGAAACTCACGGCGACTGAATTCCGCCTGCTCGAGACCTTCTTAACCCGGCGAGGCAGGGTGCAGACCCGTGACACGCTCTTGAAGGACGTGTGGGGCGCCGACATCAACGTGACGCCCCGAACTGTGGACACCCACGTCAAACGCCTTCGTGAGAAGCTTGGGCTCGCCGGAGACTACGTAGAAACCGTGCGAGGCATCGGATACCGCTTCGCGGAGGCTCCTTGAGCCAGGTGCAATGGTATGCACGCCTGCATTGGCGTGCATTTGGATTGCATATTCTAACCCTGTGCGTCGCGACTCTGGTGGTTTGGATCGGGTACATGCTGATTGCACCCGAGGAATTCGAGGCCGCCAAACGGGGCGTGGCGATCATGGCGGTCGCTTCACTTCTTACCGGGGCCGTCGTCGCGATCTTGACCCGCGGAAGCGTGTTGCGTGGGCTCGACAAGGCCCGAAACCTACTTGAAGCCTCGATCGCTGGTCCGACAACCGCCCACGAATCAGCCGGCGAGATTGACCTTGTGTCCGAACGCCTGGTTGACAGCATCGCACGGCTGCGCGACCGCGTGGGCCGCCTTGAACAAGAGCGTGCGCGTTTGTCGGTGCTGCTTTCTGGCATGAGCGAAGCCGTCGTGATGATGGACGAACGTGAGCGGATCCTGGTGGCCAATCCGGTGGCCGAAAGAATTCTATCGTTGCCAACCGGCTATGTGAGCCGCCGGATCGCCGAGGTCTCACGCATGAAAGGGCTCGGGGACATCGTGTCCAACGTGCTTTGGAGCAAGAGACCCGCAATCACAGAAATTGAGTGGAGCAGCGACCCTGAGGATATCCGAAATATCTGGGTGTCGGCGGCGCCGATTCTAGAAGCTGACGAGGCGGTAGGCGCGGTTGTGGTGATGTATGACGTCACACGACTTCGCCGTCTTGAGCGCGTGCGTCGTGATTTTGTGGCCAACGTTAGCCATGAGCTGCGGACACCCGTCGCGACGATTCAGTCGGCGTCCGAAACTCTGTTGATGGACAATATGGACGTCGGCCCCGTGAGTCGAGAATTTGTGGAGTCCATCTTCCGCAACTCCAATCGCATGGCGCAGATCATCGAAGACCTGCTTACTTTGTCGAGGCTTGAAGCGGCCGGCGAAGAGTTTGCCAAGGGTGGGGTGTCATTGCCCGAAATTGTCGCGGAAATCCTGGATCGTTTTTCTCCAACAGCGGCCAAAGCAGGGGTTGAGCTCGACGTTGAGTTTCAAGACGACCTGTCCCCAGTCGAGGCAGAGCCTCGGGCGCTGGTACAGATCCTCTCGAACCTGGTCGAAAACGGCGTGAAGTACACTCCAAATGGGGGCGTGGTGACTCTGAGGGCTTGGAACGAAGACCGAAAAGTCGTCGTTACGGTCAAGGACACCGGTATCGGGATTCCTCAGGAGCATCTGCCACGCGTTTTTGAGCGATTCTACCGTGTTGATTATGGTCGAAGCCGTGATGTGGGTGGTACAGGGCTGGGGTTGGCCATCGTGAAACATCTGGTGCGAAAACTGGGCGGCGAGGTTTCGGTGACTTCTCCAGTGGGGAAAGGCACAGAGTTTCGATTTTCGCTTCCTGCGTACTTGGATGACGATTCACAGGCCGAGTTTAGAACGTTGGAGGAGAAGTCATGAAACAAGTGATCGTCTACGATCCGCAAGCCTGGACGCCACCGTCGGAACTACGATGGCCAGTCATGGCCGCAGCGATGGACACCCCCAGCGAAGATCTGGCGCAGTTTATTGGCGACACCGATGTCTTCGTGATTGGGTCCGATCGCTTAGTCGGACGGCTCGCCTTGGCAAACTCGCTATGCACGCCGGGTCAACGTGTCAGATTTGCGCCCGTCAGCGTAGGCGAGTTCAACGACTTACCTGCCGCATCGCATCTGATGAAGATCGCCAAGCAACTTGAAGCAGGACGAGTCGAAGAGCTCCATATGCCGACGCTGAGGCTTGTTTCATCGTCGCAACCCAGAGCCATTCTGGCGTTTCAGGTGGGTTTCGGTTTTGTCGCTCGAATGGCTGAATCGTGGATACGCCATGGACGAAAGGTCGGCACGGTTCGATTTGCCATGGACGAAGCGCGCTCAGACCATGACCTGATTGAGTTTCATGTCGCCCACAACGAAAAACAGAACGCCGCTTACCTTCAGTTTTGTGCCTTGCCAAGCGGTTGGTTGAAGATGGGCAGTGGCTCGACACCGACGTTTCGACATGCCGAAAACCCATCGGAACTGTTGAAGACCGTGCCCTCAAGGCGACTTCAGGCGGCAGCACGGAAGGTGTTGGGAAATCAGGCTTCATTTGACGTCGTTCACATCACCGCGCACAACGGGTATGTTGTCGACGGAGAGGTCATGGCCCATAAACCGTCCGAAGTGATTCAGGTTTCGATCGGCCCCCGCGTCAGTATTTTGAAAGGATAATGAATGAAAATCGCATTTGAACCGCCAAGTGATTATGTCCCGACGTCTAAAGGCGGCGGGAAAAGCAAAATATGGATGATCCTGGGTGGCGGTTGCCTTGTGCTTCTGCTGCTGATCGGCGGCCTTTTTGCCGTTGGCGGTTTCAAGGCCGTTTCATGCTGCAATCAGCTTCAAGACGTGGCCGCACGCACCATGGCAGCGCAGCAGTTTGCGTTGGGTTGGGGCACGCAAGTGGGAGCCGGAGACCTTGATGCCGCCTACCAGGCTTTGACCGAAGCAGAACGTCAAAAGACGGACCTCACGGCTTTTAAGGCACTCTTTGCTGCAGACGCTCGCGAACTTGGGGCCTCGCAGCCGCAACTGTTCAACACGAACGCCGTCCGTCACGAGGCCATCACTGACGTGAAAGCGTGGCGCATCAGTCTGCAATACGCAGCACCGAGTGCGCGAGAAATGGTCGTGCTTTCGTTCGATGTGACGCTTGTCGACCCGGAGGCCAACACCTTTGGCATCGAGGGCATCGACATCGATAGGCGTGCGCGCATGATGGATTCTGAAGCGCCCGCACGCGAAGTCCTTCAATTCCACGAGGAACTTCAGGCCGGTCGATACGAGATGGCTTATGGTCGCCTGCCACAAGAGTTTAAGAACGAAACATCTTTGGAGACATTCCGCGCGTTCCTTGACGGTGAGGGCAGCGTTTTGGTCGGCAGCGAGCTGGAAATCGGTGAGATTTCTTACCCAGGTCCACAGCGTGCGACCGTGATGGCGATCGCGAGGCGCGTCGACAAACGTGCCATCGTTCAATACGAGTTGCAGTCATCGCCCGTGCCCGGCATTCAGATGTGGCAGATCATGGCGATCAGCCCCACTTTGCAAACAAATTTGGCCGATACTCCGGATGACGAAGGTGCGTCAGATGCCGGTGAGTCAGACGGGGCCACACCAAGTGAAGAAACGCCCGAAAATCCATGACGCGGTGTGTTAAGGCCGTTCCTTGACGCTACCCCATACCGTTGTTAACAAAGTTGACATGTCGGCCCGTGGTAGCGGTCGGCAGTCAATTCCTTGCCTACCAACATATGGACGGCGTCATGTCGAAGAAGACCGCGGAAACACGCGAAATCAGCACAAAAAAACCGGACTTTTTTCAAACACATATTGGACAGTTCAATCGTGCGATTTCGCATCTGAACATCCTGCCCCATGTTGCTTTGATTCTGAGCCAGCCCAAGAACGAAATCATCGTGAACTTTCCCGTGATGATGGACAGTGGAGAGTACCAACTTTTCACGGGCTACCGCATCCAACACAATAATATCTTGGGTCCTTACAAAGGTGGAATTCGTTTCCATCACAACGTGACACTCCAAGAGGTTAAAGCCCTCGCGTCGATCATGACGTACAAGTGTGCATTGCTTGATATCCCGTTTGGCGGCGCCAAGGGTGGAGTTGCATTGAACGTGCACAATCACTCGACGCGTGAGCTCGAGAAAATCACACGTCGCTTTACCCATGACCTGGGCAATAATATTGGGCCGGAGTACGACATTCCAGCACCTGATGTGGGAACAAACTCTCAGGTCATGGTCTGGATGATGGACACCTACATGAACATGCACAACTTGAGCGATAAGAACGCTCAACGTCGCATTGTTACAGGTAAATCCCTTGCTTCGGGCGGCAGCCGCGGCCGTGAAAAAGCGACCGGTCAAGGTGTCGTTTATGCCATCCAAGAGTGGGCCGAAGAAACCGGCTTCCGACTCGATGGTGCGACCTACACGATGCAAGGTTTTGGCAACGTCGGAAGCAACGCAGCTTCGATTCTGTCGAAGCTTGGTGCATCGTTGACCGCGGTTTTGGACCACACAGGCGGAATCGTTAACCCCGAGGGCCTGAACGTTCGTAAGCTTGCCGACCACGTGAAGGCAACCGGCGGCGTCAAAGGTTATGCAAACTCGACGGAGATCAACTCGCAGGAGTTCTGGGCCACGAAATGCGATATCTGCATCCCAGCGGCTCTTGAAATGCAGATCGACGAAACCGTCGCTGCCAGCATGGACTGCAAGCTCATCGTTGAGGGCGCTAACGGACCCATGACCCTTGCGGGCGAGGCCGTGCTTATCGAGCGCGGCATCGATGTTCTGCCGGACCTTTACGCAAACGCAGGCGGTGTCGTCGTGTCGTATTACGAGTGGGTGCAGAACAAACGCTCGGAATCTTGGCAACTCCAAGAAATCGACGAACGGCTTCATTTCATGATGAAACGCGCCTACCACGATATGCGGTCATTTGCGCGTGAGCACAACGTTGATAATCGCACTGCAGCTTATGCTGTGGGCATTCAGCGCATCAACGCTGTGTACGCAGAGCGCGGTATTTTCCCATAAGAGTCTATGTCCTCAGACGTTAAGTTCAGCCTTTTTGGCGTCGACACCGGTGGAACCTTCACCGATGTCGTACGCCGTGATTCCAACGGAATCATTAGCCTTCACAAACTACTGTCGACCCCATCGGACCCCTCGCGTGCAATCGTTGAGGGGATTCGTTTTTTTGGGGACGATACGAATATTCGGCTGATTCACGGGTCCACAGTTGCGACCAACGCTCTGCTCGAAAGGCGAGGGGCGAAGGTCTTGCTGGTGGTCAGCGCGGGTTTTGAAGACCTCCTTTTTTTGCGCCGTCAAAATCGTCCCCAGCTCTACACACAAAACCCGGATCTCCCGGCTCCGTTGGTTGGTCACACTGATACCTGTGGCGTTAATGAGCGTGTGCTTCATGACGGGGTGGTTCTGTTACCGCTTGTGACGACGGAGGTCGCTGCGCTCGTGGACCGCGCCAAGGACTATGAGGCGGTCGCTGTTTGCCTATTGAACGCCTACACAAATCCGCTGCACGAACAGGTCATTAAAACGGCTTTGCGCGCGGCGCATCCAAATCTTCACATCAGCGTAAGTCACGAAGTTTTGAACGAGTTTCGCGAATACGAAAGGACCTCAACTACGGCGATTAACGCCTACGTGGGGCCCGTGATGACGCGATACCTTCAGGCTCTTGCCACTGAGCTCGCCCCGGCCCCAGTCGACGTGATCCAGTCCAATGGTGGGCGTTACGACCTTTCTGCTGCCGCAGAATTTCCGGTCAACACTATTCTGAGCGGTCCGGCGGGCGGAGTTGTGGGAGCTTGGTCGGTGGCGCAGGAACTGGGTTTTGACCAGATCATCGGGTTCGATATGGGTGGGACCTCCACCGACGTCAGCCTGTGTGACGGCGGCATGAGCTGGACGAATGAGAGTTCGATCGAAGGTGTGCCTATTCGCGTGCCTGTGCTGGACATTCATACGGTCGGTGCAGGCGGTGGCTCCATCGCGTGGCGCGATGAAGGTGGTGCGTTGCGTGTGGGGCCGAGGTCGGCCGGTGCGACTCCTGGACCTGCGTGTTACGGGCAGGGAGGGACCCATCCTACCGTGACCGACGCAAACCTGTTTCTGGGGCGAATCCCGGCAGGGGCCCGTTTGGCTGGGCAAATGACGCTCGATCGCGAAGCAGCGACTCAAGCCGTGAGCCTTGGTGCCGCTGAGTTCGGCATTTCTCCCGTGGATTTTGCCAAAGGTCTGATCGACGTCGCAAACGCGTCGATGGTTCGTGCGATCAAGGTGATCTCGGTCGAGCGGGGAAAAGATCCGCGAGGCTTTAAGCTCGTTTCATTTGGCGGTGCGGGTGGTTTACACGCCTGTGCGCTTGCAGACGACTTAGGGATTGGGACTGTGATCGTTCCGGAGATGCCGGGCCTGCTTTCGGCGTACGGGATGTTGAAGGCGCCTGCGCTTCGCACATCGTCGCAAACGGTCTTGGTAACGCTAGGTGATGACCATTTGGCGCTTCAGCAAATCGTTCAGCGCCTGCACTTGGACGTGGAATCCCAGCTACCAGAAAGCCAGGTCGAATCTTTTGCCGAGTGCCGCTACGTCGGGCAGAGTTTTGAGCTACGAATGCCTTGGTTGGAATCTTCAGCCGATCTTGCCGCCAGTTTTCACACACTGCATGAAAAGTCCTATGGCTACGTGATGGACCGTCCGATCGAGGTCGTGAATGTGCGCGTGGTGGCCACGGCGGCTGCGCCTCTTGAAGCGTTCTTGGTGCCAACGCTACCCGACGAGCCCGAGACTAAAAACACAGCCGTTTTTGACCACGAAACCGAAATTCGAATCATTCCTCGCCAGAATCTCAAGCAAGGCGAGTCGGATCGCGGTCCCATGGTGATCGTCGAGTTTAGCTCCACAACTTTGGTTCCCAAGGGTTGGTCGGTAACCGTGGCGAAGGGCCATCTTCTTTTGGAGCGAGAATGACCGATATTCGCATCGAGATTGCCCGCCACTTCTTTGCTTCGGTCGCCGAAGAAATGGGTGCTGCGCTTATGCGGGCGGCATTTTCGCCCAATATAAAAGAACGGCGTGATTATTCGTGTGCAGTCTTTGATGCGACTGGGCAAATGGTGGCTCAGGCCGCACATATTCCGGTGCATCTTGGATCAACGCCGATGTCGGTTCGTGCGGCGCTCGATGCCTTCGAGTTTGTGCCAGGGTTGGAAGTTGCGTTGAACGACCCTTACGCCGGTGGCACACATCTACCCGACGTGACTCTGGTTTCGGGGGTGTTCGATGAACTTGGGGAGTTGCGATTCTTGGTCGCCAATCGCGCACATCATGCCGATGTCGGCGGGATTTCTCCAGGCAGCATGCCTTTGTCAAAACACATCGATGAGGAAGGCATCCGTTTTGGGCCCACGAAGCTTACCGACGACTTTATCGAAGAGTTTTGTGCGGCAAGCCGAACCCCCGATGAGCGCCGAGGAGACCTCGCTGCGCAGCGGGCTGCAAATCGTCGAGGCGCCAGTCGACTGGCCGAAGCCCTGCGCGACAACAAACACGTGGATATGACCGACTCGCTCATTGATTATAGCGAACGGATGATGCGAGCGGTGATTTCACGCATTCCTGACGGTCGCTACGGTTTTGCAGATGTGCTGGATTCTGATGGGCGAGGGGCCCTTAAGATCCCGGTGACGGTTTCGATCACGGTCGAAAAAGACCAGATTATCGTCGATTTTCTGGATGCCGTTGACCAGGTCCACGGCCCCGTCAACGTTCCACGCGCGGTGACAGTGTCCGCGGTGTATTTTGCGGTGCGCTGCCTTGGACCGGCCGAGATGCCATCAAACGCAGGCTACATGCGTTGCATCGACATCCGAACGCGTCCGGGGTCGTTCCTCGATGCGGTCTGGCCAGCGCCGGTCGCCATCGGAAACGTCGAAACAAGCCAGCGGGTCGCCGACGTCGTGTTTGGGGCGCTCGCTTTGGCCTGTCCGTCCGAAATCTCGGCAGCATCGCAGGGGACCATGAATAATATTTTGATCGGCGGTCACGATCCCCGCCATGACCAACCGTTTGCCTACTACGAAACGATCGGCGGAGGCATGGGTGCAGGGCCAACTCACGACGGTGCTTCGGGGGTGCATTCGCACATGACGAATACTTTGAACACGCCGATCGAGGCGCTCGAACACGCCTACCCGTTCCGAGTCAGCCAGTATGCGATTCGTCGTGGCTCGGGCGGGGCAGGGCGGAATACAGGCGGCGATGGAGTGATCCGGACCTATGAGTTTAGCCACCCCATGACGGTTACTTTGATGACCGAGCGGCGCAGCTCACGGCCATACGGGCTGCAGGGCGGAGAACCGGGCAAAGCTGGGCAAAACCAGTTGATCCGAGATGGAAACACCACTGAGTTGCCCGACAAGGTCACACTCGAGGTTTGTTCGGGAGATGTGATTCGACTGCTGACCCCAGGTGGCGGCGGATTTGGTCAGAAAGTGCCGGCAAGCCCGATTGATTTCGGTCCGACATAAGCCTTGAGGGCGGGCTCGCCGCTGTCCATTCCTGCGAAATAGAAGGCGAGGCCTGTAACCAACGCCGCGCCGCCCACAGCGCTCGAGGCGATGGCTGCCGTGCGGTAATTATATGCCGTGTCGCGTAAATCGCTCGCGCGGGGTTCGTTTCCAGGTTGGGCCAATTTGTTTGCCTCGTCGAAGCGGTCTTGACTCATCACAAACAGGGCAGCGCCGCCGGCAACAAAGGGGATGGAGCCCAGCATGAAGTAGACCCCGCGACGTTGCCACTCGTGCCCTGTGACGTTGAAGAGGGCATTTTGTGAAACCATCTCTACGTCGAATTCGACTTTGCTCGGGGCGTCGTCGACCTGAATTATCTC
>JBBKVQ010000034.1:0-10294 GCA_037968515.1 Bradymonadaceae bacterium
CTCATGGTTTGGCTCGCTGGCAATCGATCGGAACCACACAGGTGCCCGTTGCGCGACACACGACGACTGCCGGATTCAGCACCCGCGCCTCCGAGGGCTGGTTCGGGTTATCGGTCAACTCGATGACTTTGCGCGCTTCAAAAGACATCTTCCGGCTTGTCTTGCCGATAGACGTGATTGAGCCCACAGCTTCGATGTAGTCCCCTGCCCTCACAGGCGCTAGGAATTCCACCGAATCGTAGGCACGAAAAAGACCCTCATCACCGTCGTGATGAATCAAGAGCTCGGTGGCTACGTCCCCGAAGAGCTTGAGCATATGCGCCCCATCGACAAGGTTCCCGGCGTAGTGCGCTTGTTCCATTCCAATGCGCATCCGAATCATGACTTCCATTCTGACCTCAAAAAACGAGTTCCTTGCGGCTTACCACAAACAAAAAAGGTGCGTCGATAACGGACCCTTATTGACCAGGGAAACCGTCACTGACCTCATTGATCGGCTGAACCACCCCACCAGGCCAACTGATGGAAGCTGCTCGCAAAAACGTCTCTTCCTTAGCCATGTATTGGTCGAGATGCTCGTAGCTTTGAACGCCATCGATATAGATTCGAATGGTGGCGTAGCTCGAGCCTAAGCCCTTATCGGCGTAATAATACACACCCACTTCGTAGGTAAGGCCGCTCTGTGGACCATCATGGTTAATGACCTCTGGCCCTAGTCCATCAGTATCATCGACGTCGAGTGAGGGGTCATCCAAGTCCCCAGGCGTGCCCCAATCGGCCGTACCATTACGCCAAAAGACATCGTAAGGCGCCTGATTCCATCGACCGTCCGGGTGCAGATAATGAAGGTCAAGGTCCGTCCCCACGGTGTCGCTCTGGAGTCGATCCCCCGGAGTTTCCCAGAATAGCTCAATATGAACGTCAACGTCGGGAAGCGCCGAGATCACCACGCGGCCAGTGGTGTCATCACAACTGGCCCGTCCCTGAGCGTCGTAGACCGTCAACTCGACAATATAGACCCCTGCAATATCAAGGAATAATGACGGGGTCGGGTGGGTGTTACTTGGCTCCAAACGAGCGGTCGAGCCCACAGGGCGCTGAACGATCGACCACTCAAACCTTTGAATGCTGCCGCCTGGATCCATCGACGAGGCCCCGTCCAACCAAACGGTCTTTAGCGGAACTGCTGTAATATACTGTCGTAGGACATCAGAAACGCTGAGCCTGCCCAAGGCAATCGCCTGAGGACACAGGTCCACCACGCCATGACCGACCAAAGACATCGTGAGTATTGGTCGAGCGGGAACGTTGCTTTCGACCGTCAGCTCGCCGGTCGACACAACGTTAGCCCCAGGCGTGAAGGTCAGCGCAAGGTTTGCCGACTCGCCAGGCAGAACCACAATTGAAGCCCCTGAAAAGCCATCGAGCTCAAAAACCCCGGCAGCGGCGGTGACCTTAATCGACGAGAGCTCAAGGTCATGACCTACCGAGCAGTTCTCAACCGTGATCGTCTTGCGGTTCGCAAATCCGATCTCGCCCGCACCAAAATCAAGCTCGTCTTCTGGGTTCAGCTTGATGCACGGCTCACCGCGGTTTCCCTGCAGGGACACCGTGTGCTGCGGTGAATCAGGGTCATTCGAGGAAATCACCAAACCCGCTGCGGCCGGCCTGCGATCGAGCGGGTTAAAGTAGACTCGAATCGGAAAGCTTGCATCCGGCTCCAACAGCGTTGGAGCAGCCTGGGCATCGGTCGACGGGTCCGTGCTATCGAGACTTGCGGGGTAGGAGACAGAAAAATCGAGGCTACCTACCAACGCGATATCTGTGATTTTCAGGGGCGCGTCGCCGGTATTTCTCACCTCACTCAAACGCCAAGCTGCGTTGCGAGTCTGAGGTGTCACCGGATCCACATCCTGAAAAACGATCGGCGAGGCAACAGACAGGTTCGGTGCGCTGTCCTTGGCCAAGATTGGAATCGTGAATTCACCCTTTTCAGGGTCATTCGATCTAATGACGATCCGCCCTTTGTCGGGCGACTGATCGAGCGGGGAATACACGACCGTCAAATCGAAGAACTCGCCTTCCCTCAATTCGGCCGTCTCCGGCCAAGCGACTCGACGAAACTCGACGGCACCACCTTCATCGTCATCCGTGTCTTCGATCAGCTCGATCGAAGTGATTTTCAAAGCTCCCCAACTGGAATTCGACACTCGAACTTTGATAGTCGCCGAATCACCGACGGCGACATCCCGAAACACCAAAGGTAATGGATTCGCCTGAATGATTCCCGGATTTGGAATATTACCATCGATGTTGCCATCGCCGTGCGAACCATCACTGCAGCCGACAGCGGACACTCCAAACAACGCGGCTAGCGCCATGGCGGCGATTCTATGGTGTTTCATTTTTCAACCTTCGTGAAACTGATGCAGTTCGCTGGGCCTGAACACGGAATCACACTGCCGGAGGACCCGCTTGAGCATCTTGCCAACCCAGTTCTCTACGGGTGAGGAGCGCGTTTGGGTAAATGAAATAGCGGGTGAGCGCAGACCACAAACGAAAAAAGGCGCGTCATTGACGCGCCTTTTTCTAGAATCTGAGGCCCCTATCGGCACAGCCGCCGAATCATTCGACTGCTTTCAGGTTATCATGGAGTTCTCAGGACCTGACTGCAGTCCATCGAAATCATTGCGATTGCTGACTGTGCTGGGGAGAATCGCTCAAAATGGCTGCCTACGGACCCGCCGTCGTCCCCTCCCCCACAAGTGGTAATCTGAACATACCGGACAGCACGCCCGTAGACCCATTGGGAAACCCGTTGCTGCGTACGATGAGCTCACCCAGCGACACGATTTCTTCGGTTGGCGTGTAGGTCACAACAAAATTTGTCGTGTCACCTGGAGCCAAAATGGCCGTGCCTCCTGGAAGCCCAGCTGGCAATGAACCATCCTGAAGGCCAAACACAGGGTTGTGACCGTTACCGCCGTCGTGTGAAATTTCGACCGACCACACCTCAAGCTCAAATATTGACGAACAGTTTTCAATCGTGACGATTTTACTATTTTCGAGACCGAGGATGCCTTCACCAAAATCGATTTCGTCTTCGGGGCTCAGCTTGATGCAAGGCACACCACTATTGAGAAACATCTTAACGGTGTACTGCGGGGAATCCGGGTCATTCGTGAAGAAAATCAGGTCCGCCGAGGCTGGGTTGTCGTCGACCGGATTCCAGAAAATTCGCATCGGAAACCCTTGCCCTGGCTGCACCAATGTAGGCGGAGTCGCCCTATCGGTTGCCGGGTCCGAAAAGTCCTCCATGCTTGTGGGGTATGAGACCGAAATAGATGGGCTGCCGGTAAGAACAGCACCGGTGATCTCAAGAGGAGCCTGCCCGATATTTTGGACTTCAGGCACCGACCAGGTCAAATTGCGCTGCTCGGCGGGCACCGGGTCGTACCCATCGACCCAAGTCGGATTAAAGGCTGTGTAGATTTTTGGAACACGGTCGTCAGTAGAAATCGGTATCACATCCGATTCTTCGAGGTCCCAGACCGTGCCCGGGCCGACATCAGTTTTGTCCAAATCACTGCAAGAAACCACGGACAAGCCGAGCAGCGCAGCCAGCGTGACGGTTCTAATCCTATTCAACCTCATACTGCGCTCCTTGTTCGTTGCAGCTGGCGCTCAATCCTTAAACGAAAAAAGACGCGTCATCGACGCGCCTTTCTAAAAACCTAGGACCTGAACTTACTGACCAGGGAAACCATTCGTGATCTGGTTGATCGCGCTGATCTGTCCGCCGGGCCAGGTGATGGCAGCTGCTCTCCAGAAGGTTTCTTCCTTCGGAAGATACTGGTCACGGTACTCATAACGCTGAGTTCCCTGAACGTAGATACGCAGTGTGGCGTAGCTCGGTCCGAGGCCCTTGTCGGCGTAGTAGTAAACACCAACCGAGTAGATCAGACCGCTTTCTGGGTTGTCATGGTTGACGTTCTCAGGACCGGCACCGTCGGTGTCGTCGATGTCGAGAGAAGGGTCATCCGAACCACCTGGTCCGCCCCAATCAGCGGTGCCGTTGCGCCAGAAGATATCGTAAGGAGCCTGATTCCAACGACCTGCTGGGTGCAAGTAGTGGAGGTCGAGGTCGGTACCGACGGTATCGGTCTGGTTCGCGTCGTTAGGGGTGTCCCATACAAGCTGAACGTGGATGTCTTCGTCAGGAACAGCCGAGATGGTCACGCGACGTGTTTCGTCATCGCTGCAGCTCGCCAGACCTTGCTCGTCGTAGACCGTGAGCTCGATGATGTAGATACCAGCGAGGTCGAGGAACAACGAAGGAGCAGGATCGGTGTTGGTAGGCTCAAGGCGAGCTGTCGAGTTTGGAGGACGCTGAATGATGGTCCACTCGTAGCTTGCGATACTTCCGTTCGCGTCCACCGACTGAGTTCCGTCCAAAAGGATGGTCTTCAAAGGAATGGTCGCAATCTGCTGACGGTACTGTGGAGAGTCGCTCAATCGAGCCTGGCCGATGGCCTGAGGACAAACGTTTGTCGTTCCCTTACCAACGATCGGCACCTTGAGGGTCGCTTTTGCCGGGTCATTGCTTCGCACAGTCAGTTCACCGTTCGACACAACTTCTGCGGTTGGCGTGTAGGTCACGACAAAGCTTGCTGTGTTGTCTGGAGGAATGATGGCCGAGCCGCCTGGAAGCGCTGCTGGCAACGAGCCGTCTTTGATGCCGAAGATTGCGTTGCCGCCGTCATCGGTGATTTCAATCGACGATACGTCAAGGTCCTGCGTAGGTGAGCAGTTTTCGATCGTGATGGTCTTGTTGTTGGCGAAGCCAATTCCGCCTTCACCGAAGTTGATTTCGTCTTCTCGGCTCAGCTTGATGCAAGGTGCACCGGAGTTGCCCTGAAGCTTAACGGTGTATTGCGGCGAATCGGGGTCGTTCGAGAACAAAATCAGGTCAGCCGTTGATGGGCTGTTGTCGACCGGATTGAAATAAACGCGAACGGGGAAGCTTTCGTCCGGCTGCAGCAACGTGGGCGGGGTGTCTCCGTCCAAGGTGTGATCGGCAAGGATGTCTGAGCTTGTTGGGTAGGAAACCGAGAAATCTTCGCTGCCGGTAACGACGACGCGTGTGATCTCAAGTGGAGCCTGTCCGGTGTTTTGAACTTCGCTCAAACGCCAGGTTGTGTTGCGAGTTTCTGCGCTGACTGGCGCGACACGCTGGAACACAATATTTGGGTTCGAGAAAATGTTTGGAGCAAGGTCTTCGGTCGTAATCGGAATCGTGAACGTACCGTTTTCACCATCGTTCGACTTGATGACAATTCGACCGGTGTCGGGTGAGCGGTCAAGCGGCGAGTAGACGACCTTGAGATCGATGAACTCGTCGGTCTTCAAAGACGCGGTGTTAACCCACTCGTCGCGCTGAAACTCAACGCCGCCTTCATCGCCGTCGGTGTCTTCGATGAGTTCGATCGACGTAATGTTCAGAACACCCACGCCCGAATTGAACACACGAACGGTGCCAGCGCTGTTTTGCCCAAGGGCAACATCAGGGAACGAAAGAGGATACGGGTTGGCCTGAATGGTTCCCGACTTAACGCCCGAAATGTTGCCACCTTCCTTGCCAGTGTCGTCGCTGCAGGCAACCACGGCCAATCCGAGGAGCGCAGCTAGCGCAATAGTTCCAATTCCTTTCATCGTCATACTTCAACCTTCTTCTAGACATTGACCCGTTTGGCTCAGACGCGGCACTATAGGAACACACCTAACTACAGTCAACTACATGACTGTGAGGCGCCGCTGACCCCGATGTAAGTTCATTACGGGTGGCGAATGCATTTGGGTAAAAAAAATGTTCCTGGCGGTTCAATTCTAAAGTTGCCCTTTGTCTTCGAGCATCCCTCGAAACGCAAAAAGCATGGAAGTTAGCGGCTGAACGCCACTAGGGGACGAACTTGGGCCGGGTGAAACCCGCACGACAGTTCGACCAAAAATTACCGACTCAGACGGTTGTTCGGTGTCCTTCAAAATCGCGGTTGCAAGCGCGTCCGACCCGCATTCGTAGATCGTCACCGTCGCTTTGAAGCGATCTTTTTCGACCATCATCGTGGTCTGGCTGGTGTCGCTAAAGGTCGACTCATGGACGTTTCGAACGTCCCAGCCTCCCGTACGCATCGCCAGCATCACACCATTTGCGCCAATGGTCGGCGTCAAGACCACCAACGACGCAGGAGTCTCCACATCAGGTTGAACCGAATCCTCAGACCGAATTGCCCAGACAGCGACGACCCCGATCGCGACCACGACAGCCAAAGCCGCGGCGGCTCCCAACAAAACTCGTTTCGACTTCTGGTCCTTCTGAATCCGAACGTCTCGTGGATGCGCCCGCATGGGTTGTCGGCGATCATCACGACGATCCAGCAACAGTTCCGGCTCCTCGCTCGGCGTAGGTTTTCGACTGGCCCGCAGCGGAATAGCGGGCGCGTCGATATCGGCGGCCAACGACGACTCGATTTCAACCGGCCTTGGCAGGTTTGGTCTGGGAATCCCCTGGGCAGGAATACTTGGCGCGATACTTGGCTTCGGGATCGCCGGTTCTGACACACCTGGTGGCCCAGGCGAAGAGGCCATCTCAAAACCCGAGTCGGGCGCAAATTCGTCGACGACCTCCGAGTCCCCAAACCAAGCATCTGGATTGAACGCCGAATGCACAGGGAAATTCTGACTTGCTTCGTCGGCGAGAGCTGGGCCTGTGTGGAGTGTCTCCGGCTCTTCATTGAATTCAAGGTATTGGGTCAGGGCGGCGATCATTTCTTTGCATGACTGATAACGATCGGCCGGTTGTTTTTCGAGCGACCGATAAAGAATCTTGCTCAGTTCCGCCGGAACAACTGTATCAAAGGGCAGGCGCCACGGCGCCCGGCTTAGGTGTCCTTCGACGGCAGCTGCAAAATCAATCCCCTCTACTGCTGGTTTTCCGACCAGACACTCCCACATCACCATCCCCACTCCATAGATATCCGCAGCTGGAGTGATTTCCTCGCGCTTCATCTGTTCGGGAGCGGCGTAGCGTGGCGTTCCCACAAACACCCCTTGTTGCGTCAGCGCCGTACTCATGTCGGGCATAGGATCCAAGATCTTGGCGATTCCAAAATCTAAAACGCGCACTGTCAAAACATCATCGTGGTCACGCCCAAGCATAATATTCGAAGGTTTCATGTCTCGGTGCAGGATCCCGAGTCGATGGGCTTCTTCTAAACTTTTCAGAATATCGAGCGCAACGCGGGCAGCATCAACGGCATGCAACGGGCCGTACTTGCGGACCTGACGACTCAACGACCGACCCTTCACGTACTCCATCACGATAAACAGGAAATCCGTTCCCGAACGCCCGAAGTCGAAAATGGTAATCGTGTTGGGGTGGGAAAGCTGGCTCACGAGCCGCGCTTCGCGCACAAAACGCTCGAGCGTGGTTCCGTCTACCGATGAATCGATCTCTAGGATCTTGATCGCAACATCGCGCTCCATGCCGATTTGGCAGGCACGATACACGCTCGAAAAACCACCCCGTGCGATGAGTTTTTCGACCCGGTACTTGCCCGCAACCACCGTGCCACTGCGGTCAATATCTGCGAGTTTGTCATTCATGCTCTGCCTATATCAGACATGACCATCAGGTCGCACCTCAAACATTTCGCCATGTTGAAACACTCTGCCGGTCTCCGCCAGATGGATCAGATGAGAAATGACGCTTCGCTCGGCGATCGGCCAAAGGTATTCTGGAACATCGTCGTACGCCAGTTCGGTGACCTGATATGCAGACGCGCAGGCAAATGTAGCAAGCGCTGCGAATACCTTTTCTTCACGTTGAAGACGATGTTCGCGATAGAATCGCAAATGGGCAGCGGGATCGACGATCAACCACCCATGAGCCGGCAGAAGCGCGCGCGCATTCAACTCAGCGATCGTCTGCAAACTGTCCAAATAATCCCCCATATGTCCGTCACTCGGGTCGACCAAGATGGTTCCATGCTGGGCGACAAGGTCGCCGACCACCACGATATTGGTTTTTCGATGATGAAAGGCCAGATGACCGTCGGCATGTCCGGGAGTAAAAATCACATCCAGCGAATCCAGTCCGAGGTCGATGCGGTCCCCATCCCGAAGTTCGCGCTCCAAGGGCCGATCGAGGTGAACTCCCGTTTTAGGGTGAGCCCATAACCCCACTTTGTAGCGGTCCATCAAAGCATCGATGCCAAGCACGTGGTCTTGATGATGATGGGTCAAGACGATGGCTTCGAACCGACCGCCTGCTTCAATGTGTTCGTCAATGACCTGGTTGAGCAATTCTTGCTGTTCGACCTCGGGACTGCCCGGATCGATGACCACAAATTTTGCCTCGCCTATCAAAACTGCGTTGGTATGGGTCGCCGGAGCAAGTGTAGGTGTGCGCAAGGGAACTACGTAGACGCCTGGCGCTGATTCGGCGTGCTCCTTAGCACCTCTGACCGACTGGCCGTCGACAAAGACGGCAACGTTTCCCGCCACATCAAAAGCCTGCAATAAAAACCGAATCGGCGAGGTGATAAATGCGTTGGCTGTCGACCACTGTTGAAGCGCCGAATGTGGAGTTACCCATTCTCCACGGGAGATCTCCGAGACCTGCACACGGCTTGCCAAATCATCTGAGCCCTCAAGGTCGGTCAGGTCGACGGCAAAAAAATGAGATTCGTGACGAATGGCTGAGTGTTCAGGTGTGATCCAATGCCCAACTCGACGGAACCGATTCGCATCGATGGACTCACCCGCGCTCAACAAAGCCTCAAGGAAGATTGCCGGTGGCAACTCGCGAAGTTCTGGCATCCATCTGGGCCCGTGCACGCCCACCCAGACCGATGTTTCCTCGAGCAGCTCTCGGCAGGCGCAAGCAATCCAAGGGTCTGGTTGCTCGCCAAAAATCGGTAGAAGATGGTCTTCAGGTTCAACGCCTCCGCCCAAGAAGGCGTGATACCCACCGAGGAACTTCAAATGCGGCTGCCGGACGCTCCAAAAAATCTCGAAGCGCGGTTCTGTGCGAAATGGGATAATGATGGCGGAAGGACGAGCCATGGAATTCTCTACCCGTGAAGAAACGTTCACGGCTGGGACCGGTTTATGGTAACAGTGTACCCGCTTTTGGTGCGATGTCTTGGTTGATGACGCACGCAGGAAGGTCCGACGATGTTTGGTCTCTCGATGACAGAAATTCTTGTGGCTCTTGTGATCGGCCTTGTTGTGCTGGGTCCAGACAAGATTCCACAAGTCGCAAAGACGCTAGGCAAAGCGCTCCGAGAAGTCCGTAAAGCAAGCAACCTCTTGCGTGACGCGATGATGATCGAAGACGCGCCTGCGCGGCCCAAGCCCACCGTGCGTTCGACTCCCTCGGCCGACCAAGCGTTCGATCAGGAATTCGATTCGGCAGCTGTGTTGAAAAGTGGCCCGGCCCACGACGTCAAATTGATGCGGATGACATCCCCCGTTCAAAGTGCAGAGTTCTCAAGCGTCGAGCTCGCCGCAGGCAATCCCGCCGAGGCTCACCGTGACGTGTACCTCCACATCCCCTATCAGGAGACACTCTAATGAGTGACGATGTGGCCGATCCCTACCGCGATATTCGCATGACGGTGCTTGAGCACCTGGGCGAACTTCGTACCCGTGTCATGAAATCGATGGTGGCCTTCGCCGTTGGATTTGCGATCTCTTGGACCTGGGTTGAGCAGCTTTTCATGTTGTTGCTGCGTCCGCTGCAGATTGCAGCACCCGAAGCCGCGCTAGCGCAAATGCACCATAAGGACCTTTCAGAGCCCTTTTTTGTGCTCTTGAAAACCGCCATGTTTGGCGGGCTCTTCATCGCGGTCCCGTTCATCCTCTATCAACTCTGGCAGTTCATCGCGCCGGGCCTGTATCCGAATGAAAAGAAGACTGTGGTCCCTTTTGTGGCGCTCTCTTACCTGTTTTTCATCATTGGTTCAGGGTTTGCGTTCGTTTTTGTGTTGCCCAAAGGTTACGAGTTTTTGCTGACCTTTTCAGCCGATATTTCGCAGCCGGAACTCATGATGAGCGAGTACCTCGCCATCACCACAAAAATGTTGATTGGGTTTGGCGCCATTTTTCAATTGCCGGTTATTTCGATGTTTTTGTCATCGATTGGCGTTTTGACGCATCGTCATTTGATCAAGTTCTGGCGATACTCAGTTGTATTGTCGTTTGTGATTGCAGCATTGCTGACTCCACCTGATGT
>JBBKVQ010000035.1:0-23591 GCA_037968515.1 Bradymonadaceae bacterium
CTCATGAATGCTACAAGCTTCTTCATCTGAAAATCCTCTTGAATCGGAACTGCTTCCTCAAAACGGGGCGCTACATAACGCAACCGATAGATGGAAACAAGGCTATTTCTTAAACGTAACTAACAAAAACGAATCAGTGATCGGCGTGCTCAACAGCGAGTGAGATATAAACGCTGGACAACAAACAGAACACCAGGGTCTGAATCACGCACACCATCAGCCCGAGAGCGTAGAATGGGAGTGTCAGAAAGAACGGATACCCAAAAATACCAGTCGCCAAATCACCGAAAGCGCCGAGGACCATATGGTCACCGGTCATATTTCCTGTGAGACGAATACCAAGACTCACTGGACGGAACACATGCCCTACAATCTCGATGACAAGCATCAAGGGATAGAGAGGCCAAACCGGACCCAGGAAATGTTTAAAGTAGTGGACGGGACCGTGTTCGACGGCTCCGGCTATATTGTACACAAGGAAGATCACGATCGCCGGAGCGATATTCGTATTTAGATTTCCTGTGGGTGGTGCAAAGCCAGGAACCAAGCCCATCAAGTTGGAGATCAGAATCCAAAAACCGAGGGTCGCTATCAGCGGAAAGAACTGCTTGGCTTTCTTGGCGCCCATCATGTCGGCCATCATCGTGTAGATGGATCCAAGAATGAGTTCAACCATGTTCCGAAGCGTGACTCCGCCTTCGGGAACCAACGCGGTGTCGCGATTGGTGAATTTGCCTCGAACAGCAAAAGCCACGGCCAAAATGAAGACGAATGCCACAGCGCTAAATACAACGTGAGACAGCGAAATGTGTCCCGCGGGATTTATGAGCGGGTGCCCGAGGTGATGGGCAATCGCAGCCTCTTTTTCAGGCCAGTGCGGAATCAAATCCAGATATGTGTAATCTGACATGTGTCTAGGCCCTGTCTTCGGAGTCGGACGAATCATCGTCCCGATCGATCACTGCCTGCCACATAAGTGCTGGCAGGAAACTACTAAACCCGGCCACAAACCCAACTGCGTCAATTTTGACGACAGCGAGCAGCAACCCGATCAATCCAAATATTGCAAAGAACTTCAGGACCAACAGAAGAGACCAAGGAGCCGAGCTGGTATTACCGGCTAGGCCTGATTTGATCACCTTCTGAGCGACCCATTGCACGACCCAAAGGTTCAAAATCGCGAGGATCATTCCGATCGCCACCGACATTCCAAACCAAGGACCTTCGACGAACAAACCTATAGGTACGGCCACACAACCCACGATGGCTGTCTTGCCCATCGCCGCGCGGATAAAACCGTTTTCTAAGTTTGACATCACTTGCTCATCTCGGTCGCCGCCCTCACGCGCTGCCACCGTTTCCGGGCGTTTTCCCACCCGGCGCCGCTCCATAACACGGTGAATTACTCGGTGCAAGAGGGTTGGCTCATTCGTCCACGAGGAATCGCCGAGTGATGTGAAGGAGGTGGAATCCGGCCCCGACAAGCGACAGAAGAAGGCAAGCGAGCAAACCCCAAGGCGACGAATTGAAATATTCGTCGATGATGTTTCCACCCCAGACACCCACAAGAGTAAACGCCACAAACTCAAACCCGAGGGCGCCAAAGATTCCGGCGCGCACCCAGGGGTTTTGCGGTTTGTGGCGTTCGTTCAAAGATTACTCTTCGTCTTCGTCTTTACCGTCTTCGAGAAGGCCGTCGGCGAATTTGCCGACCGCTTCATTCATGACCTCGCTTGCGACAGCAACCTCGGCAATTTCGGCGCCTTCGACGACGTCGCCTTCGACCACTTCATCGGCCTCTTCGTCAATGTCTTCCTCACGAACACGTGCGACGGACACGATGGTTTCGTCCTCGTCGATGTTCATGATTCGTACCCCTTGGGTATTGCGGCTGTAGACCGAGATCCCTTCGACGTTGGTTCGAATGAGTTGGCCCTTGTCGGTGATGACGATGATTTGATCCCCGTCGTTGACCAATCGTACTGCCACAACTTCACCGTTGCGCTCAGTGGTCTTGATGGTGATCACGCCCTTGCCGCCACGTCCCTGCAAAGGATACTCGCCGAGCTCAGTGCGCTTGCCGTAACCCCGACGAGTCATCGTCAGGAGTTTCAGTGGTGATTCATCAGGGATGTCTTTGGGCAATACTTCCATGCCGACGAGTTGGTCGTCGTCACGGAACCGCATACCGAACACACCTGCTGCCGATCGTCCCATCGGACGAGCATCGTCTTCGTCGAAACGAATCGACTGGCCTTGCTCGCTGACCAGCAAAACGTGGTCTCCCTCGGAGACAAGACGACAGGTAATGAGTTCATCGCCGTCTTTCAGACCAAGAGCAATGATGCCGCCGGAATGAACGTTTTTGTATGCCGTGAGCTCGCTCTTTTTAACCACACCATTGCGCGAAGCGCTGATGATGTACTTGCCCTCTTCGAAGTCGTCGATCGGCACCACTGCCTTGATCTTCTCGCCTTCTCCAAGGTTGAGGAGCTGCACGATGGGCTTGCCCTTGGTGGTTGGGCTGCCTGCTGGGAGTTCGTAAACAACGCGTTTGTAGACACGACCGGTCGACGTGAACATGAGCACGTCGGTGTGGGTCGAGGCCACAAAGAGGTCCTGCACAAAGTCTTCGTCTTTCGTGCCCATTCCGCGTCGGCCGCGACCGCCACGTTTTTGAGCACGATAGTCGTGTACCGGAGTCCGCTTGACGTAGCCTTGGTGGGTGAAAGTCACTACCACGGCTTCTTCGGCGATCAAGTCGGCGATACTGATATCGCTGACGCCGTAAACGATTTCGGTGCGGCGATCTTCGGAGTAAAGCTCAAGGACCTGATCGAGTTCTTCTCGAATCACGTTCATGAGCTTACTTTCGTCGGCAAGGATGCCACGGAGGCGGCCGATTTCGATTCGAAGCGCGTCCAATTCTTCAAGGATTTTGTCGCGCTCAAGGCCGGTAAGGCTTGCAAGGCGCATCTCGAGGATGGCTTGGGCTTGGCGTTCGCTGAGGTTAAACCCGGCAACCAAGCCAGCCTTAGCCTCTTCACGGCTCGCGCTCGAACGGATCAAAGCGATGATCGCGTCGATATGGTCGAGGGCGATTTTGAGGCCTTCGAGGATATGCTCTCGGGCTTCGGCTTGCCGCAGTTCAAAGATGGTTCGACGTGTGATCACGTCACGACGGAAGTCCAGGAAGTGGCTGAGGATCTCGATGATCCCCATGATCTTGGGCTGATTATTAACGATCGCGAGGTTGCAGATACCAAACGAGGACTGCATCGCGGTCATTTTGAACAGCTGATTGAGGACGACCTCTGCCATGACGTCACGGCGAAGTTCAATCACCATGCGCATGCCGGTACGGTCGGACTCGTCACGAAGGTCGGTGATGCCGTCGATCTTTTTGTCACGAGCCAGCTCGGCGATTCGCTCAAGCAATCGAGCCTTGTTCACCTGGAACGGAAGCTCTGTGACGATGATGCTCGACTTGCTGGTGCGCTCGTCTTCTTCAATGTTCACACGAGCACGCATGCGGATGATGCCGCGGCCGGTCTCGTAGGCTTCGCGAATACCGGTGGCGCCATAAATCATGGCTGCGGTCGGGAAGTCGGGACCTGGGACAATCGCCATGATCTCTTCGATCGTCATGTCTGGATTGTCGATCAGGGCGATCGTGGCTCGTACAATTTCGCCGGGATTATGCGGCGGAATATTGGTCGCCATACCGACGGCAATACCCGATGAACCGTTGATCAGAAGGTTCGGAACCTTCGACGGCAGAACCAAAGGCTCGACCGACGAATCGTCGTACGTCGGGCCCCAGTTGACGGTTTCTTTGTCGATGTCGCCAAGGAATTCCTGAGCGATACGCGCCATACGGACTTCGGTGTATCGCATCGCAGCAGCGCTATCGCCGTCGACCGACCCGAAGTTTCCCTGACCATCAACAAGCGGCACACGCATGTTGAAATCCTGGGCCATACGAACGAGCGCGTCGTAGACCGCCGAGTCACCGTGCGGGTGGTATTTACCGATCGTGTCACCGACGACACGTGCCGACTTCTTGTACGATGCGTTCCAGCGATTGCCGAGTTCGTGCATCGCGTACAGAATTCGACGGTGAACAGGCTTGAGCCCGTCGCGGACATCGGGCAAAGCGCGCCCAATGATCACGCTCATCGCGTAATCGAGGTACGAGTGTCGAATCTCGTCTTCAATGTTAATCGGAATGATATTTGGCGTGTCAGTCATTTTTTCATCTAAAAGTCAGAGCTGTTTTCAGAGTCGCGGGAGTCTACTCGCGATGGGCTTCAGGCGCAATGGACTTGGCCAGCCCAGAATAAGCCGGGAACGTTCATTTCACTTCAAGACGAAGCCGCCCGACCGTCCCACCGGCCACTTCGGCACTCCACACGCGATATTGAGCGTCATCGATGATTTTTAGAAATCGCAGGTTGTTCAAAATCCTCACGATTTTGTCCGCGCGGCCTTGATCGATGGTGCCGTTGCGGATTTGTCCGCCGAACCGTGCCGGGTTGGGCAAAATCGCTGCCAACATGGCGACTTCAGGCACGGTGAGTTCATTAGCGCCAACGTTAAAGTATAGGTTTGCCGCGCGTTCGATGCCCACGGCGCCACCCCAGTTGGCAAGGTTCAGGTAGATTTCCAGGATACGTTCCTTGGGAACTTCAGTCTCCATCCTCCAAGTCAGGTAGGCCTCCTGAAGTTTCCGAGCCACCGTGCGTTCCGGGGTCAAAAACAAGTTTTTTGAGACCTGCTGTGAAATCGTGCTTCCGCCTCGCTCTAGACTTCCTGCCTCAAGATTATGAATCATCGCTGCTTTGAGGCCTTCCCAATCAAAACCTGGATGCCCAAAAAACGCGGCGTCCTCGGCAGCCAAAAGCACCTGTGGAACATGAGGTGGAAGGTCTTCATACGAGCGCCAGTGTTCAAGGTCGGCCTTTTCAAGCTGGGGAGGAGCGCCATTGGTGATTAGACTTCGCACGTCCATCACGCCGTCACGTAGGACCACGACATCTCCATGAAGATCGCCGTCGAGGACCAAGCTTTTGGGGTAGGCCGTATGTCCCGAAACATCGAGCCGGAAGCCAAAACTCCCGTCCAAAATCGCGCCTTCGGCGACGTCCCTGATTCCCGAGGGCATCGCGTCGCGGAAAGTCACAGCATCCACCCCTTCAGCCTGAGCATGAGCCTGAAAACGCCAGCCTTTGCCAGCATCGACCAACTGGCCTGAAAACTCGATTTCATCGGCGGTTCCCAACACCAGATGGCCCTGTGAAACGCTGAACGCGCGCCCATCAAAATCAGCCAGCGCATGCATGTTCAGACCGACCGACGGAAAATCCAGGGGATCTTTGTTCAGGCGAGTCAAGGTCACGATGGGATCGCGCAATCGAATGGCGGTCTCCACCTCGACTATTTTGGCTTCGACGTCGATGCCGACTCGCACCGAGCCGTCGAGGAATCCCGGACGAAAGCGCTCAATCTCGACAAAATCGGCCAGCGCGCTTGAGTCAAAATCCTCGCCAAAAGCAGTCGCATCAATCGTTTCGTCCCAGGTCGCATCGATATCGAGCGTTCCCCCCTGAGGATCAGCGAGCCTTGACCGCACGCGTAGATACCCGCTTTTGGTGTCAAAACCGACGCGTGTTCGCATGATCCGCACTCCGAACCCAGCCTTGTTAACGTGCTCCAGCTCCATCTCGGACGAAGACAATTCGATCGACCCTTGATCGCGGTTCAAGGCTGCGTAGGTGGTCTTCAGGCTAAAATCCTCGCGGTATTTTCGCGGCGACATCACGAGGTCTTTGACGCGCAGGACCTCCTCGCAGGTGGAACAGAATTCGAAACCGGCAACAATGACGCGGATCGGCGTGGTTCGTTTTAACCACGCGTCGAGCTCGGTTGGTCGATCCAGCTGCACCGTCGTTCGTGAGCCCCCTCCGTCTTCTTGGCTTCTGGCCGCGGCTTGAACACCGTCTGGCAGGGTTCCATATCCGCTCAGCTCGTGAATCTGGCCGTCTCGGACCACAAAGTCAGCACGACCGATCTTGAACGGACTTCGTGTGGCAACGGTTCCTTCAGCATCGAGTTTTACATCGACCAAAGTCACGGAAAAGTCAGGACGAGCGCGTGGTGTGGCGGCTGCGCCGGACTCCTGTTTCGCTTGGTTTGGGGGGGCGCTTGGCTTGGGAAGCACCTTTGGATCTTTTTCAACTTCTGCCCGAGGTACCAGCCGAACGCGACCACCTGTCGCTTCGACATCACCGAGCGCGACCTCGCCGGCCAGCAAAGACATCAAGGAAGGTCGGACCACGACTTCATCAAAATGCACTTCAACGGCCCAATCGCCCCGAGGAACACGAAGCCAAACATCCAGAAGGCTGACGCCAATCAGGCCGTGTGGACGAAGCGTCTGCACCACTAAGTCAGCGCCACGTTTGTCGGCCTCTTTGCGCACCATAGAGACGACTTTTTGGCCGATCACCGTAGGCGTTCGGACCAAATACATCGCAGCCACAACGAGTGCGAGGATGGCAATAATACTGGCTAATCGATCAGAACGCATGAAACCTAATCGTCTCCAATGGAGTGCGATACAACTGCCGCACCCACACTGTCTCCCCAGACGTTAATCGTCGTACGGCACATGTCGAGTATTCGGTCGACCGGAATGACCAATGCGTAGGCGCTGGCCGGCAGACCGACGCTCTCGAGCACAATTATCATCGTCACGAGTCCAGCACTTGGGACGCCAGCTGCGCCGATGGCGGCGAGGGTGGCCGTGATCACAATGATGATCTGCTGAGTGAAGCTTAGGTCCACCCCAAGGGCGTTGGCGATAAAGACCGCGGCAACGGCTTCGTAGAGCGCCGTACCATCCATATTGATCGTGGCCCCAAGCGGCAGCACAAAATCAGAAACACGGCGTGAAACGCCGGCGCGCTCTGTCACACACTCATGCGTGACTGGGTAAGTGGCTGAGCTCGAGGCCGTCGAAAACGCAGTCAGCAAGCTGGGCATCATCGCCGAGAAGAACTTGAACGGATTACGGCGGGTGGTCACAAAAAGCAGCAGGGGCAGGAAGATAAACCCGTGGACCCCAAGACCAGCAACAACGGCAAACATGTAGCTGCCAAGGCTTTCAAAAAACGCGGCCAAATCCAATAGTTTTGGGTCGAGCAAAGTCTGAACAAAGAGGGCCGCAACGCCAACAGGCGCGGTCTTCATGACCCAGTCGGTGATCCTGAAGATCAACGCGTTTCCAGAATCCACGAGTTTTCGAAGAAAATCGCCTTCTGTCCCCAAAGTTAGTAGCGCCAATCCGATAAGAATCGACGCAAAAATCGTGGGCAGCATGTCGCCGGCGGCCAGCGCGCCCACAAAGTTAGGCGGAATGATCTCGCGGAAAACCTCAAGCAACGGCTTGGGCGAGACCGAGGGCGCTTCTCCAGGAACGCTCAGGCCAAGGCCCATTCCGGGCTCGACGATATTCACGACGGCCAATCCGATGCACACCGCGACCAGAGTGGTCACCATATAATAAGCGATCGTCCGCCAACCCACTCGCCCGAGCTGGGTCGCATCGCCCATGGTCTGGATGCCAGAGATCACGCTGAACACCAGCAGGGGAATCACGATGAGCTTGAGCAGGCGAATGAAGACATCGCCCACAAATTGGAAGGGTTCTCGGATCGAATTCAGCGTTTGACGAGCCGCTTCCCAAGCCTCAGGCGCGGCGTCCGCGGCGGGCAAATACAGCCCGCGTATCACGAGCGAAAACACGAGGGCGAAAATCAGACCAATGGCGATTTGCCAATGTAACTCGTTGAACCAGCGCTTTTTCATCGGTATCTCAATGAGTTAAAATAATTAGGAGTGCGTACTGCAACACCATCGTGCCGTCCACCCCGACCGAATAATAGACGTCGCCGCGCTCTGGCGACATGGCCGCGATAATGAGCGCGGTAAATCCAGCCGTGAGTGCGCTTCCAAGGAAGATCTGGGGTGAATGATGGACGCCATGCAAACCCGCAAATAGGGCGAGCAAAACGAAGCTCAGCATCTTCGTGCCGGTCGTGCCGAGCCGTTGGGGCAAGGTCTTGATGCCCGCCGCGCGGTCGCGATCGCGGTCACGGTAATCAAACGGCAGCGTGATGGCCGACATGAAAAGAAAACGGGTAAAGAGGTGCATTCCAAACGCGAGGTCTATTGGGGTATCGGGTCTCCAAATGGGGAGCCAAGCTGTGACCACGGTCCAGACCCCGGCCACAATGAACGTCTTCAGATACGGGATATCCTTCAGCCGAAAAACTCCCACAGGCACCGTGTACCAGAACGAAAGCACGCCAAGCGGAACCAAGGCCAAGAGCACCTCAAATCGCTGAAAGAACACCGAAACGACCAGTCCGACCAGCCCAATCACCAACATCGCTTGAACTGACTTCTTTTGAGTCAAGTAGGCGATCAGACGTGGGCCCGGGGCGGTAGAGTCCTCGAGGGTCGGACGAAGTCGATCGACCGTGTAAATGACAATGGTCGAAAAGAAGACGAGGACAGTCAGCGGCATATCGGCAGGAGCCTTAAGCAAGACGATGCTGCCAAGAGCCATGCACGCCGAACAAAGCGCGATAAAAACCGTGAGGATGACGGCCATCAGGAGCGGCTTTCGAGCCAATCCGAGAGCGGAGCGAACACCAGATTTTGAGCGTGGTCGCTGATGAAGAGGTCGGCGTGAGCGAACCAATGTTTGGCGTCTCCGACTTCGAGCACATCCACGCTTCCGGATTTCATAATATCTTGAATCGAAAGCGCTGTTTCGGGGGGAACGACGCCGTCGGCGTTGGCGATCACAGCCAAGGTCGGCAACTCGAGTTCCTGCAGCCGTTGACTCACATTCAGGCCGCGAACCACCAAGTCTTTTTGTTTAATCCAGTGCGCGATCTGACGATTCAGATGGGGCACAGGGTCGTCCACCGTCTGAACCAGCTCGTCAGAACGCGATAAATCAATAGAGGCTTTGTTCATGTACAGGTCCAACACTTTGGGCACGTACTTCACGATCGGCAGTGCGCGGCGCGCGATCTCGCGCGTTCCAAAAAACGGCATCGCGCCAGCCAAGGCCGGAGAACGAAATGCGATCTTGGCCAAGGGATGGACCTTTTCCCAGCGAAGCGGGCCGCCCATGGCAACCAGAGAGCCAAAAGGATGATCGTCTAGATGATGGGCCAGATAAGCGTACAAAAACGTCGCGCCCAGCGAACAGCCTACGGCCGAAATACCTGTGCCCTTAACCCGAGTATTTGCCTGAGCAAAATCAAAGACCACGGGCAGGTCGACCAGCGCCAGTTCAGCAAATCCGAAATTGCGTTTTCCGCCCACACTGCGAGCTCCGCCCTGGCCCCGAAGATTTGCAGTCCACACTTCGAAGCCGCGATCCACGAGGAAGCGAACCATCGAATCGCCTCGGGGATGGAAGTTCAGAATGAAGGTGTTCATCCCGTAACCCGGAATCATCACGATGGGGCGGCGGGTAGGGTCGAGGTGTTCAGGGCTCCAGAATTGCCGGATCTCCAGAAGCCAACCATCTGCGTTGTCTTCGAAATGCAGTCTTTCCTTCACCACTGGCCTCGATCAAAGGGAGCCTATTCGTATCAGATGCTACTCAACGCAGTAAGTAACTTCGATACGCGCCACGTCAGCCAGTGCCGCAGCGTTGAATCCGAGTTCTCCGTTGGGGCAAAACGTCGTGGGCCCCAGAAACTGGAACCCCGCGCTACCAAGCTTAATCGGGGTGGCGTCGTCATCGGAGTCATACCCAGTCACATTTAAGGGCTCATGAGCAAGCTTCTTTGCGGGGCAAAGGGACACTTGAGTCGCGATCGCATACCGCTCGGTGAGGTCTCCGAGCACAGTGATGAAATCCTCGGCACATGAGCTCACAAAATGCCCGCGATCGCCCAAAAGGCGAGTCGTGGCGTACAGCCGGGGCGATGCGTACGACGCGCCAAGGCTTGAGCTGCATACGGGTCGCAATTCATCAGAATCTGAGGCCGAAGGTGGGCCAGCGATTGCAACAAATGCAAACCCTTGTGGAGTCACGCGGATTGCATCCAGTTTGTCGACAAAATCGGTGATGGACGAGAGTTTATCAGGGTTGTCCGCACAAATCTGACGTGGTGGGCCGTCGCCAGAAAGCGTGCCGGTATGAGTGCAGTCGTCTTCGTTGCTAAGCGCAACAACAAGCAGGCGAGCATCGGCGCGGAAGAATCCGATATCCGAGAGCGAGGTGTCAAAAAACAAGCCGTCCAGCACGCCGATCGACTGCTGGAACGGGTCTCCATCTTCGCCCTGAATAATATTGCACGCGATCAGACGCGTGAAATTACTCTGGGAAGATCGCGCGATCTGGGTCGTGTTGCCCTCGCATCCACTGGCCAATGTCCCTGGAGGAGCTAGGCGCGGTGGCACGGTCCCGTCGGTGGTCGCCACCGCCACGTTGATGTCGAGGTCTTCTTTCAGGCCTTGAAGCCACTGCGCAGCGGCAAAGGCCATCGCTTGCTGGGAGTCCTCGACGTCACCCGAGTTATCCACAATAAAAAGGACATCGAGTTTACCTGGTCTCTCGAAAGACTCGAAAGTCTCGGTCGACGACGTTCCCGCGCGGCATTCGCCAGGCAGCAACGGATCGGGGTTATACGCAGGGTTGTCCTCGGTACAAGCCGCCAGACAAACCACCGCGGACATCGCGAACATCAGGACATGTGTGAAAGTTCTCATTTTCCAACTCGGTCGAGGTGTTTGAGTTCACGCCTACCTTCGAGCACGGCGATCATAATTTCGAGGGTCTTCTTTTGATCCGGCTCGATTCCAAGGGCCAGTCGTTCGATTTCTTCGAAATCCCACATCACCGGGATGATTTCATCCGAGGCTTCGACAGCTGCCCGAAATGCATCGAGGCAAGCTGCATAGGTGCTTTCTTCTCGACGAAGCCCACGGGCAAGATATTCGATTACAGCTTTGACGGCTTTCCAGCGAGGGTCAAAAGTTTCGACGGCGTTGACGAACTCAATCACCCGGTCGGCACCGCCCAAGCGCACGAGATCTCGAGAGAACTCAAAGATCCCGGTAGCATCACCCACCATCGTTTCGGTGACCAGCGCCGCGCTCTTAAGCGCTTCGTCGAGTTCGCCCTTTCGCAAAAGAATCTGAGCGAGCGCGATCGCGTAACGCGGTTCGTCGGGGCTGAGTTCGATGGCAGCTTGAAAACAGACTTCTGCGTCCTTGTTTCGATTAATCGATAACAAGATCACCCCAAGATTATAATGGTTGTCTGGATTTTCTTCGTCCATCGCCACGGCGCGACGGCCCAATTGCTCGGCCATCTCGATATCGCCGAGTTCGAATGCTGCGGCAACCATTCCGTTAACCGCTTCAACTTCTTCTGGGTCACGGATCGAAGCCATCTCGTAGAAACGGCGCGCTTCCTCGCTCTGACCGACCTCGAGCAGCGCGTGCGCGACGTTAAGAAGGCTTTCCATATCATCGGGTTCAAGCTTGTAGGCACGCTGAAAAGCTTCGAGCGAGTCTTCGAGTTCGTCGGCCTCGCGGTGCGCAAACCCCAGAAAAGTCCAAGCGTGTGCGTTGTCGGGCATCATCTTGACGACCCGACGATAGGCAAGAATCGCCCGGTCGTTGACGTCGGCGTCTAGCCACGCGTCTGCGGCCCTCAGGTAGTACTCAGGATTGATTGCAGCGATGCGACCGGCGCGCTCGTACATTTCTGCGCACGCTTCAACGTCACCGTTTTCGGCAAGCAAGTGTGCAGCATTCGACGCGACCAGGGCATCGTTAAGCCCGAGGTCCAGCGCCGAGGTGAATGCGGCCAGCGCTTCGGGCAACATGTTCATCGTCAGGTAACAGTCGCCCAGGTATGCGATATGGCGTGGTTCGTTGAACGATACGCTCGCAAGGGCATCGGTGAGTTCTTGGGCCGATTCCATGTCACCGCGGGCTAGCAGCAGATCAATCTGCGCAAGCTGTAGCGCTGCGTTATGACTGTGAAACTCACTCGCCTTCTTCAAAACGCCGATCGCTTCTTCGGTCAACTCGCGATGCGTGAGCAGGATCGCGTAAGTCAGTGCGACGTCGAGATCACGTGCACCTCGGTTGGCATAATCCTCGTTCGCATCCTTGAGCGCCTGCGACAAATCGTCACGACTGAGCGCCTTTGCGATACTTAACTGAAGCGAGTTTTTGCCCTTAGAAAGAAGAGCGTCAAAAGTAACAGCGAGGGACGTGTCCTGCATAAGACCACCGGACTAACAATTATTGGCTGGCCTTAAGACCACACAACGCCCCGAAAGTCTACAGAATCCGCTTGTGATGTATCTGTTGCTGACGAAAATGTGGTAGGCTGAATAGAGAAAAATTCTTGTCCAAGTGGGGCGAGCGTGGAAGTCTGTACATAGAGTGAACGTCTGTGCGCAGGCGGGCCCTTCCAAAGCCGACAGTGAGCTGTAGTGGTGGACAAATCGGGAAATCTTGCTTGGACCACTTTTGGTCGTTACGCCTTACTCGAGAAAATCGGGGCAGGCGGAATGGCGGAAATCTACCGAGCCAAAACATTTGGCGCTGCGGGCTTTGAAAAAGAGTTCGCCGTCAAAATGATTCTTCCTGCTCTTGCCGACGACAAAGAATTTGTCGGCATGTTCATCAACGAAGCCAAGATCGCCGTATCCCTGTATCATGCTAATATCGTTCAGGTTTTCGACCTCGGCGAAATGGATTTACAGTATTATATCGCGATGGAGTTTGTGCACGGTAAGGACCTTCTTGACGTTCTGGCGCGATGCGCACAGCTCGACCTCAAGATCCCTTTCAACATCGTATTGCACATCGCGATGGAGTTTTTGAAGGGCCTCGACTTTGCCCATCGCGCCAAGAATTCTTATGGGGACGAACTCAACATCATTCATCGTGACGTGAGTCCTTCCAACGTCTTGATGTCGTATTCAGGCGACGTGAAGATCGGCGACTTTGGTGTGGCCAAAGCAGCGATTCAGCGCAACATGACAGAGTCCGGAACACTGAAAGGAAAAGTTGGGTACATGTCGCCCGAACAGGTGATCGGCGAGGACATCGATTCGCGCAGCGACATTTTTTCGGCCGGAATCGTGTTTTTTGAAGCGATCTCGATGCAGCGACTTTTTGTTGGCAACTCTGACCTCGATGTGATGTTGCGGGTTCGTGACGCCGACATCGATGACGCACTCCAGAAAGCCGGCCCGCTTCCCCAACAACTGATCGAAATCGTTCGCAAATCGATGGCAAAACATCGAGAAGAGCGCTTCCAGACTGCTGGCGAGTTCTACCAAGCGATCATGGATTTCTGTTACCAACACAGAATCAAAGTCACAGGATCGGACCTATCGAATTTCATGCGGCGCCTGTTTGCAGCAGAAATTGAGCGGGAAAAGACTCGCCGTATTTCGGAAGAACGTGACGGTGGCAAGCACCGCGCAGCGGTGCTTGCTGGCGAACGCCAACGCATGGAGACGCCGCCACCGATGGAAGCGGTCCAGGTTCCCAAGAAGCGACCTGCAACGCCGATTGCCATGCCTCCGCTGGTTCCGGCCGATTCGTTTGACGCAGACGATATCGACGAGTTTGTCGAACGCGTTCAAGCCGCGACCAAGTACAGATACCGCGACGAAGCTGGGTTGGTCTTTGGTCCCATGGGCGAAAAGACATTGGTGCGGATCGTCACCGATCGGCCTCCGGAAAGCGCAGACCGAATCTCAGCTGACGGCGGCATCTGGCAGAATCCAGAAGATTTCGCTTTTTTAGCCAGGCACTTAAAAAAGCCAACAGGTGATGCGGCAAAATCGGTTCCGGTGGGTGCGGCCGTTTATAAGCCGTCGAAGCAGAAGAGTCTCGGCGATGAGGACACCCAGAGCGCTGGCGACCGCGAACTTGGCGACCGGTCAAGCCCTGTGATGGAAAACGCACCCGACACGGTGATGCCGACGGGCCAAGAGGCGAAGGAAGTCATCCAAAAAATGCGCGGCCAATACAGCAGCTACGACGGCGACCTTAAGTCGGCGCCGTTCGCACGTCTGCTGGCGCGGCTGCACCGCGGAAAAGCGACGGGCCGAATTTGTGTCCAACGTCATGACATCGAGAAGTCGATTTACCTCGACCATGGGGAGCCCATCCTTATCGACTCAAATCGGGAAGAAGAGTTGCTTGGGTACTTCCTGATCTCTCGCAAGATCATCACTCAGGACCAACTCGAAGAAGGACTTGCTCGGCTCAATGAGTGGGGTGGTCGCTTAGGTGATGCATTGGTTGCTATCGGCGCCATTCCTGCTCACGAAGTGTTCCGACACCTTTCAGAACAGATGCGCGAAAAGCTGCTCGACGTGTTTACTTGGGACCTTGGTGGCTACGAGTATTTTGAGAACCAGCAACCCGAGACCCACGGGTATCCCCTAGGCATCGATGCTTACAGCACGATCGTCGAGGGCTGTATGCAACGTGTGTCCATCGAGCGGATTCGTGAAAGCTCGAATGCATACAGGTACCTGCCTGTGCGCATTCATGAAAATCCAGTCGACCTCGATCGCCTGAAGTTGCCAACCAAGGCGCTTCGCGTGATCAACCTTTACGAGTCTGGCGACGCCCTAGATCGTCTGCTCTCGAAGATGCCTCATGAAGAGTCTGACTTTGTGCAGCGAGTGTTCTACCTGCTCATTCAGGTCGAATATTTTGCAATCGATGGCGAAGTGAAGCCCAACCTTCCGGGATAATCCGGACTGTGTGGCATATCTGCCTCAGTCGATTGACCCCGATCCCATCCTGATCCTTTGACCCGCATGAAAAGCGCCCCAGAGCCATTTTGGCGATCGGTCATACTATGTGCGGGGATCAGCTCCATTGACCTACATGTAGGCAAAGGTGGCACAGAAGTTGAAGTACTTTATCGCGGACGTTGATCAGGAGACACGCGATGAAGACACAATACCTCATTCTGCCATTTGCCCTTTCACTTGTGATGGGATGCGGACCTTCAGACTCCGCAGGTGACGGTCTTCTTCCTAACGGCAAGCCCCTTCCAGACGGTCTCACTCAGACAGCTGATGGGTACCAGGACGCCGAAGGCAGAAACTGCAACGACCCGACACCCTGTGGAGATTGTGACTTCGATTGCACACCCGTGGGCAACCCGTACCGTGTGCCTGGCCCAATCGGCCCGCAGGACCAGTGCGCTGAACTGACTGTTCAGTTGACCGAAGCCATTCCAACCGTGGTTCTTTTGGTGGATCAGTCCGGCTCGATGACCGCTGATTTCGGCGGAAATCAAGACCGTTGGGAAGCCACGCAAGCTTCATTGATGGAGCCGAACAACGGCTTGGTGTCGACGCTTCAAGATCGATTCCGCTTTGGTTTCGCCCTTTATACGAGCTTCGACGGCGGCGCGACCTGTCCCAATTTGCGAGACGTTCGACCAGACTTCAATAACTTCGACGCGATCAACCGCGTGTTTTCGAATGCCAAGCCCGAGGAAGACACACCCACAGGAGCATCCATCATCGGGACGATGCGTCAGTTCGAGGAGAACCCGGTCCGTGGACCCAAAATCCTGTTGCTCGCCACCGACGGCGAGCCTGACACGTGCGATATTCCCGACCCCCGAAACGAAGGCGAACGCGAAATCGCGCGCCAGGAGTCGATCTCGGCGGTCGAGGAGGCCTACAGCCGAGGCGTCGAAACCGTCGTGCTTTCTGTGGGCGACCAAGTTGGCGAGCGGCACCTTGAGGACATGGCGACTGCAGGCATGGGGGGCGTGGTATCTCCGTTCTTCCGAGCCACGAACCCGGACCAGTTGAAGACCACTCTTGAAAAAATCATCGTGGGTTCACGTGAGTGTATTTTCCAGCTTGATGGCGCGATTATCGACCCGAAATTGGCGACCCGCGGCAATATTCAGGTCAACGGCAATCCGCTCGAGTACGGCGAGAATGGTTGGGTTTTCCACCAAAACGAACAGACATGCTTTGGCGCTAAACAGTGCATCGAACTTCAAGGCACGGCGTGTGCCACCATCCAGCGCGGCGACGCTCAGGTCGGCGGAAACTTCCTTTGTGCATACGGCGACCCGAACGGAGACAACGGGTATGGCACCGACGTTCCTGGGACTCTGATCCCCGGTGACGGCACACAGATCGGGCTGCCGGGCGAAAACAACACTCCTGGCGGACCGAACAACACTCCCGGTGGACCGGGCAATCCGGGAACAAACGGGATGTGCATCGGAATTGGCGATTCATGCAGCTACGACGGCGATTGCTGCACCGGCCTGTGTGGGCGCAGCGGCACACTCACTGCGTGTGTTGCTCAGTAAAAGCACGGCACCTTGTCGCAGCATCTCGCGTGTGTTTACATGCCGCGGTCGCTCACGATGAGACCCATGCGCTTTCTAATTTTCGTCCTCCTATTCTTCCCATGTACTGCGTTCGCTCAGGATACGCCGCATAAGCGAACGGTCGCGAACGGCGAGTTCTTTGATGCTTCCCATCGCAGTGAAATCTACGAAAAATCCAAAAAGAACGAGCTGAAAGCCGTCGGCTACACGCTGATTTTTCCGGGTTTTGGCAACTACTACGCCCAGCAATACGTGACGGGAACTGTGGTTGGCATGGGTATGGTTTTCGGGCTCACCGCGATGATCTTTGGACTCAGCACCGACCAATCAGACTGGACGATCACAGGACTAGTCCTGGGCGGGTCGATGTACGTCGTGGGCGGAGTCACGAGCTATATGGGGGTTCAAGACTACAACACAGATTTGCGACGGGCGCTCAAAGTCGCCGATTTGGAGCGGGCTCCAGGACTACAGGTCGCTATCCAATTTTAGTCGTCGTTCAGAATTCGCACAGCTGGCGACTCCAGGTCGTCAAACTGGTCGTGTTTGGTCGCCCATCTGAAGGCGAACACCGAGCCCAGAGCGAGAACCAAAGCCAGCGGCACCAGTAAAAACAGAATAGACATGGATTACTCCTTGGCCTGCGCCAGTGTTCCAGGTCGGGAAACGATCGAATGACCAGCTGCCTTAGGCAACGGATTGGGTTTGGTCGTTTGGACCAGTGATGAGACTACCACGACCAGTGACGACAGGGGCATGAGGATCGCGGCAAAGAGCGGCGTCACCAGCCCAAAGGCCGCCATTATCATGGTCACGCCGTTGTAGACGAGTGATATCGCGAGGTTTCGATAGACGGTCCGCATGGCCGTGTGGCTGACCTCAAAAAGCCGGTTCAGCGGTTCCAAACCTGATCGAGTCAGGAAAACGTCGGCGGCCACCAGATTCAGGTCGGTGCCGCCTTCCACTGCGATCCCAACATCGGCCATGCTGAGTGATGCTGCGTCGTTCACGCCGTCACCGATCATCGCGACGGTCGCGCCAGAGGCTTGAAGCGCTTGAATATAGGCCAGCTTGGCTTCGGGACTTTGATCCCCCAGCACGTTTTCTGGCTCGAACCCAAGTGCTTCGCCCACAGACGCTGCGATTTTGGAGTGATCGCCGGATAGAATCACGGGTTTACAGCCCGCCGCGCGCAACGCGTCGAGCACCGCCAACGACTCGGTTCGAATCACGTCGCCGACTCCCAGCAGCGCCACAACTTTGCCGTCCACCGCGACGGCGACCGGCGAAAGTCCATTGGCCACAAAAGCGACAAGCTCGAGGTCACTCACGCCAAGCCAGGCAGGTCGCCCAACTTCTACGCGTTGGCCATCCACGAGCCCGCGCATGCCGTTTCCAGCCACTTCTTCGACCTCGGTGGCTCGAGCGGCCAGCCTGGCTCCTGAGTGGGCCACAATCGCCCGTGCGACGGGATGGGTACTTTGCACCTCAAGCGCGGCAGCAAGTCGCAGGGCGTCGAGCTCACCCGTGATGGACGAGACCTCGAGCTTGCCGTGAGTGAGCGTGCCGGTTTTGTCGAACACCACCACGTCGACGGCTTCCAAGCGTTCCAGCACATCGTCGTACTTGATGAAGATCCCCTTGCGGGCGGCCTTTCCCATGGCGACTGTGAGGGCGAGCGGTGTGGCCATGCCCAAGGCGCACGGGCATGAGATTACGAGCAGCGCGATGGTGTGTGACAGCGCAAGTTGTGGATCAGTGGGGAACCAGGCCAAAAAGGTCAGCGCTGCGGCCACCAAAACACCCAGCACAAACCAACCCGAAAGGCGGTCGGCCTTTTGAACGACCGGGGCTCGACGAACGGTCGCAGATTCAACCCAAGAAAGAATCTTCCCGAGCCGAGAGTCCTGCCCCGCGGCGGTCACCCTGACGATCAACGGTGTGGACACGTTGGTTTCGCCAGCGCTCACGGGCTCGCCGACTTCGACGCCTTCGGCTCGGCTTTCTCCGGTGATAATCGCACGGTGCAGAGCCGAACGACCTTCGGACACGATTCCATCGGCTGGAATCACATCGCCAGCACGAACTTCAAGCAGATCGCCGACGCATAATGCGGCAACCGGCACTTCTTCGACGTTGCCATTCACAAGGCGGCGTGCGGTCGAGGGCAACAAAGACAAGAGCCTTTGTGCTGACTCCGTCGCCATTCGAGTTCCACGGCGTTGCAACCAGCGGGCGGTCAGAAGCGCTGCGATCAATACGGCGATCGAATCAAACCAAATTTCTCCGTTGCCGGTCAGAGTGACCCAGACGCTGTGCGTAAATCCGGCCCAGATCCCCAACGTAATCGGCACGTCGATCGACAAATGATGAAGACCACGAAACGGCCGCAAAGAAGCCCAAGCACGACGATAAAACTCGCCGCCTGCCCAAACGACGCTGACGGTCGTCAAAAACATGGAGGCCCAACGAGCCGCCGAAGCGAGGTCTGTTTCGACACCCGTGTCGAGCCCCGCGTAAAGGGATATCGCCAGCAGCATGACGTTCGCGGCCAAGGCCCAAGCAGCACCGATTTTGAACAGGGACTTTCTCTCGGCGCTGCCTCTCGCATCGTCGGCGCGGTGCATGGGATGGGCTGAATATCCAAACTGCGAAAGCCACTGCGCAACTTCAGGCATCGTAACCTGATCAGGGCTCCAGCGGATCTCGAGGCGCCCCCGTGACAAGTTCAGTCGAGACTCCACAACGCCAGCCACAACGATGGGCATACGCTCCACAAGCCATACACACGCTGCGCAGTGAACGCCGTCGACAAAAAGTGCGGTCTGGCAGGTGCCATCGGGCAATGTACGGATGGAATCCTGAAACGCCGAGCTGTCAAAAGCCGCGTCAGCCTTGCCTGAGCCACTCGTTCGCTCGCCGTTTCCGAGCTCGTAGAACTTGGAAAGCCCTGCGTGATGAATGGCGTGATAGACGGTGTCGCAACCTGAGCAGCAAAACGCTGGCTCGGTCTCAGAAGTAGTGGGCAGGCCACAATGAGCGCATGCGACGTCCCGTGGACTCATGGGAGGACCTCGACCCGTTTTGTGGTCAGAAATTCTGTTTCGCCAGATCGGGCCTTGAATTCGAAGTCCCAAAAGCCCGCACGAGCAATCGGAAACTCACCGGTATAAACGCCCTGCCCCACTGGGGTCAGATTAGCCTCACCCACCGCGTCGATCTTTGCGGGAGTGTGAACAACTGCATGAGGCGCAAGCCCCTCGACCGGTGCGCCAGCGCGGTCTCGAACCACAAATCGAACAACGCGGTTAGGGGCATCGGACCCGACCAAAATGTCGACGGTCCAGCCGATTTCTTCGATGCGCTTTATCTCGGCTTGGCTCTCGTCCCATTTCACGGATTTTTCGTAATAGTTGTCGATCACCTGCGGGCCACCGTCCGACAGGGCGGCTGTGACCAAGATAATATTCGCCACCACGCTCAGACTGAGGATGGCAATCACCATGCCTGGCCAGAAGTATTTTTCGGGGATTCGTCGGATCATGATTAGGGTCCTATCAGGGTGAACACAGCGTCTTCGGACTCGCCGCGGTCGTTCTCAATTTTGAAACGAGCGTTCACACGCCCGTCATGAAATTCACTCTTGGGCACGATCACAAATGCCTCAACACGTTCTGATTCCCCGTTCTTGATCACAAAATTTTTGCGCCCACCGATTTTGATTTCGGCTTCGTCTGGCTCATCGATTTCGATCTCGAACGACGCATCTGCTCCGCTACGGTTCTGCACGCGGAAACGAAGACGGTTCATGACCTTATCCTCACCAAGCATGGTGAACGGGGCGCCAACAACGCGACCAATATTGACGTCGATCGGGGTGCGATTAGACAGCGCCCACAAAAAGCCCGTGGTCACCACGGCGAGCACGACGACATAGAGGATCGATCGGGGGCGCAATAATTTCGCAGGGCTGCCTTGGAGCGCGTTCTCGGAGGTATATCGAATCAAACCAACAGGTTTTCCGACCTGAATCATGATCGCGTCGCAGGCGTCGATGCATTGAGTACACGTGATGCACTCCATTTGCAGGCCGTCGCGAATATCGATGCCGGTGGGGCAAGTTCGCACACACGCACCGCAATCTACACAGTCTCCCAACCCGCTGATTTCGGCCTTCTTACTGCGTTTTCCGCGTTTTTCACCCCGGGCTTCATCGTACGAGACGATCAACGAATCACGATCGAGCAGCACGGATTGGATGCGAGCGTAAGGGCAAGCAATCGTGCACATCTGTTCGCGAAAATAACCAAAATTGAAGAGGATAAGGGCTGTGGTGATGCCCATCATCACGAAGTAGCCCCAATGTTCGGTCGGTGCGCCTGTCATCCAGTGAATCAGGGAATCCCAGCTCACAAAATAGGCGACAAATGTGTGGGCCAGGAACGCTGAGATCACCGTGAATATTGTAAATTTCAGCGTCTTTCGCCAAGTACGATCGAACGAAGATGGCGCTTCGTCTCGACGACGACGTGCGGTCTCCTTGCCCTCAATCAACCGCTCAATCGGCCGATACAAAAACTCCATGTAGACCGTTTGTGGGCAGGCCCATCCACACCAAACTCGGCCGGCAACGGTCGTGAAGAGCAAGACGAACACAAACCCGGTCAACAGGAAGAGTGTGAGCAGAAAGCTGTCAGTCGGGTAGAGGGTGAGCCCAAAAAATGTGAACTCTCGACGCGCCAAATCCAAGAATATCGAGGGTTTGCCCCCGATCTTGACCATCGGAAAAGCCAAGAAGATGATGATCAGCGACCAAGCCACAACGAACCGCCGCTTCCACCAAGGTCCTTTCTCGGGGACTGGGTACATCCACCGGCGTCGCCCATCGGCGTGAAGAGTCGATAAGACATCTTCTGGAGGAGAATTCATAATGTTCGGATCACCCATAACAACACCTACTCAGCCGGATATGGTTCACCCTGCGGATCTTTCGGGTTCTCGGGCTCTGTCCCTTGAAGGGTCGCGATGAACGCAGTCACGTTGATCGCGTCGTCGATGCTGATGATGTTTCCCCAAGCTGGCATCCCGTTGGCAGCAACACCTTCGACAACAACTTTGTGGATATCCATGGGGCTTCCGCCATGCAGCCAAAATTTGTCGGTAAGGTTGGGACCAATCAGGCCTTGCCCTTGCTGGTTATGACACGATGCACAGGTCGCCATGAACACCTTTTGACCCGCGGCCACACGAGCAGGATCACCTGCCGAGGCGACGATCAGAGCTTCGTCCACCACGGGCGCGGCCGCCATCGTTTTGGCCCGCAACGACGAGACCACCGCAGTATCTTCGCGAAGGTCTTCGCCATAATCGTTGATGTACCCAAACTCGATGCCGATCACGTAAATCGGGGACCAGATCACGGTTACCAAGAATACGGCTTTCCACCAAAACGGCATGGGATTGTCGTATTCTCGAATGCCGTCGTACTCATGGCTGGTCAGGATATCCTGATATTCGGAGTCCTTTTTTTCCTCGCTCATAGCGTCACCTCTTCCGATCCGTCAGACAAAGGAAGGTTTCCACATTCTTCGACTTCGGACTTCTTCATGAAGCCCACGCGAATCAGAACCAGCAGGAACCCGACCAGAAAAAACACAATTCCAATTTCGGCGTAGATCTCAAGACCTGCGCTTTGCATCACGTCGCGGTTCATTTGGCCTCCTTCTTAATGTCGGTGCCCATGCGTTGCAGGTAGGCCACCAGCGCCATGATTTCCTTGTCGGCTAGCCCGGCCGGACCTCCGTCTTTTTCGACTTGAGCAGCGATTTCGGCGGCCTGCTTTTTGGCGTCTTGGACGGCCGAGTCGGCCTGAGCCGGCGTGTAAGGCACACCGAGCATCATCTGGACCTCAAGCTTCTGCTGCGTGTCTGAGAGGTCGAGGTCGTGTTCCAACAAGAATGCGTACGGAGGCATAATCGACGTCGGTGAAGTCGACCGTGGGTCCTGCATATGTCGAACGTGCCAAAGTGATGGGTACTTCCCGCCAATGCGGGCAAGGTCTGGTCCTGTTCGTTTGGAACCCCACTGAAACGGGTGGTCGTAGACGAATTCACCGGGCTTGCTGTACTCGCCGTACCGTTCGACCTCATGAAGCAACGGGCGCACTGTCTGCGAGTGGCAGTTATAACAACCTTCTCGGATGTAGATATCGCGGCCTTCAAGCTCCAGTGGTGTGTAGGGCATCACGCTGGCGATATGAGGGACATTGCTCTTCACCAGTAACATCGGGACGATTTCGACCACTCCACCGATCAAGATTGCGATGGTGGTCAGCACCGTGAAAAGCATCGGCCAGCCTTCCAGAGCGCGGTGCAGGCCATCCTTGGTGTGCGTGTCGAGTTTGGCCAAAGCCTGATCGTAGGTCTGACGACCGTCCACGTTTCCGTCGGTTTCTTTGGGTGGATTGCGCCAGGTCGGAATTGCAACGTGAGCGACCGTATCCGTACGAATACCGCCACGAGCGGCAAGGATCATGTTGAGGCCACCAATGCAGGTACCCGCGAAATACATCGTCCCGCCAAGAACACGCAGCCAGTACATGGGCATCAGCTGAACCACGGTTTCCATGAAATCCGGGTACATAAGCTTGCCGGTCTCATCAAACGCGCGCCACATAAGGCCCTGCGTTACGCCGGCGGTGTACATCGCGATGATGTAAATCAGGATGCCCAGCGTCCCCATCCAGAAGTGCCAGTTCGCAAGACGCTTGTTGTAGTCGCCCTTCCACAGTCGGGGAGCGAGCCAGTAGAGCATGCCGAAGGTGATGAATCCGTTCCAACCCAATGCACCCGAATGAACATGTGCAATGGTCCAGTCAGTGAAGTGACTCAACGAGTTGACGGACTTGATCGACAGCATCGGACCTTCGAAAGTCGACATGCCGTAGAACGTGATACCGACCACAAAGAACTTCAGGACGGGCTCGTCACGCAACTTGTGCCAGGCGCCGCGCAGCGTGAACAGACCGTTGATCATGCCGCCCCAGCTTGGCATCCAGAGCATGATCGAAAACACCATGCCGACCGTCGATGCCCACTCCGGCAACGCTGAGTAATGAAGGTGGTGAGGACCCGCCCAAATGTAG
>JBBKVQ010000036.1:0-14637 GCA_037968515.1 Bradymonadaceae bacterium
TCAGCTTTGGCCTCTTCAGCAGCTTTGGCCTCTTCAGCAGCTTTGGCCTCTTCAGCAGCTTTGGCCTCTTCAGCGGCTTTGGCTTCTTCAGCGGCTTTGGCTTCTTCAGCGGATTTGGCTTCTTCAGCGGATTTGGCTTCTTCAGCGGCTTTGGCTTCTTCGGCTGCGATAGCCTCGGCAAGCGCTTCTGTCGCTGGAGAATCTTCTTCGGAGTCGAGGATCTCTAGCGTGTGCGGCTGGCCAGACGTTACCTCGGCGATGTCTTCGGCGGTGAGTGTGCGTTCGACCGTTAGGCGGTCGGTGGACACCCGTGTGGGCACCGGCAAATTATCTCTGTCGAATGTAGCATCCAACGCTGCGGTGCTCCGCAGGTCGTCTTCGGCCTCGTCGGGCACCGTGTTGACTACGTTTTCAATCGCCTCAGAGAGCGCGGAGGCTGCTCCGCGTAACTCAACATAGAGCCGGCCGTCGCCGCGAAGGCCATCAAAGACCTCGGGGTGCATGATGTTGAACAGGCGGGAAAGTGGGCCAAACGGATCGATCCCGGCCAAATAGCGCTCGAGTTCGATCAGTAGGTAGCTACCTTGTTCCGCTCCGACGAGGTCGATTTTGCTCGAATCTATCGCCGTTAACAGGGCGTCAAGCCACTGGCTTCGGATCTTGACGTCTTCAAGTTTTCGGTCCGGCGTTCGAGTCGCCCATGGGTGCCGAATCACACGGATGGCCTCGAAATACAGTGCCAACACGAACAAGTGTGCACTCGTGTATGTGTTTTCGGGTCCGCGAGGACGCAGCAGTTGTCGACGATCAAGTTGGACAAGATCATCCTCACCGATATGAAGACCGGTAAGGTTGGCGAGCCGAGCGAAATCGCTCGCAGACATGGGGGCCAATGGTGCGTGCATATTTGGGAAGAACCCTTGTGACAGACGAGTGTTGAACGTGACTCTAGGTCGTTGGGCCATTGAAATCTTCGTTCTTCATGAGTTCACGCAATAATACCGTGGCATAGCTGCCCGAGGGAAGTGAAAACCCCACACGAATGGCGTCATCACCAAGCTGTTCAAATTCTACGTCGTCGGCTCGCACCGTAAGCGGACGTCGCTCGCCCCGCAAATCCGTCCGGCGTCGGGCAAACATTTCCTCGGTCAATCCGAATAATTCCATCGATTCGGCTTCCTGTGCCGCCACACCGTCGGTCGCTCGCAGCATGCGTGCGGCCATCATGGGGCCGGTCGGCACCGCCAAACCCGCAGCCACGTTGGCTTGCCACTCGGCCAGGTTTTCGGCGTCAACTCGAGCCAGGCCGCCTTCCTTTTTTTCGAGCACGTCGCCAACTACTGCCGTGCTGAACGTGCCCGCTGCGATACGTTGAGTCAGCACATGATTAAAGACAGCAGATTGAACGGCATTCAGCGACAACGAACGCATGCGTTTGTTCTTGCGCAAGTGCGGTGCCAACTGTCCAAGGGCGATCGCATTCCAACCCTGCCAGAACGTGCGGAAACCGTGTCCAAAACGCTGAGGCCCAAAATAGTTGGGCACGCCGTGGGACTTGATGCGCGCAAGCACGGCCGCGGCGTTTTCGATTTGGTCAGGGGGAACATCGCGCAGAGTTAACACAAAATGATTTCCCTGAAGTTGCCCCATCTTGAGCTTGTTTGAGTGGCGCGTGGCTTCTAATACCGTGATCTCCTGGTTCCACTCCCCGAGCAGCTCGGCGGGATCCATGGCGCGCTCCCATACCGACATCCATTGCTGGGTGACTGCGTACTTGTCTTTAAACCCTGCAAAGCCGACCTCGGAGCGAGACACGCCAAATCGTTCAGCGACGGTATCGACAAGCGTCTGTCCGTCCATGCCCACTTTTTGCACGCGGAACCAGACGTGTTCACCCTCACCGCTCGCTTCATAGAGTGGCAATTCAGTGACCCGGAAGTCTTCTGGGTTCGTTTTGGCGACACCACCGACTCCCGGAAGGTCCGACGTTAGGTAGGGTTGGGCGAGCAAGGTTTCGAGATCGAGTTCGATGGCTGACTCCAGCGGGCGGGCAAGGTAGAAGATAGGACATCTACTCGAATTGACAATAATGACAATGAAGACCCATCTCGAACCCACGCCAGAATCGACTCAAGCCACTCAGAGTTATCTGGAAACTCGACAACGCTTGATTGCTCTGATGCGCTCTCACCCGGTCGACCCGGAACACGGTCTGATGCTCGCGTTCGAGCTTTGTGATGCCACTGACACGTGGATCCAAGCACTCTGGGACGTGGCTTCTGGTGGCGCGGTACCCGCGAAGCTCCTTGCTTTGGGCGGCTATGGCCGAAGGGAACTCTCGTTTTCGAGCGACGTAGATCTGGTTTTGGAGGTCGATGAATCCCTGCTGGGGACAGGCCTGTTGTTGGAGACCGTCGAGAAGTTTGTCGCTTGGTGCCGTGAGCCTCGGGTCAAGGTCGCGCACGCGGTTCGAACACGCGTCCAAACCCGAGCGTCGTTTTCTGAGGATTTCCGCACGGCCGTCTCTTATCTGGATGTCCGCGCCCTGAGCGGTGAATTCACAGGCTGGCAGCTGGAGGCAGCGAAATTCTTGAGGGGCGATGACGCCGGCGCCGCTTTTGTAGGCGACCTTTTTGCCGGCCACAAACACCGTCATGAGCGCTACGGACAAACGATTTATCGACTCGAACCCGATCTGAAGAACGGGCCCGGCGGGCTGCGGGATCTTCATGTGATTCGTTGGGCAGCGATGGTTTGTTTCGAAACCGAGATTCTCACCGACAACGTGGTCGGGTTTGGCGACGAGCAACGCGAGGCCTTTGTCGCGGGGCAGGCGTGGGTACTTCGACTTCGGCTGTTCATGCATGCGTTGCACGGGCGAAAACACGATCGCCTAAATTTTGCGGATCAGGAGGCGGTCGCGCGTATGGCGCTTGGTGCAGGGGACGGTGTCACCGCGTTGCATGGGGCCACCGAGACCCTCATGAGAGACCATTATCGGGTGGCGAAAGACAATCTCCGTTTGGCCGAACGCTTATTGCGCCTCTGGGGCGGTTCAGGACAGCCAAAGACGTATGAGTCAGTGGGCGGCTGTTGGGTGGGCGGTGGTCTGATCGGCAGCGAACACGCGGTCGATCCAGACCAAGTTATTGATGTACTGGCTTACACGTCGTCGCATCCAGACGTCTACCTAGAGGCCAGTCTTGAGTCGAAGATGGAGGATGCGATTGAGAGCATGCCAGCGGGCGACCCGCGCCTGGCGACTCGTTTGCGCGAATTGCTCACGGACAAAACGGCGTCTGTATTGACGGTTGGCCGTGTTTTGGACCTTGGCATACTGGTACGACTCGTGCCCGAGTTCGAACCGCTGATTTGCCACGTTCATCACGACGTCTATCACGTCTACACGACCGATGTTCATTCGATCCGGTGCCTTGAAGCAGGGCGTTCGATGCTCGCCGATCGCAGTGATTCGCTGGTGAGTCGGTTCCCGTATTTAGCGGAGCTCGTTGAGGGCCTGAGCGAGCCCGATGTGTTCCTGATCTCGTGTCTGGTTCACGATATCGGTAAAAACCGCGGGGGTGACCATAGCCGCAAGGGCGCAGCGATGATGTCGGATATCGGGCCGAGGCTTGGCTTTGATGAGGGCCAGACCGCATTGCTGGCGTTTTTGGTGCGTGAGCACCTGTCCATGTCGCGAATCGCGCGTCGCCGGGACCTCAGCGATATCCGGATTATTCGCGACGTCGCGTCGTTGGTGCGCACAACATCGGCACTGCGAGCGCTCACTTTGTTGACCTTCTGCGATATGGCGACCGTGGGCGACGATGTGCTTAACGATTGGAACGCATCGCTGCTTTTTTCATTGTATCAACGCGTTAAAACCTTACTTGATCGGGGTGCCGAGTCGTTGTGGCACGAAGTCGAAGAGATCGTCGCCGAACGAAAACTCAACCTGGCGGCGTCATGTACGGACGAACGTGGGGTGGGGGCCCTCAAGAGTGCCATCGACGGATTTCTGCGTGACGTTCCGGTCGGGCATATCATTGATACGCCGGTGGACGGCTTGATTCGCCAATTCGAGGTTTACCGCCTTGTTGGACGTTCCGATGCGCCCGTGATTGAAATCGTGCCAGAGGAACAACTCGGCATTACGGAAGTTATTGTCGCTGCCAAAGACGCCCCGGGAGCGCTGGCCGACATCACGGGAACCTTGTCGGCCTGCGGCCTAAATATTTTGTCGGCGAAAATCGTAACGACTGGCACCGGCCGAACCTTGGATATCTTCCGCGTCGCAAAATCTGGTGGAGCAGGCTACGTGATGAGCCCAACAGGTCAAACGGCTTTGGTGGATCCGCGCCGCATTGCCCAAGTGAAAGAACAGCTTGAAAAGGTCCTGACCGGGCAAGTGCGTGTTCAAGACCTGCTTACGCGTCGGATTAACGAGCAACGACTGCCGGACCGGCCACTGCCTTCGGTCGAAACTCATGTTACGGCCGTGGCCGAGGCGAGCGAGCACTTCACGGTGATCGAGATTCGCGCGCCTGACCGCATCGGATTGCTCTACGAGATCGCGAGCGTATTGCAGCTCCACGGCGTGAATATTCATCTGTCGAAAGTGGATTCGGTTGGGTCGCAGGTCATCGACACGTTCTATGTCGAAAAATCCAATGGAGGGCAGCTCGATGAGGAGCTGCTGGAGATCGTCTTGAACGACTTGATGGAACAAGTTAGCCAGACAGCCGGGCTTGTGCCCTGAGCGCCAGGTTGGCCTCGGCATCGGATGGGCGAATATAGTTGGGTTCCAACGTCACGATGTCGCCCGGTCCTTCGCTCAACGCCCGCTCGCGCGTCAGCGTTCCAATAGAGTAGGGCGAGGGGCTGTCCCAGCCGCTGCCAAGTGCACGAACATGGCCTGGTAGCTGACTCGCTTTGAAATAGGCCTGCGCGCCCCCGCCCACAATCACCGGATTTTCGAGCGAGTTAAGCAGATCGAGCAGCGCATCAGGTCCCATCGCTGTGTCGGCGTGAATCGCCTCGAAGCCACCGGGGCCAACTTGATAGACCCCGACATAGACTTCTTTTCGACGGGCATCGACTGCAGCCACCACCGGACCTGAATGCAGAGCCGTCACGGGTCGAGCGATTGCAGCGAGTGTCGAGACGCCCGAGATCGCCGCTCCGGCGCTGATGGCAAGGGCTTTGGCGTTCGCAAGGCCGACCCGAAGGCCGGTGAACGAGCCCGGCCCCAAACCGCAGGCCACCAAGTCGATATCGTCGATCGACCAGTTCTGCTGCTGCATCATGTCGTTGATATTATGCAGTAACGTATCGGCGTGATTGCCCGGCGACGTGTGATGCCGACGAGCAACCTGTTCGTCGCCTTCGATTAGGGCAATCGCCTGAATTCGAGTGGCCGTGTCCAAGGCGAGTATCCGTGTGTAATTCGTCATTCTAGGTTCCGTTGACGAACTCGGAGATATTATCCCATTGCCGTTCGATGTCGTTTTTGAAAGCCAAAACCATCAACATCAGGATGATCACGTAGCCGATATAAGCCGCAATTTGCCTAGTGCGAAGGCTCAAGGGGCCGCGTTTGACGGCCTCTAAGAAATAGAGCATCAGCTGCCCACCGTCGAGCACAGGCACTGGCAGCATATTAACCACGGCGAGGTTGATGCTGATTGCCGCCATCAACTGCAGGAATTTTTCCAAGCCGGCTTTTCCGGCCTTCGCAGCCAACTCGCCAATCATGATTGGGCCACCAACGTTGTCCAGACTCAGTCGTCCCTGTGCCATTCGGACGACGCCCATAATCATCACTTTGCCGAACGAAAAAGTTCGCTCGACCGAGGTCGTGCTGGCAAACACAAAGCGCTTGAAGAGCGGAAAGGGCACCGACTCAGGCGGGAGCGTATCGGCGATATGATTCCAGCCGACGTAAAACTTGTAATAGTCCTTCCGGTCCATCGCCACGACGCTGGGGGTCAAAACCAGCGCCATCACGCCGCCATCACGCAGGACTTCAATTTTGAAAGCCCTCGTGGTGGAAACCTCGGGTCCACCTTCTTTTTCCTGCCTCGCGACGATCTCTTGGTTGACTTCATTCGACAGCATATCGTTGGTCAGTCGCCAGTTGCTTACCTGTTGGCCTTCCACGGTCAAAAGCAGGTCGCCCACCTGGACGCCGGCCTTGGCCGCTGGCGACTCTTTGTCGACCCGTGAAATCGCCATCTCGGCATTTTGAACGCCCAGAACCCACTCGCCCTCGACCTGAATCGGCTGAAGGGAAACAGTAAGAGCCTCTTGTTGATGAATATCCGCGAACCCGACATCGAGTGGCGTTCGGCGCAGCAGTTGGACTTCAACAGGTTTACCCTGACTGGCTCGAACGGCTGCTTCGACTTCGTCGTAACGAAGCGTCGGCTGGCCATCGACCGACATAATCTTGTCGAAATTCCGCAGCGCATTGGCGGCGGGCGCACCGGGGTTGGTCAACACGATGGTCGACCCAAAAGCGCCGGGGTGGATGCCGATTAGCCCGTAGGTCTCTTGTGCCAATCCCATCATGTCCGTGACCACTTTGGTCTCGGGCGTGATCGTCAGTGTCTGAACCTTCCCGTCGCGTTCCACGTCGACCTTGACCTCTTGGCCCGGCCTCGTAGTGATATGGTCGATGACCTGATACCAAAATTCGATGGGCTCGCCATCGAGTCCGACGATTTTATCGCCTGCTTTCACCCCGGAAACGGCAGCCGGCATTCCAGCGAATACTTCGCCAACGACCGCAGGGGGCGTGGTCGAGCCGCTCATCATGAAGACGAAATAGATTAGGATCGGGAAGATGATATTGAACGCGGGGCCGGCTAGGGTGACCAGTGCGCGCTGGTAGATCGGCTTGGCCATCAGGCCGCGCTTGCGCTCGGCTTCTGGCAGGCCTTCCATGCTCTCGAGATCCCCGCCAAACATCTCGACGTAGCCGCCCAGCGGGAACGCCTTAATGCAGTATTCGGTCTCACCGTATGTATACGCAACGATATTGGGACCAAAACCGATGGCAAATCGAACGACGTGAACATCAAAAAACTTGGCGACTAAAAAGTGGCCAAGCTCGTGTACAAACACGAGAATTCCAATGAACAATATGAAATGAACAAATCCCATGGACTCCGCAACGCTCAGTAGACTGCTGTTGAAACGACGCTAGACGACAAAAGTACCATAGAAATAATAAACCCAAGGCGCCGCAAAGATTAACGCGTCGACCCGGTCCAATAATCCACCATGACCATAAATGACCGTTCCACTGTCTTTGACCCCGTGGGCTCTTTTGATCAGACTTTCGACCAGATCTCCCATTTGCCCCAGCAGATTTGCGGGGATGGCCATCAAGAGCACTTGCCACCACGAGAGTTCTTTCCAGACGAGGTCGACCGCCAAAAACTCAACGCCGAATAGATTGGCTTGGTAACCGTTGCCGGCGCCGTAGGTGAAAAGGGCGTTGAAGCCGAAGGCAAAAAGAATCGTCGAGAAAAAACCGCCGATGGCGCCTTCTACCGACTTATTTGGGCTGACGCTGGGATAAAGCTTACGCTTTCCGAACGCCCGACCTGTGAAATACGCCCCGGTGTCCGATGACCAGACCAAGGCGAGTGTCATCAAAATCCAGAAACCGTTTGCATTTCCCGTGTCGCGCGACAGGAGCGCGAGTGTCCCGATCATCAAGGCGCCGTATACGATGCCGGTGATGGCTTTGGCGATGTGCTCGGAGGCCGCCTCAAGTTCTTTCCACGTGAAAAGAACGTAGAGCATGATGACCAAGGCAGAGCCACACAGGGCTCCGATAAAATGCGATGGGGCCCAGTACATGACGCAGAAAACGCCGGCACTGAGGAACGTAGCGAGGTTTCGCAGCCTCGGTTCTTCTTTTCCGAAGGTCATGTTGCCGTATTCCCAAACCCCGGTCGGTCCTGCCCACAAAATCAGCAGGAAAAACCCCATCGGTGGGGCGACAAACATCAGATAAAGGAGGATCGGAATAGCTACGGCAGCCGTGACTAATCGCGGTCCAAGGTCAGACTTCTTCTTGGACATAGTTCAGCCCTTTTTTTGCTCTAGTTCGGCAATTTTAGCGGTGATGGCGGCATTATCGGGCTCCATGCTCAGCGCAAACTTAAGGTTTTGTAGAGCCTGTGGAGTTTGCCCGCGTGCGAGGTCAGTTTGAGCCAGTTTCAGGAATTTCTTGGAGGCGGCCGAGCTGCCCAAATCTTCCAAGGTCCTGGGGCCAGAATCCGCATTGGAATCATCCCCGGCAAGGCGCAACTCGCCATTCGCCAAGGCTTCATCGTATCGCATACGTTTGCGGCGATCCGATAGCACGCCAAACGCCTCGGTGTATAATTTGTAGAGTTCGTTGACCTTGTCGTACACGGCGTCGCCCCAACGCTCACCGCGATGTTTTTGATAACGATCGGGGTGATAACGAAGGCTGAGCGCATCGAAAATCTGAACGATAAGGTGGTGCGGCACGCCTGTTTTTAGACCCAGCATTTGATAATACGACTGGGTCGGAAGTGCCGCGTGACGTTCCACAACTTCGTTGTAAAAACTGCGCCACTTTTCCAGGTCTTCGGCGCTTTCTTCAGGCTTAAGGATGCGTTTCAGGGCGTTTCGAAAAACCGGTCCGGGCACTGGATACAATACCGCGACTTCAAAGGGGCCGTCTGCAGGCGGGTCGTTGGCGACCAGATACAAAATGTTCGGCGGAGGATTCATGGCTTTCAAATCGGCGCAAAGCGCGGCGCCGTGGCCATCAGCAAGCGACTCGTGAACCACAGCATACGGAATGCCGCGATCTGCGAGCTTGGCTGCGATTCCAGTGCCTTTGCGTGAGGCGATGGGGGTGAATTGGTTGGCCGGCAAATCAGCAACGATTCGGCGCAGCAATTCGGTGTCCCCACAGGCGATGAGTATCTGTTCCAAAGTGTATGTCTCCGTGATTGCCGTTTGATACCGCGGCGACGCTTACGATGGCAAGAGTTAACCGCTAGCCATCGCGCGGTCGAGCCGGACCGCCAGAAACAAATCGGCTAGCGTTATGGCGCACATCGCCTCAAGCACTGGGACGGCCCGAGGCACGATGCACGGATCGTGGCGCCCCGAGGTTGCCATCGATCCGACGGTGCTCGCGGGCTTAAAATATGCGCGTAACACGATTCGCTCGCCGTTCGTAAGGCCTCCTTGGAGGCCGTTTGCAGCGGAGCTAATTCCTGCATGATCGCCTGCACCACTGACGCCTTTATGAAACTCTAACCCCGGAGTCCGAGAGTCTTCGACAGCATTCCCAAGTGTCACACCGACGACCGCGCCAACGCTCATTAGCGCTCCGGGGAGCAGTGCTTTCGCCTTGCGAAACACGGGTTCGCCAAGGCCGATCGGGCAGCCATCGATCCAAATTTCAATCACGCCTCCACGAGAATCTCCATTGGCTTTGGCGTGAAGAAGGTCTTGTTCAATGGCCGCTGCCGCCTCGGGATCTGGGCATCGGGTCGAGTGTTGGTCGACCATGTCTCTGGTAAGGTCTTGCGGCAGATTCACAGCTTCGATCAACCCGATCTGTTGGGCAAAGCCGACGATTCGGATTTCGGCCGGCAGAACAGTCTCTGCGATTGCGCCAGCCAGCACTCGGCTCAGCGTTTCGCGCCCGGAGGCTCTTCCACCGCCGCGCCAATCCCTGATGCCGTACTTCTCTTGCCAGACTCGATCGGCGTGGCCGGCGCGCAGGTAATTGGGGTCGTAGTCTGTAGATCGCTGGTCGTGATTCCTTACGATTCCGCAGATCGGCGTTCCAAGAGTTTTACCTTCAAACACGCCGCTTAAAAGTTCGACTTGGTCGCCCTCGGCGCGCGATGTCGTGATTGCTGATTGTCCGGGTCGTCGCCTGTTTAAAGCGTGTTGGATCTGGTCGACGCTCAATTCGATTCCAGCTGGTACGCCGTCCACAATCGCCCCGAGTGCCACCCCATGGGATTCCCCAAAGGTGGTCACGCTGAAGAACTCGCCGAATGTATTGCCTCGCATTAATCCTCCAGCCGCCAGAAGCGGCGTTGTGCACGCGCCTGACCCTCAAAAAAGGTGTCACCACCTAGATGCACGGGCGCTTCAATCGCTTCAACCCCATTATAATGAAGGTCGAGCCAAACCGCGGGGCTCGGCGGATTATGGGGTGTATGCCCGGATGCGTTTATCACGAGGTCGGTCTGCGGCCATAGACCGGTGTGGCGCCCGGGCAGGTGTGTGACCGGTTCAAATCCCGAGCCATCAAGCGCCCGCAGGATCGCTGCCGCGACGCCACCTGTGCCGACCACCAAAACTGAGCCCGAATGAAGTCCTCGGGTTCGCACTTCCTGAAAAGCAGCGTCGGCGCCGTCGGCGTCGGTGTCTGTGCCCGTCCACTTTCCATCAAAAAGTAGGGTGTTCAGGGCCGGAAGCGCGCTTTCGGATAACCGAGCGGCCTCGATCTTGAGCGGGGAGGTGACCGATATTCGACTCACGCCATAGGCTTGCAAGTGGTCGAGCGTCTCTTGCAAGCCGCCCAACTTCACTGGAATGCCCAAATACACCAGCGATTGCCCCGCGATTTCGGCGTTCTTTCGATGCCACCAGGGGCCTTGTGACCTTTGAATGGGGTCACCAACAAGGCCAGCCCGAATGCTCAAGTCGTCGAGGCCGAAATTCATCGCCCAATCTTGGAGATCCATTGGGGGGATCGAGTCGCTCAATGAATCATCGATTCGCGAGGGTTTTACCCCAGGAGCCAGGTAATTCTGAGTGTTGGTAAAGGCGAAGAGTGTCCTGAGCCAGTTCAGTTTGGTCGACGTCGGTAGACACGTGTCAACGCCTTCTCGCCCCTGAAACGCCGCCACGGTTCCAGGCCCAGCACATTTGGTTTCGACGTGTGTCCACGAGGGATAACGGCTCACAAATTCGGCCTTGGCTGCAATCAGGGCATCTTTTGTGGTCGGCGTGACTTCGTTGGGATGGACCGAAAGGATGATCGGACGTGGCGGAAGCTCATCAAGGACTCTGCTTTCAAACACGGACGTCAAAAACTGAAGGTCAATATCAAATCCATCGGCAGTCGCGTGGCCAGCCAGCCAAGCGGGGTCTGGCGTGCGCAGGCTGGCCAGCAGGGGGACGTCTTCGGGACAATCGGCGGCCAAGTCACTGCGAGTTTCGACGCCCCGTAACGACAGCGCGTTCACCAAAAAACGAAGACGTGGCGCCGATGTGGTCGCGATAAGCCAAGTCTTTTGGGCCAGACCGCCGCCGACTTTCGCCCACCTCAAGACGTCAGATATCTCTTGGGCGACTCGAGTCGGGCTGCGTCCAACTGGGATATCAAAAACGAAGTCCGATCGTTCGATCCACCGCGGCTCCCGTGAGGACTTCATCCATGCGACTTCCTCGTCGAACGAAATCTCGGGTCGTAGGCGTTCACGTTCATCACGCGCCGCGTGGTGCCAGTTTTCACGTCGCAACCAAATCACCAGCGCTTCGTCTGGAAAAACCATTGCGCCTGCTCCGCACACAACGATGCGAGGTGTTTCGGTGCCGTCGTTGACCAGCGTGTGAAGCGTGCTGGTTTCGAGCTCTCGAAATTTCGAAGGATCCGAGGCGAGAAGGTCGGAACACGTCTGGCCTGCCACCTCTTCGATTTTTTGGTCGAGGTCAACGACGGCCCAGCCCAGTTTGGCGAGCTCATAGCCGGTGGTGGTTTTTCCTGTGCCCCGGTGTCCAACAATTAGGCAGTCGTACAGACCCATATTCCACGTCAAATCATGAGAATTTTTATCAGTTGGGAACAACGAACTCCGTTAGGCGAGTTGAACCAGCACATTTTTCGGACAATAACCCATGATTTGGCAATTCAACACCAGTGCAAGGTTCTTGCTTAAGGCGTAGGCCTGCACTAGCCTGAATACGGAAAGTGTTTTCATCTTTTTAGGTAAGATTCTGCTCATGGAAGCAACCCAAACATTGGGCAAATTCTCGTTGGTCCGACATATCGCGACCGGCGGGATGGCCGAAATCTGGCTGGCCGAGCAAGTCGGTCCCGGCGGTTTTGCCAAAGAATTGGTGATCAAACGGATTTTGCCTCATTTGGCCGAAGACTCGCAGTTCACGACCATGTTTCTTGATGAGGCGCGGTTGGTTGCTCAACTCACGCACCCCAAGATTGCTCAGATTTACGAGTTGGGTGAATTGGAAGGCCAGTACTTCATTGCGATGGAATATGTGGCAGGCGTCGACATCGCTGGCATTTTGGAATTGGCCCGCGCGAAGGGGCAGATGATCCCGATTGGGGTCGTGGTTAAGCTGATTATCGACACTCTCGAGGCCCTCGATTACGCGCACGACTTTACGTCGCGCGACGGGCAGCCCTTCCTGTTGGTGCATCGAGACGTCACCCCGCATAACATCATCGTTTCGAACGACGGCATTGTTAAACTTGTCGATTTTGGTGTGGCAAAAGCCAAGCAGAATCAGTCGAAAACTCAGACAGGCGCGGTGAAAGGAAAGTTCGCCTATATGGCGCCCGAACAGATTCAGAACAAAGACCTCGACCGACGTGTCGATATCTTTGCGACGGGTGTCGTGCTCTACGAAATGCTGACGCTCCAGAAACCGTTCGGCGATGATTTGGAGGCGATTTCGAACATCTTGTCGAACGACCCTCGCGACCCAAGAATCGCTCGGCCCGAGCTTCCTGATGCCCTGGTCGCTGTGATCAACGGCGCTTTGGCCAAGATTCCGGATGAGCGTTATCACGACGCCCATTCGATGATGCTCGAATTGCAGAACTACTTGCGCACGACTGCCCACTTCGTCGGCGATCGTGAAGTCTCAAGTTATATTCGCGAACTTCAGGGATTGCCGACCGTCCGGCATACCAGCGGTGTGGGCTTGGCTTCGTCGCAGGCGCGAGTGACTCCCATGGAGCTCAACGCGACGCCGATTCCCGAACTGCGGGGAAGTTCCACGATTTCGACACCGCCGCCGATGGCCAATGTCATCACTCCGCCGATGGCAAATGCTGTTTCTCCACTCATGATGACGGCCGATATTGGGTCGTTGGGTGCGGTGGACCGTTCGAATTACGGCTCAGACACCGAGGATATGGGGCCGGCTAAGAAGAGTAATACCCCGCTGATCTTGTTGTCTCTGGTGCTGCTTTTGGCGCTTGCCGGCGGTGGAGTCGGGCTTTTCATCGTGGCTACGTCGGGTGAGCCGACCAAAGATCCGGTCGTTGTGGTTCCCACGGACCCGAAGATTGTCGTTCCAAAACCTCCGGTGAAGACAGTGGTTCCGCCGGCGTTTAATCATGCTGGCGGCCGAATTGTTTACCTCAAGACGACCACCCCTGGGGCGCAAGTCGAATTCGAAGGTACGGTCGTGGGTATCACTCCGCTGGATACAAATTTGCGACCTGGCGAGTACACTGTGTTGTTGAAAAAAGACGCACGTCGCGAGTCCAAGACGTTCAAAGTTACGGACAAAATGATCAATTCGATTGAACTTAAGTTCTAAAGACGTCTCGCAGTCACGCATCCCTGCAGATAGATCCCCCAAAAAAATTGGCGTTCCTCGAAGCTAGCGTAAGCTGACATTAGCTGTGGTTGTCCTACATACGACTACACAGAGGAGGTCAGATGCGCAGACTCATGTTTTTGTTGGTGGTTTCGGGTTCGGTTGGCACAGGCTGCGCCGCAGGGCAGGGCGCTCCGTTTCACGTCTATCAGTCGCCGCTACTTCAGGCTGAGCATCATCCCGCCGAGCGCCGGAGTCGGGAGTTCGACCCGATGACTTGGGGGGACCACGCACCCACAGATATGGTCGTCGCCTCTGCTGAGCTCGATGAAACACCCAAGGTTCCGGTCCGCGTGTCGCCAAAAACTCAGGCTGTTGCCGTGGCTAAAAAAGCCAAAACCAAGACAACTCCGAGCCTCTCAATAAAGGCTGATTCCCGCGTAGGAGCACGACCTGAGAACACCGGACGTAAAGCCTCAGCTATTGGCTGGCAGCCCGAAAACGCTGCGCGATACGTTGTCGCTACACTCGCCGCGAATCGGGTGGAGATGACCGGTGTAAACGCGATCTCAGACCTTTATAAGTCGTGCAAAAAGCGAGGAAAAGTTCATCATACTGGGCCAAAAATCGGCGATGTGGTGTTTTTCCATAACGTCTTTGACGCCAATCAAGATGGTCGAAACAACGACTGGTACACGCATGTTGGAATCATCGAAAATGTGGATTCGGGAACCGCGACGGTCATCGGTTGGACCAAAAATGGCGTGATTCAGTCCAAGCTGAATGTGGCTTTGGCGCGTGATGCAGCCGGCCAGTCCGAAGATACGAACTCACAGCTCCGTCAGCCTGAATCAACTGATGCGCCGTTTACGGAGTACCATGCAGGCCAGCTGTTTGCGGGATTCTGTGATGTTTTGGGCGAGAAGCCCAATTTGGTCGTGATCGATGGCTGGACACCAGAAACGGCCAACTGACTCGCCTGCGCTTGGTCCGCGTGGCTCCAGCCGCGCTGCGCTTGGTCCGCGTGGCTCCAGCCGCGCTGCGCTT
>JBBKVQ010000037.1:0-7333 GCA_037968515.1 Bradymonadaceae bacterium
CCTGTTCGCGACAAGCCAATCCCCAAGCCTAGCAACGCCTCAGGGTGGCCGGGAACGAGCTTCAAAGCTCGGCGGTCCAACTCTACAGCCTCGTGATAGCGATAAACGCGCACCAGATATTCGGCGGTTTCAATGAAAACAGTGGCGTATTTTGGATTGATGGCGAGCATCTCTTTCACGCGTTTTTCGAAGTCAGCGGTTTTGTTCTCCAGCATGTCCGTGGTGGCCAAAATCGTCATCGCCGGCAGGTAGTTCTTTCGAATCGCCAAAGCCTTCTTTGCAGCCTCACGTGCCGCCGGGTAATCGGTATCGTAGACAGCCAGACGCCCACGAACCACGTGCACACCAAGGTTCTCGGGCTCGACCAGTTCGGCGGATTCCAGAAGGTTCTGGACACCGTTGTAGTCGTTTGTGATTTCGACCTCTAAGCGGGCCAGCCCCACCAGCGCGTCCGGATGATTGGCTTCGACCGCCAGCGCTTCTTTGAAACTGACCTCAGCATCGCCAATATTATATTTGCCTAAAAGCAGATTCCCCCACTGAATCAGCGCGGCAACATTGGTCGGGTCCAGACCGACGGACTCTTCCAGGGCGCGATTGGCGTCTTGATAAGACCCGAGCAATTCCATGGCCCGAGCCAGCCAGGCAAGTTCGACCGAGCTTTTCAGAAGGCCATTATTATAAAAACCCGAAAACGCATCGAGGACCAAGTCAGACTCAGCCTTTGCGCCGCGTTCCGAAAGAAGTTCGCCCAAAGCAATCCGCAGCTCGTGAGCCTGCGGGCGCTGAGTCAGACCGGCTCGAAGGATCGTCTCGGCGGCCGCCCCATCGCCGAGGAACAAGGTCGCATGCGCTAGCGCGAGGGTTAGCCTTGAAATCTCTTCAGGGGTTCGAGCCCTAGGCATCGCACCTTCAGCCAGATCGCGGGCAGCTTCGTATTTGCCTTCACGCAATTTGAGCATCGCTCGCACAAAGTGCCCGTCAGCGTCGTCGCGACGAGCTGCTTCGGTGCGCGCATGTTCGAGGTGCCCGCGGAAAAACAGGTCAACGACGCCGCTCGCGTTTGCTTGTTGCGTGCTTGCCACGGCACTTAACTGTGCATTCTGGGCCACTGCTGGTGTGCCAAGAAGCAAGAAGAGCGACCAAAACGTCGCTCCTACTATCCAAACCCTACGGTGAAACATGCTCATTCTCTTTTAGGACGCCTCTTATACAACTCAGAGTCCCGAGATAATCTTCCATTCGCCGTTTTCAGCAAAAAGTTCGAGACGATTCAGGTCTGTTCCGGCGTCCCAATTCTGTTGGTCACCCACCGCAAATCGGTAAGCGTATTTGAACTCGTAGTCGATGTGGGCCTTGTCGCCATTGACTTCAACGTCTTTGACTTCAACATCGAATTTAATCTCGTCGGCTTTGCTCGCGAGCAGCTCAAAAACGTCCGGAAGCTCGGAAGCACCGTAGTCATCTCGAGTGCTGTCAGTCGTACCGGCATTCTCGTAATAGGTGTCTGATACCAGTCGCTTCAACGAACCGACGTCCTTGGTCACCAACGCGTTGCGGTACTGGATCAGTATGTTCACAATCGCGCGGTTTTCTTCGGTATCGGGAATCTCGGACAATTCATCGACTTCGATTCCTTGCACGTCCGCATAATGCGATTTCTTACGCAAGTAGTCCGGCCCGCAAGCAGTCGAAAAGATGAGAATAAGAAAAACGCCTAGAAACTTCCAAACCATGTATTTTCTCAAGAAGAAGCAGTTCAAATGGAGCCTAACTCGAAGTTCGGCAAAGTTGAGTTAACCCGTGTCAGCCAGAACGTCACCGGCCTTCTAACCTATTCCGACGAGCCCAAGCAATGCGACGTGACCATTCAACAGCCAATGTTGCATAGGGCTCCGGCGCACCCTTGAGGGGCTCTAGGGTTTGTTCGGCCACGTCGAGGTCTCCCACAAAATAATATGCGGTGGTCAAAAGGTACCTGGCTTCATCGAGCAGAACCCCCACGGGGAGCGTCGGAAGCGACAAAGACAACTCGATGATGGCGTCGTCATATCGGCGAGCCGAATGAAGGCGACGCCCCAACAGGTAGTGGCCAAGCGGGTCGTCGGCAGAAGCTGCCACCCATTTCGATGGGCCATAAGCCCCAAGGTCATTATCGCCGTCGAGCAGGTAATCAAACGCGATCTTGACCACAGTGGGTGGACGCTCAAGCGCCAACGACTTGACCTGAAGCATGCGCAAACGATCGCTGGAAATTCCGGTCTCCATGCATGTTCGGTAGCTGGCGTGAGCGTTTTGGGTATCGTCGCGACGCCACATCACGTCACCGAGCATCTCTAGCGCTAGAGCTTTCTCCATCGCGCTACTCTCGCCCGCAAGCACCTGATTCAATTGTGCTTCCGCTTGTTCGAGCAAATCAACAGAAATCAAAAAGCCCGCAAACTCGAGCCGATATCGGGTGTTTTCGGGATCAAAGCCTAAAATGGTTTGCCAGGCCGCAACGCCAGCTTCACGTTCGCCCAAGCGGCCGTGTTCGTCTGCTTGTCTGCGCAGTTCAGCGACCGTGCGGGCGCAGATCTTTTCGAAAATACTCGGGCGGTCATATTGGAATTTGGCGCGAGCCATCTCCAGTTCGGTCAGGGGTATCGCATCTACGAACACCTCCCACTCAGCCACAAGACTATCGATGGACTGCGAATAGGCCCCTTCAAAATCCCCATTCGGATAGGCTTTTTTGAAGGATTCGATGCCGCGAGTATTCACCAGAAACGCAATGAAAGAGCCCATCAAGGTGTAGGCCCTGCTCGAAGATTGGGTCCAAAATCCAGTCGCACCGAGCATACGACGGATATCCGGAGCCACTTCAAGCCGTCGCAGCGCGGCTGCAGCCATATGAACATTGAGGTCGGATGCCGGCCAGTCGGCCGCCGTGGCGATCCCTTCGACCAGGCCCATATTCACGGCGATACCGAAGCGCGAACTTAGGCGCAGCGGCCCGGCCCCAAAAGGCTCAGTGAAAATATGAGCCAGCTCATGGGCCAACAAATGGTCGCCAAATTCTCGCCATTGGATATGCATCTCGCCCAGCCATAGCTTGGCGACCAGGGTTCGGCGTCCGCCCATAAGGGCGCCCTTTTGTTCGCGGTCCTGATAAACAAAACTGCGAATCTTCCGATTTTTTTCTTTCACCGGATCCGTGCCGAAATACTCCGCCATCTGCGCGTAACGAAACTCATGATCATCGGCCAGTAGCTGGGCCTGCTTGTACCACTCGCGGGTCGCGGGAAAATAGATTTCGAAATGTTCGGTTTCCAGTCTCCCACCAAGCCGCTCGGCGATGGTGGTTCGGTCGTGATCGACCCCAAAGTGCTGGCGATTTGCCCAACCAAGAACGCTCAATACCACCAGAATCACTGTTGCAATCAGGGGCCCTCGAAGCCCCAGCCAATTCTGGTACCGATAGCGAACCTCCACGGCAGCAATCAACGCTCCGGCGAAGGCCAGACTCCATAAACGGTAGTAGACGAGGCCATGTGGAATAGACAGCGCCTCGTCGTAAATCGAACCGCTGAAATACCCCAGAAAAAGCTGAAACCCGTTGATCGGAGGCTGCATGGCCAACTGCCAAAGGAAAGCCAAAACGCTGACCAATCCAACCACACTGGCGATCAAGTTTCGACGCGCCAGCGACAGCCCGGTCAGTTCATCGACCACCAAGCGAATCGAGGTCCCCATCACCACCGAAACAACCGGAATGAACAACCAAAACAGGTACCCCAGCCCGGGTGAGCAGTTGGGGACACGCAGCGAGTTCAGCGTCAGAATCAGGGCAGGCAAGGCCAAGAGTCCCAAATGCAGGCCTATTCTATTGATGGCACGATCTACCGCGGCGCCTGAGCCAGCAATGGGCCAGATGAGCGAGATAATGCCCCCCAAGACGCCAAACAACGCCGCCGATTCGTACGAAATCACCGACATCAAGGGTACGAAACAAGCAACCAGGCCGACCGCGCCGTAAAACGCGAAGATCCGCCCCAAAGCCGACCGTAAGTATCTCAAAGAGTCAGCGGGATATTGGGAGCGTTTTCGAGCCGCATTCGGCTACCTGCCTTGATCCCCAAGCGCGCACAGGCGCCAGCGGTCAACTCAAGCACGTGTCGCGAGGGTTTATCGATGCCTCTTCCTGTAAGAGTCAGCGGAGGGACGTCCGTCACGATCCCTTGCACGACGCCGTCGGCACCGATGAAAAGCATATCAAGCGGGATCAACGTGTTTTTCATCCAAAACTGATGCGTGTCATCGTAGTCATAGACAAAAATCATCCCCCAGTTTTCTTTCATTTCGGTGCGAAACATCAGGCCGCGTCGCTGCTCGTCGACGTCGTCCGCCACCTCCAGAAACACCTGAGCCACCTGAGTTTCTCCATTATAAAACGAGGCGATTGGCGTATCGGCTCGGACAGTTCCGGTGATCGCGGGCGGCACGGTACACACGCCGTCCAGACAGCGCAGAAACTTATCGCATTGGCCGTCCACGCTGCAGGCCACCTCGGGCGTGGCTGGTTCAGACGCAACGCTCGTGGGCGAGGTCGTGGTGACCTCTGGGATGGCGTCAACGTGTTTCTGGCACGCTGCGCTAAACAGCACAGCGATAACCACCACGAATCTAGATGCGTTTGAGCGTGGCACGAATGAGCTCCTGGATTTCCTTGTCGGTCTCGGCCTTGGCTCGGGCGTTGAGTTCAGACTTGGCTTTCAGCAGCCCAAAAGACTCGACGGCGGCCTTTCGGATCTTGCGATTTGGGTCGCCTGCGATGCTCTCGACGAGCGTCACCGCACTTGGATGAGTCGTCGTACCCAATGCCTTCACAGCAGCAAGACGCAGGGTCTCGTCAGCCGCGTTCAGCTGAATCGCGATACCCGTGACGGCTTTCTCTTCACGAAATGTTCCCAAAGCCTCAACGGCCGTGACTCTTACGCGAGGATCCTTATCGTTCAGTCCGCCCGAGAGAGTCGAAATCACCTCGCGAACGCCCTTCTCATCTTCGCGTGAGACCAGTTTACCCAACGCATAGATCGAGGCGTCTCGAACAATCGCGTCAGACGACTTCACCAACGCCTTGATGCGGTCCCACTGGTTGGCGTCTCCGCGATTTGCGAAACTGCGGATGGCCGCTGCTTGAACGTCAGGATCTTTGTCATCCAACATCGCTTTCAGTTCGTCGGTAAGTTCGCCGCCTTTAAAGTTCCCGATTGCGACTGCCACGTCGCGTCGCACAGTGGCGCTCTTGTCGCTAACTAGCGGCTTGAGCGCAGCGGCCGTTTTTGCATCGGCAAACTGGCCGAGAGCACGAGCAGAGGCGCCTCGAATCGAAGCATCGGAGCTGCCGATACCCTCTTTTAGCGTGCCAAACACCTTGGCTCCCGCGTTTTCTTTGACGGCTTTTTCACCGAGTGAAAGATAGGCAACTCGCTTCACCAGCGCGTTGGAGTCTTTGGTGCGGTCCATGATCGACTTGAGCGGCAACGACACCATGATCGCGTTGATCGACTCTTCCATCAGGTCCGCATCTTTGTTGGCCTTGGCGGCAGCCGCAAACGCCGAAAACGACGCCTCGGATTTTGCTGCAACCAACTGTTCGGCCGCAGCTGCACGCAGATATGCAAGGTCGGCGACCAGGTATCCTTCAAGGGTCTTACGCCCCGCTTCGTTCAGCTTGGCAATGTCTTCGACGGCGTTTACCGCGACGTGCTCAACATCATTGAGCGCGATGTAATTCAGCCCAGCCAGACGCGAATCATCCGCCTTTTCGGTCGCGAGCATCTTGGCCAATTCGAGTCGAACCTTGGCGTCGACCTTCGCGTTTCCAAGAGCCGTAATCATCGCCGCATTCGCACCGGTCTTTTGCAACGCCACGGCTGCAGCCGAAGCCACCGCCGGACGTGCGTCGGTCAAACGGGGCACCAACACATCTGTGGTGCGGGCGTCTTTGTATCCTGCCAACGCATTGACCGCGGCCAAAGAGGCCTTCTCGTCTGCGCTTGGCGCAAGATAGATGTGCAGAAGGATGTTGAACGACTTGTCTTTCGACGCGCCTAGGAACTCGGCAGTCTTCGTCTTGAGTTCCGGAGAGGTCTCGGTACCCAAATGTTTTGCCACGGCTTCAAGTACGGTCTTGTCCTCGCGAACATTTGCGAGCACATCGAGGGCCGTGTTTCGAACCAGTTCGTTTTTGTTCGAAAGCAGCGCCGTGACCTGTTCCGCGTAGGGGATCTTCAAATCAGGCAAGGCCGCGGCCACCGTCGCGACCGTGTAGGGATCGGGCGACTTCAGGTAGGCGTAGATACTCGAGGTAAGACCTGCGTCTTTGGCTTTCCATTTGGCCGCGACGTCTGAGCTTGGCAGAAGGTGTCCGTCTGGAAGACGAACCTGCACATGCGAGCTGGAAACACCCACGGCGCGGAAGAGCGGAAGCACCAACGAATAGCCAGAAAATGGTACGTCTACGCGGGTTATAGGACCGTCAGTAATTCCAGGGAATGCGACTTCGTCCACCCCAAGCTCGGTGAGCGTGAACACAGATTCTGCCACGATGATCACCGAGTACTTGGCATATTCAGGGTCAATCGTGACGGTGGCCTTGAATTTCGGTGCTTTCCCGCTGACCGCGATCGACGACTTTCCGTAGGTTCCACGCTTGTCTTTCTTGAGAAGTTCGAACGCGTTCTTGAGCAGTTTCTCGTCGACTTTGCCAACCAGAGCGGTTTCGAGATGAGGCATCAAAGCCCATTCTACGCTGTCCCCAACTTCAATTCGTTCGTACGAAAAACGAACACTTCCGCCCTCGGCGGAAGCAAAGGACGGCAACGCCATCAGAGCGGCAACTATCAGTGCCGGGCGAAGTTTAGTGAGCATCCAACCAGTCATCCGAACTCCTTTTGAAGCGCATCAACCCGAGCCATAAGCGTCGCAACGGCCCCCTACATTCCCGAGGGCGCAGGAACGTACACCAGCGGGCAAAAAAAAAGAACCCGCCGATGCGGGTTCCTTTTACGCGTTCTTCAACTGGTTCTCAGATTTCAAGAGAGCCGGCTTGAGCGCCTGATGTCGTCATCATGGAGTTGCATGTGTTGCTGGTGCAAAGCCAGTACATGCCGCTCGATCCTTCTACTCGAAGAACCTTCGCCATTGCCATTTCAGATCCACAGGTCAAACAAGGCTTTGCGACAGCTTTGCCTTTTTTTGCGGACGCGATTTTTGCTGGTTTTTTCGTTGCCATTTTAAAACTCCTCGCGGCACGCCGCTGATTTACATAGCCCGTACGGGATTCGAA
>JBBKVQ010000038.1:0-8940 GCA_037968515.1 Bradymonadaceae bacterium
CATGCTGACACCTCAAGAGCATCTCCGAGATTGCGACGCCATCAACGAGGTTGCTACCGCATGTAATGGCGGCCGCAGCCCGGATGCGATGGACGCTTGCTACTATCGGGCAAAAGTGACCGAAATCTTTGAATGGCTTCAGGACCCTTGTGAGGCCGAACTCGCCGCGAATGACTGCTCTGGGCTGGCGACTTGTTTTAACGAAGTTTTCCCATCGACCTCGCCCATGGTTTTTGGCGAGTGATTAATCGATTTTAGCAGATAAACCAATTGTCCGCGCCGGTGGATCTTCTTCGCCTTGGCAATTCGATGCGCGTCACTCGCGCACCAAACCTCATTCACGGCAACAAACGCTTCCAGAGGGGATGCGTGAGTAGAAGGCTCTTGAACACGAGCGCCGGGCCGCGTTTGCCCTTCTTTTTGAGGAACTCGTATTGGCCGCGCAAGAAGTCAGGGCTAAGGAACGCGTAGGCGAGTTCTTGGGATTCGCGAGCATTGATTTTGCGCAGCTCGTCGACGGTCATCCCGGCTTTGAAGGTACGCTCCCGCCCCGCTTTGACCCATTTCTTAGCCAACTTATGGGCTTCGTCCATCAGCTTCTCATGCGGGACGACCTGGTCGACAAGCCCAATCTCGGCGGCCTCCGCTCCGGTTGGCTGCCAGCCCTCGGCGCCAAGGATCCGCTTGGCGGATTCCTCACCGACCAGTTTCGGGAAGAGCACACTCGAGCAGCCCTCCGGCGTGACGCCGAGCTTTGCAAACGGTGTTGAAAACGTGGCATTTTCACTGGCAATGATTGCGTCACAGAGTGTGGCCGAGGTCACGCTTGCGCCAATGGCTGGCCCATTTACGGCCACCAAGATCGGCTTTGGAAAACTCAGAAACATCTCGAACAAGCTCTCGTTCTGCTCGGCGATAAACGCGTGAAGCTTGGCGGGATGGCCCGGCGACACCACGGCGCTCAGATTGACGCCAGCGCAGTAGTAGGGGTCGGCGCCAGTCAGGATCAAAACCTTCGTGTCGACGTCTTTGGCAGCCTGCTCGAGCGCAGCACGCAAGGCGACGAGCATGTCCATCGTCCAACCGTTCAGCTTGCGCGGATTGTTCATCGTAAGGGTCGTCACCTGGTCTTTTGTTTCCCACAAAATCAGGTCGTTTGATGCGGTCATGATTCACTCTCAGGTGCGGTTCGGGACGGTTCGCGCGCGAATCTACCAGCGGGAAGCGCCAACGACGAGCACGGAAGTTAAAGTGCGTTGCTGCTGAACCGCTAGGGCTCCAAAATAGACCAATCAAAAGTGACGAGTTTTGGTATGCGATACCCTCGATGTTTTTCAATGAACTCGATCGTCGGTTGGCATAACAGACCATTCTCTTGATCCACCGTGTCCACCGTGCCCTCGGCATCGTTCATTAAACAGCCCTCGCCTTTCACATGCGGCAAGCCCATCACATGACCGATCTCGTGATTGACCACTTTCACGACCCGTCGAATCGCCGTGTGCGGCTTCTTAAGCCGTTTATGCGTGCGTTTTGAGCTCACCACTGCGGCCACACCGCCGACCTCTCCGAGCCCCAGAATCCCCCAGTCTTTGTGTTCGTCTTTGGTGGTCGAGATATCGTGGGACGTGAACCCGACAATAAAGGTGCAGTCGGTCCGTGGAAGGACATCCTGACGCAGGAAGTCGAGCAGAATCTCGGCGCGGTATCGCTTGCGCGGCTGATACCAAGCGGCCTTGGGCATCGATAAGGCCGGCCGGACTTCGACCTTGAATCCGTAGAGGTGCTCCACTCCTGTTGCCGAGGCTTTCAGCATGGCTTTGTCGTAATCCCCCAAGGGTTGAAGGCAGAGTGTTACGGAGTCATTAGGCGGTTTTTTGGCCGAGGCGATATTGGGTATCAACGACAACCCACAGGCCAGAATTAGCGCAATGGCGCTCGAAACACTTCGGCTATGCGGGGTCGTCATGAATCACTCCGTCATCAGGTTTTTAGTGGTGGTCTTAAAATCGACGCGGCATGGTTTGAGCGCCTATTTTTTGAGCCTGCAGCGCAGAGTAGACCGGAGTTTCGGTTCCTGCACATTCTTATTAAATCGGAATCAATTCTCGATTTTTTAAACACCACTGCACCACCGCTTCATTCACAAGATAATGCGGTGAACCGTCCCCGCTCAAATCAGGGCGACGGTAGTGCTTAAGGGCACGAAGGGACGGCTTAAGCTTGTCTTCACGGGCCTCCCCCAATGTTCCATCAAGAAGAAAGCGCTCAAGGGTATCGACCATCTCAACAAGATGCGGCCCCCAGTTAATATTTCCATTACGGTAAGCCTCGTCAGTCAGTGAGCCGATGCATCGCAACAATTCGCCCTGAACGTTCGACGCGGCATTGCGCGGTGGCACAAGCTCGTCCCATAATTTTGTGTTTAATTCCTTCCAACTTTCGCTGCCGTCAGCAGAATCCAAGACTTCAGATCGAGTTCGCGTTTTATAAGTTAGCGCATCAGCATCTTCGGGCACCGGCGCGCTCTCCATGACCGCCGCAAGGTCCATCAGCCCAGCCTGTCGCGCGCTTTTGATGGGTGAGCTTCCAGTGCGATTCTGGCGGTGTGGATTCGCCCCAAGCTCCATCATCCGTTGAATCCGCTGGGGTGTCGCTTTCCGCGTGAACAAAAGGCTAAAAAGGGGCGTGTTTCCGTCATTATCCAACACACCGCAATCCACGCCTGCGTCCAGCAACATATCGAGTATTTCGCCGTGGCCGTTGCTGATCGCAACGTGCGCCGCTGAATACGAAGTCACCACGTCTAAGTCGACACCAAGATCTAGTAGTGCCGCAACAGCGGCAATATGCCCCTGTGCGGTCGCATCCATGAGTGGCGTACTTCCGTCATTGGGATGACTGAGGTCGACGCCGGAACGTGCCATTTCGTTAAGCGCTGTCACGTCATTGGCTCTCGCCGCCCAACGCGGCTGAGAGTGTTCCAGCGGCCGCCCCCCGTGATCCAAGAGAATCTTTCGAATACAAAGGTCATTTCGCTCTGTCGCGCACCGAAGAGGCGCCTGTTGGCCTTGGTCGCTCTCCATTAAGGCTCCGCGTTTCAGCAAAGCGGTCACCATCTCAGCATGTCCATGTTCGACGGCTTCTACGAGCGGCCAGTTCATGTACTTACCACCGGGATCAAAGGACTCTCCTAAAGTGCTCAGGGTTTCGACATTTCCGCCGCGAGCCGCAAAGAATACACTGGTGCAACCTGTATCCGTCGTCATTTCTGGGGAGGCGCCAGCGGCAAGCAGGGCACGGACGACACCAATATCGCCGCTCTCCAATCCGGCGTGGAGTGCCGTCATTCCTTTGTCGAAAAACACGATACTTTTTCGCGTCTTGGTCACACCATCCACTGCAACCGAACTTTCCAACAACCGCTCGACTACTTTTGCATGTCCGCTAAGCGCCGCAAGATGCAACGGCATGGCGCCAACGCCGTCCTTCACTTGTTTCGCTTTGGCCGCCAGCAGCAACTCAACAATCTCAAGCTGCCCAGCCCAAGCTGCGATGTGTAAAGGCGTACTTCCTTTGTCGAACGCCACGTTTTCGGGCAAGCGGGGATGTTTAGCTTCGCGGATATAGAAGGTCGCACCCGCAGGCCGGACAACCCGCGATTCCAACAGTCCAGATGCCATCGCAAGTGTTTGGAGTTTCGGATTCGCACGCGCACCGAGCAAAGCTTCGGTGCACTCTTTTGCGCCAATAAGAGCGGCAAAGTGAAGCGCGGCATAACCAAACGTGTCAACCTCATTTGGATCTACGCCGTCCGCAAGCTTGTGTCGGAGACTTCCAACATCTTGAGATAAAACATGTTCGATCAAATCCACCATTTCCGGCTCCGTCGCGGGTGTGAGTGAACTGCAAGAGTCTATCGATGGGTAGCGTGATCGTGTAGTTCTGAATGATGTGACTTACAAGCCGACTAGCCCAAATGACGAGGTCCTCGATGTCCCGTGCCATATTTCTATTTCTGACTCTTGCACTCGCCGCCTGCAGCAGCGATGCAGACAACACCTCGTCCAATATCGGGTCAGATAGCGGCATTATAGTAGATACGGGAACTACGCTGGATGTCGGCCAAGACGCGACGACGATGCCCGACGGCGGCAGGCCCGATATGACGACCCCTGCGGACATGGGAACGACCCCAAGCGCACGCTGCGCCGAGCTCCCCGTGCAAGGTCCGACGATCGACGTTTCACCAGGCGATAATCTGCGCATGATCGCTGCAAATGCGGCGCCGGGGACAACGTTGTTGCTGGCCGACGGAACCTACATGCTCAATGGTGGGGATGCGTCGAGCCGCGTTCAACTGAGCGTCGACGGCCTTACCCTGCGCGGTGCTTCTGGTGACGCCAGTGCGGTTATCCTGGACGGCGGCTACGCAACCAACGAGGTCGTCACCATTCACGCCAATAACGTCACGGTCGCCCACTTGACCGTGACCCACGCGGTCGACCACCTGATTCATGCGACACCGCGGGGCGCTACCATCAAGGGCACGCGAATCTACGATGTGCGACTTATCGACGGCGGCGAGCAGTTCATCAAGATTAATGCCGACGGTGGTGAGGCCAATTGGGTCGACGACGGCGAGGTCGCATGCTCGAAGTTTATGATGACGGATGCTGGCCGACCAAACGTCGAGCGAGCCACCGGTGGCTGCTACACCGGTGGCATTGACGGCCATCAGGCCCGCGGCTGGAAGATCCACGACAACCATTTTGAGGGCATCTACTGCGCCGGCGAAGGTCTTGCCGAACACGCCGTGCACTTCTGGTCAGCGTCGCGCGACACTCTGGTAGAGCGAAACACCATCATCAATTGTGCCCGCGGCATCGGATTTGGCCTCGTCGAGAACGGCCGCACCCGTGACTACGCCGACGCGCCCTACCCTGATGTTGTGGGCTATATCGGCCACTACGACGGAATCATCCGTAACAACTTCATCTACGCCGACATCGACTTCTACGACACCGGCATCGAGCTCGCCCAGGCACACGGCGTGCGTGTGTTTCACAACACGGTTGTGTCCTCACCCGATGCCAGCGGATTTTTCTCGTCGATCGACTATCGCTTTGCGAACACCAAGGCCGAGATCCGCAATAATATCACTCGACGCATCACCAAACGAAACGGCGCGGCCGGCGAGCTTTCGAGCAATATCGAACGTGCCGAGTTGAGCTTGTTTGTTGATGCCCCATCAGGCGACCTGCACTTAGCCGCTGGAGCGACCGATGCCATCGATCAGGGCGAGGCCGTCAACGAGGCTGGTTTGGATATCGACGGCGAGCCACACGCCAATGGCGTACCAGACATTGGCGCTGACGAACGTCAATAAGAACACCACCTGCACAAAACTAAAGCCTGACTTAATGTTTGTGCATGAATGACGCAGTTGCCAGTTCGCCCGACTGGAACCACCTCTTCGAGATCGCGGCGGCTCAAGACGGGCTTTTCACGACGTTTCAAGCGGCGGAGGCCGGCTATTCGCCGCAGTTGCTCGCCCACCACCTGAGTGCGCAGCGGATGATTCGTGTGCGTCGTGGCGTTTATCGCCTTGTGCATTTCCCGGCGGGCGACCACGAGGACCTAACGGCTGCGTGGCTCTGGTCGGAGCAAATGGGGGTATTCTCCCACCAGACAGCGCTCGCCCTGCACGACCTCTCGGACGTGCTGCCCTCACAGGTTCACCTGACTCTTCCGGACGAATGGCGAACACGGCGTCTTCGCGTGCCTGAAGGCGTCGTTCTGCACTACGGGGACGTCGCCGACCGCGACCGGTATTGGTTCGGACCAGTTCCCGCAACCGCCCCGCTGCGCACGCTCGAAGACTGTGTGGCCGAAAATCTACCACCTGAGCTACTCCGTGATGCGACCCTTGGTGCACTTGACCGTGGAATCATTACCCGTGACGAACTTCCATTCATTCATGCCGCATTGAAGCCATTTGGTGGGCTGGAATATTGAACGAGCAGTGTTGCGCTCAGCGCCTTTGTCATCAATGACGGCAGAATAGGAGAACGAAATGAGCAAGGTATTTGTGAATATCGGACTTAGCCTCGATGGCTACATGGCGCCGGAAGGCATGACGATCGAGAATTGGGAGAATCCCGAATACAAGAATTGGGGCGCCAAATGGGGTGCGTTGATGGGCTGGATATTAAACCAACAATATTTTCGGGAAACCCTCCAGTTTGGTGAAGGTGGCGAGACTGGCCCGGTGAACGACATGGTGCGTCACACGATGCAACGCGCAGGCGCCAGCATCATGGGCAAACGAATGTTTGACCAGGGTGAGCGTTCATGGCCCGAAGAAGCGCCTTTCCACACGCCGGTCTTCGTCCTCACACACGAAAAACGAGAACCATGGGTTAGGCCGGGTGGAACAACTTTCTTTTTTGTTAATGGCGGGCCAGAACGAGCGCTTGAACTGGCGCGGGAAGTCGTCGGCGACCGTGATATTCGTATCTCAGGCGGGGCCAATTTAGTTCAGCAATACCTGAATTTGGGTGTCATCGACGAGTTAGAGATTTCACTCGCACCGGTTCTTTTTGGTGGTGGACGCCGCTTATTCGAAAACATCTCAGATGACGCGCCATCCTTTCGGATCGCGACTTCTTTTGCCGGACCGCTCGCCACACATACGCGCTATGAGCTCGAGGAATAAGGACTTCCTTCTGCGGGGCATTGGCGGCGCCATCTGAGCCTGACTCGATTGGATTCCTGCCGTCGGGCATGCCATCTTCAAACGACGCAAACTACCAGCGAACCTTGAGAGATTCATGACGAGCACAGATCCTACAAAAGCAATTCAGACGCTGCTTGAGACCGTTCGCACCAAAGAAAAATGGCTGATACCTCAGCTCCGTCCACCGGCGACGGCCGACGCGCTTCAGAGCCTTCGCGCTCTCGACGCACCAAGTCTGATGGTGGCGCTCTATGCGATGCATGACGGCACCGAACACGAGCTTCTGGGCAGCTTTCAGCTGCTGTCGATCGAAGCGATTCTCGCCGAACGCCAGAGGATGCAGGAGGTTTTTCCTGCAGAAAATGGCCCATGGAATTCGAAGTGGATTCCTTTTTTAGCTGACGGAGATGGCCAGCTATACTGCGTCGATCCGGCGGGCACCCTTGATTTGGGCGCGCCTGGCCAGATCATTTTTTATGACCATGAGGCCGGACCAAAGCGTGAGTTCATGTCGTTTGAGGTCTTCATTTCGCTTGTTACCAGTCTGGCAAATGCAAAGTTGCTGGACCAAGAAGCCCAAGAAGCGAAAGCCGAAAAGTACGAGGGGCTCTACACGGACGCCAAATACCTCGGGCTTCCAAAAATGCCCGCAAAAGAGCGCAAGGCGGCGCTGGCTAAGGTGGACGAACCATCCGCCCTTTCGAAAGAACAACAATTGGATCTGCTGTTGCCCCTTGTGCGCCAATACCCGACCGAGGGCGAGTTGTGGGGGGAAATCGCCTATGCCGCAGCGGAACTTGAACGATGGCCGCTGCTGATTGAGGCGGCTTCGACGGCTAACCGCTTTGCGCCCAAAGGGTATGCGGACCTGTACACGGAACCGCTGGTGGTCGGCCTTCATCGACTTGGCCGTGATGACGACGCGCTCGCCGCACTACGCACTGCTTTTGCCAGGATTAAAAACCCTCATAATGAAAGACCGACGAACCTCGTTTCGACTAACGCGGATGCAGCCTTCCGCCTGCGCGCTCTGGCGCTTATGACCGAAGTATTTCCTGCGTATTTCGAGGGTTGGTTCCTGCTCGGTTCGGAGTCGACCGAAATCACCGAGCGCACCCGCTGTTTTAAAGAGGTCATCCGCGTGGTCAACGCCAGCAAGAACCCGAACGGTGCAGAAGAACGCAGACGGTTCGAGGCGGACCGGCTTCTGGTCCATCAGGACCTCGAATCGGTTTCGCATGAAGAGCGGGCCGACGGCCTGATGGCCTTTGCCAAACGTGTCGACCGCGACACGATCGACGCCATCGCTTGGCGCGAAGCGGCCGCTCAGGCGCTCGCCGTTGACCGATGGGAACAAGCGGCATCTGCAGCGGCCAAGGCAGCCAAAAAGTCTAGCTCCGACAACAAAGAGCGTTATGAAACCTGCCGAATCACGCTGCGGGCGCTCTACGAATTAGGCAAAGAGAACCAAGCGCTGACGGCTCTAAAAAAGACCTACGCCGATGGTTATATGGAGAGCGACCGCGACTGTTTTGCCGCTATTCCGTGGCATGAGGAACGACTGGCAAATATCGTAACTCGTGACCCAGCCGCTCTACTTTTTGAGGTAAAATGTTTTGCGCTGGTCACCAAGCTTGACCCTGAAAACTTCGATGCGTGGAAACACCGCGCCTCGTTAGAGACAGGCCCCGAACTCAAAACCGTGCTCAAAAATCTGGTCGCTTGCTGCGAGAATGCTTTAGAATTAGAGGCCGAGACGATTCGCGCTTCAAATGACGGCCAAGGTTATTACGAATCAGAAGATATTGAAGAGTTTGTCCGGGCCAAAGCAGAAGCTCTTCAAAAGCTGTCGAAACCCATCTAGTTTGTGAAGGTATGGAACTCTACGGAAAATGCCAAATGTATGGCCTGCATGGCGCTTTTTGATTGACCTAATGAATCAGTCATAAATGGGGACATAATAACCACGTGCCCAGAGCGTTGCCTTGCGGCCTCCTGTTTCAAACTCCAGCACAAGCGACTCGCCTTTGACCAGGTTTTCGTAGGACCGTTCTGCGGCACAATACTTAAGGTTTGGCGACTCTATGCAGGTGTTGGGACGAATTTCCTTTCCATCAACAACGACATAAATCTCGTCCAGAAATGTCTTTTCGTCTTTCTCTTCGGATAGGCGAATTCGCAGTGTTGAATCAGTACTGGTC
>JBBKVQ010000039.1:0-8914 GCA_037968515.1 Bradymonadaceae bacterium
CCCCAGAGAACTTAAGGACAAGTCATGAGCATTTTTGTAGACGAAAATACGCGGCTGATTTGCCAGGGGATCACAGGATCGGCTGGTAAATTTCACAGTGAACAGATGATTGCGTACGGTACGAACCTTGTCGCTGGCGTCACGCCAGGGAAGGGTGGCCTGACCATCCTCGATCGTCCTGTATTCAACACAATGGCGGAAGCCGTGCACGAGACCGGCGCCAACGCGACCGTGATTTACGTGCCGCCACCCTTCGCAGCCGATGCCATTCTTGAAGCGATCGACGCGGGCGTTGCCCTTATCGTGTGCATCACCGAAGGCATTCCGGTTCAAGATATGATCCCGGTCAAGCGAGCGTTGCAGGACAGCGGTTCACGCCTGGTCGGCCCGAACTGTCCTGGCGTCATCAGCCCCGGCAAGTGCAAGATCGGCATCATGCCAGGTCATATCCACAAGCAGGGTAGCGTTGGCGTCGTGTCACGCTCGGGAACGTTGACTTACGAAGCCGTGGGCCAGCTTTCGGCACTCGGCATCGGTCAGTCGACCTGTGTTGGCATTGGTGGTGACCCCATCAACGGAACCAACTTCATCGACGTCCTTGCTGCATTCCAGAACGACGACCAGACCGAATCCGTGATCATGATCGGCGAAATCGGTGGCTCGGCCGAGGAAGACGCCGCTGCGTGGGCAAAAGTGAACTTCACCAAGCCATTGGTTGGGTTCATTGCGGGTCGCACCGCACCTCCCGGAAAACGAATGGGCCACGCAGGCGCCATTATCTCGGGCGGAAAGGGCGCAGCATCTGACAAGATTGCGGCCATGGAAGCTGCTGGTATTTTTGTTGCGCCTTCACCTGGCGACCTCGGGTCGACTTTGAAGCGCGCCATAGGCCTCTAGAACACACACCATTAAGGAGTATCTGATGGAACGCACACTTAGTATTCTCAAGCCAGACGCAGTTGAAGGGAACCACATCGGTGGAATCATCAACAAATTCGAAAAAGCAGGCCTTCGTCCGGTCGCTATGCGCATGCTTCACCTTAGCCAGCGCGACGCAGCGGCTTTTTATGACGTCCACGCCGCACGTCCGTTTTACAAGGACCTCGTGGGTTTCATGACTCGCAGTCCTGTCCTGGTTATGGTCCTCGAAGGCAAAAATGCCGTCGCAGCCAACCGTGACATCATGGGCGCAACGAACCCTGCGGAAGCTGCCGAAGGCACCATCCGTAAGGAATTCGCAAAGAACATCGAAGAAAACTCGGTTCACGGTTCGGATTCGGCAGAAAACGCCGCCCGTGAAATCGCGTTCTTCTTCAGCACCACTGAGATTTACCCTAAAGGGTAAACCTACCGAAGGATAAGCCATGAATCGCACTCACCTAGATGAAGCTATTAACGCCCTTCGCACGGGTGAGGTGCACCAACCGATCGACCTGAAAGGTTTTACGGGCGCGGAACTTCGTGAGTTGCTCACTGAAGGACTGGGCGAGAAAGCCTTTCGAGCGAATCAGGTTTATGAGTGGCTCTATATCCATCGTGCTGAATCGTTCGACGACATGACCAATCTCGCCAAGTCATTGAGAAATGTGCTTGGCGAGGTTGCTCGCGTTTCGGCGCTGAAATCGAAGGGCGTGTTTGCGTCCGACGACGGCACGACCAAATTCACATTCGAATGCGACGACGGCGCTGTTGTCGAATCTGTGTTCATCCCGTTCGAGACCCACAACTCGTTATGTATTTCGAGCCAGGTGGGTTGTGCGATGGGATGCACGTTTTGTTACACCGCAAAAATGGGGCTCTCACGCCATCTTTCGACCGCAGAAATTGTCGAACAGGTGGTTCATGCCCGTGCATTTGCTGCCGAACGCGGCGAGAACGTCACGAATATCGTGTTCATGGGGATGGGCGAGCCACTCCATAATCTCGAAAACGTGACCAGGGCCTGCGCGATTCTGACCGACAACGAAGGGCTCGACTTTTCACGCCGTCGAATCACCGTATCGACCAGCGGGCTCGTGCCCCAGATCGAAACCTTCATGGCCGAATCGAACGTTCAATTGGCCGTGAGTTTAAACGCATCAAATGACATTCAACGCAGCAAGATCATGCCGATCAACGATCGTTACGATCTTGAAACGCTGATGACATGTTTGCGTGAGCTTCCTTTAGAAAAGCGTCAGCGAATCACCTTTGAGTATGTGATGCTCAAGGGGTTCAACGACTCGATCGAAGATGCCAAACGGGTGATTGAATTGACCCGTGGCATCCCATGTAAAATTAATCTAATCCCCTTTAATCCGCACCCTCACACGCCTTTCGAAACACCATCGGAAGATGCCATCAATGCGTTTCAACAGTACCTTGTTGAGCGCGAAGTGAGCTGTTTTCGTCGCCGAACGCGCGGAAGTGATTCGATGGCTGCCTGTGGGCAACTCGGTGAACCGTCAAAAGGTAAGGAACCACGCCATCTTCGTAAGCGGCTGGAAATCCTCCACAAAGAACTTGGGTAGTTGAAATGAGTTTATTGGTTGTAGGTTCGGTAGCGTTTGATTCGGTTGAGACGCCTTTTGGCAAAGTGGAAGAAGTGCTGGGCGGATCCGCCCTCTATTTCTCCACCTCAGCGAGTTATTTCACTGACGTGAAACTGGTGGCGGTGGTTGGGGATGATTTCCCCGAAGAACCGGTCTCGTTTTTGAAAGAACGTAAAGTGGATGTCGCGGGACTTACTCGCGCCGCCGGAAAGACTTTTCGTTGGAAAGGTGAATACGGTTTTGACCTGAGCGAGGCAAAAACGCTTGAGACGCACCTGAACGTCTTCAGCGATTTCAAACCTGAGTTGCCTGAATCCTACCGGGACTGCAAAAGCGTGTTCTTGGCCAATATCGATCCGGAACTCCAACTCGACGTCCTGAAGCAGATTCGGAATCCCGAGTTTGTTGCCATGGACACCATGAACTTCTGGATCAATGGCAAGCCGAACGAATTGCGTCGGACTCTCGAGCATATCGACATGCTCGTGATCAACGAGGGCGAGGCCCGTGCGTTGGCAGGCGAGTCCAACATCGTTAAGGCAGCCGCGGCGATTATGTCGTACGGACCCAAACACCTCGTCGTCAAACGCGGCGAGTACGGCGCGCTTTTGTTCTCGAACAACGATGTGTTTTTTGCACCTGCTTATCCTTTGGAAGCCGTTTTTGACCCCACAGGGGCAGGCGATACTTTCGCGGGCGGCATGATTGGATATTTGGTGCGCCGTGGCGACCGTAAGCCTTCAGTCATGAGAATGGCCACCGTCCTGGGCTGTGTGATGGCGTCGTTTGTCGTCGAACGCTTCTCTTTTGACGCGTTGCGAAAATTGGACGACGAGGCGATTCGACATCGTTTCGACCAGTTCCGCGGCCTGGTGAGCTTCGACCATTTGCTGGAACTCGACGGCAACTAATCGACGTCGTTCCTTGCTTTGAAAAGATATGGGGGGTCAGTTAGGATGCGGCACTGACACGATTCTGGAGTTCTGATGAAATCACGATTGATATTGGCCTCAGTGGCGGCGCTTGCGCTCGGATTTTCGGCCTGCGGAGACGACTCGTCGTCCCCCTCGAATAATGCGAATAACACCGCCAACAACACGACGAACAACGGCACCACGAGCACGAATAACAGCAACAACGATGTTCCTGATAATAGCGGGAAAGTCTGGGCGCCTGATTATCAATTGCGATTCGACACGTTGACGTTCGATCAAGGCACCGCCGCTGTGGGCCTGAATTCCATCCTCGCCTCGAACTTCAACCAAGACCTAGACTTCCCAGTTGTCGTCCTGATTGATGTCGCCGACATCGCTACCGACATGTCGACTGCGACCATTCGAGGTGGTTCTGGGCTCAAGACGACCACCGATGGTGAGTATTCCTGGGACCCAGATGGCGATGATGGCTACGACCCTGCAACGCTTACCGGCGACTCGGGAGCATTTCAAGGGGTCATTCAAAACTTAAATTTTGTGGCCACGTTTGTCACCGAAACCGACACCCAGAAGGTCGTGATTCCCATCCAAAAGTTGGATGTTTCGGGAAATATCGCGCTTTCGGAGGACGCGAGCACGGCATCGATCGCAAACGGTCGCATGTCTGGATTCGTGACTCTGACCGACGGTGAAGCGACTCAGATTACGCTGATCCCTGGAGGCCAGCCGGTTTCGATCGCTGCGCTCTTCAAAAAAACGAATCTAAATTATGACTCCACCAAAGGTGAGATTGTGGCCAAAGGCACCGGCGATAGCTGGTTGCTGACCGCAAGTTTCACAGCGATTCCAACCGTGATCACAGGCCAATAACCATGAAGCTTGGACGAGTCATAGGAACAGTGGTCGCATCCACACTATACGAAGGTCTGGAAGGGGTGCGCCTATTGGTGGTGCAGCCGTTAACGACTTCGTTGGCGCCAGACGGCCCCTCGCTGGTGATGGCAGATGCCGTTCAGGCCGGCCCAGGCGACATGATCTTTTGGGTGGGCAGCCGCGAGGCTGCGCTCGCTATGTCGCCCACATTCGTGCCAATCGACGCCGCAGTTGTTGGTCATGTTGATGCCGTTGGCTCCCGAAACGTCACACCTGCTTTTGAGGACCGAGGATGAAAATTTGTCGCGTGCAAGAAGCAGTCGTGTCTTCAGTGAAACATCCGACCTACGTCGGGAAGACCCTCTTTTGCGTTGTTGAACTCGATGAGGCATTGAAGGAAACCAAAAACGAGTTTTGCGCAGTTGACCGCGTTCAATCGGGTCCGGGAGACATCGTGCTGGTCATGCAAGAGGGCAATGGCGTGCGCCAACTCTTCGGAGTTCAGGACTTGCCTATCCGATCTGTCATTGTTGGCATTGTGGACCAGGTGAACCTGACATGACCGGTATGGATCCGCGCGAAGAGTTGATTCATTACAGTCGACTTATCTACCAGAAGGGCTGGGTGGCTAACCACGAGGGCAACCTGACGGTCAGGTACGCCAATGGGAGATTCATTAGTACGCCAACGGCATTTTCTAAGGCCGATATCAGTGAGCGTGATCTTATTGAGATCGATGAAGAAAAGAACGTTTTACGAGGTTTTCGCCGGCCTTTTTCAGAGTTCGCTCTGCATCTCGCCATGTATCGCAGTCGCCCCGATGCGCGTGCTGTAATTCACGCCCATCCGCCGGCTGCCACGGCACTGGCGGTGGTCGGACGCGGGCTCGATCGGCCCATGATCGCAGAGTCTGTGGTTTCGCTTGGGCCAGCTGTTCCTTGTCTTCCGTTTTTCCTGCCAGGTTCGGCCGACGAAAGCCAAGCGGTCGCGACAACCGCGCAACGATTTGATGTGTTCTTGCTTGGCAATCACGGCGTCGTTGCCTGCGGAGAGAATCTTGAACAAGCGTTTCTTCGATTGGAATATGTGGAACACCTTGCCGATATCGAGTGCCGCGCGATGAACTTGGGTAATCCTCGATATTTGTCTTGGGCTCAGATTCAACCGCTGCTCGATCGTCGCAAGTCCGCGGGCCTTGGACCTGAAGCGCGCGGCATGAGCCGCGAAGAGGCTTACGGAAACCTGGCGAGGCAAATGCCGTGAAACGGATTACAGGTGCGCTGATAGTCTTGTTGCTTTCTACCGCCTGCTCGGACCCCGTCACCCCACCTTCCAATCCAATAGTTGCCTGCAACCTCACCGAAGATTGCGAAAATGGACGCGTTTGTATCGCGAGCCGTTGCGTATTGTTGGCAGGCAACCCTACGACAGATGCCGGTTCGGATGCATTATTGGACACCTCGTTCCCAGATATGGGTCAGGACGTGGCACAAAACGATATGCAAGCGGCTGACTCGGACGGCGACGGCGTCGATGATGAGTTAGATAATTGCCCGCTGACTGCCAACCCAGGGCAATCCGACAGCGACGGCGACAGTATTGGCGACGCATGCGATGTCTGCCCTGAAGATGCCGACGCGTGGCAACTTGATCTGGATCAAGACGGAGTTGGGGATGTTTGTGATGCATGCCGGCTTGCTGCCGGAGGTGCTAACGGCTGCCCCGACCCCAACCTCGATACCGATGATGACGGAATCCCCGATATATCGGACCTATGCCCAACGATCCCTGACCCACGACAAGTCGATAGCGACCGCGACGGTGTGGGGGACCTCTGCGATAATTGCGACCTCGCGAACTGGGACCAACGCGATTTGGACGCAGATGGACGCGGAGACGTTTGCCAACGGCGAACCGGTCTACCGGTAGCCAACGCTTCGTTGGACAGCGATCTGGATGGTTGGCCCGACATTATCGACCCGTGTCCAGCTCGCAAACAAGACGACCTGCTCGATTCAGACGGAGACGGGGTCGGTGACGCCTGTGATCCGTGCCCGCTTGATCCACGAAATCTGTGCACCACAAACGTGGACATGGACGGGGACGGCGTCCCGGACCTGAATGATAACTGTCCTAATGTCGCCAATCGGTCGCAGCTGGACCGCAACCAAGATGGCGTCGGTGATTCATGTCAGATTTGGTTTTCGGGTGACTTTGACGCCGACGGAGTTCCAGATCGGACCGACAACTGCCCATCTGTGGCTAATCCCGCTCAAATTGATGACGACGGTGATGGTGTGGGCAACGCGTGTGAGTCTTCAAACGACGATGTTGACGGTGACGGAGTTGGAAACGAATCCGATAATTGTCCATGGCGCATGAACCCCGCGCAGTGGGATGTCGACTCTGATGGTCTGGGTGATGTCTGTGACCCATGTCCGCTGGTGACCGGGGCCTGTGAGACCGACCAAGACGGCGACGGCGTCGTCGATTGGCTGGATAATTGTGTTTTTGTCATCAACCCAAGCCAGTTAGACACCGACGCCAACACGCTAGGCGACTCTTGTGATGTGATGGGTGGATCCGATTCGGACGGCGACGGCACGATTGACTTGATCGATTCGTGCCCTTGGATCGCCGGAGACACTGACGCCTGCACATTCGACACAGATTCCGATGGCATCGCCGATTGGCGGGATAACTGCCCGACGTTGGCGAATCCTTCTCAAGTGGATGCGGACTTTGATGGGCTCGGTGATCCTTGTGATCTTTGTCCCACGATTAGCGATCCTTGGAACCTAGCCCACCCGTCGGGTGGCGGGGCAGCTTGCGCTCAGGATGATGACGGCGATGGGGTCAAAAACCTTCGCGATAACTGTCCCAATCAGCATAATCCCTATCAGGTCGATGCCGATGGGGACGGGATAGGCAACGTGTGTGATGCCTGCCCGATCGTGGCAAACGCCGGTGAACAAGCAGGGCAATCTGATGCCGCTTGTCGCTTTGACTACGATGGTGACGGTGTCGCCGACGGCCTCGATAACTGCCCGCAGACCCCGAATCCTCAACAGCAAGATACGGCGGCCGATGGGGTAGGAGACGCCTGTCGTGGTGATCGCGATGGAGACGGAATTGCCGAGGTTTGGGACTCCTGCCCAAACATCCCTAACAGGAATCAATTGGACTCAACGGGCGATGGGGTGGGGGACGCATGTTGGTCTGATCGCGATCGCGACGCGATCGAAAATCGACTTGATACATGTCCGACCGTCCACTGGTTATTGCCGTGTCTCTAAGTCTCTTTTCGGGACTTGAATACGTGGACTGGCAGCGCTTTTCGGGTCACGGAATCGCGGTCCATGACGCGTTAATCGAGTTGGTCTTGCCCGACCTAGCCAAGAGAACCAGGGCCTTTCAATCCCTCGAACAACATATGCGCCTGGGTGGCCTCGAACTTCGCCACGTCGCGTTGCCGTTTTTGGCGCGGCTTGCGAGTGATGTACGTGTGGACGACCGCGGTCAAATCATCCGGTTCTTAAATTCGATGGTGGACGATCCCGCAGTCCACGCTGCTGTAGTTCAAAACGGCGAAGCCTTTTCGAAATGCCTGGATCACCCAGAGTGCGGACGTGAAGCACTCGTCCTTTTGGCATCCTGTGAGCGTTGGGAATATCTGGCCAAGCTTTTGGAAGGACCGCCAAACGACCTCCGAACTTTGGCTATATGGTGCGTCCCGGCTCAACTTCTAGTCCACATCCGCCACCCAAACTCAATCGACCAACTCATCCTCTGGCTGGCTCAGGCTCGGGAAAAGGACCTGGAACTCTCGATTCGAACCCAAATCGAGCTGCTCGCCGCCGATACGTTTTTCACCCTTCAAAAGAAGGTCGAGGCTGCAGATGGCTTTTTCCCCGACCTGATTACCCGTGTCCAAGCCGTGCGGCCGAAAACCCGCTGGTCGATCCTCGAAGGACTCCTGTTTGGCGTGCAGCAAGGCGTCGCGATAGATGTGCTCACCAGCCAGATGATCGATGTTTTCCTTCCCCCAACGGCCCGGTCCTTTGAAGAACTTCCCTATGAGGCTAGAGCGCTGGTTTCACGATTCGTTTTGAGCAGCCAAAATTGGGCGGGAAGCCAGCTGCAGCGAAAACTCAAGCGAGCAGGCTTACCCCATCAACGCGCAAAAGTAGTTGAGGAGCTGAAGCGGCACGGGTTGGTTGAAGTTGTCGTGTTTCTGCCCGAACTGCACTCCAAGGCAGCAGAGGTTGCCGAACAAATGGCTGCCCCATATTGGCGTGGAACACCCTTTCTTTTTTTCTCGGGCGATACTTCTTTGCTGGATGCCCAGATTCCCGAGGATCTCGCTGATTTTCCGCCACGAGTCATGAGGGACGCGTCCAAACTGGCGCAATGCTTCTACGCTGAGTTTTTTCCTGAAAAGGTCTGGCGACCTCGCAATATTGGCAAAAAAACGGCTACCGTTTTTACCCTAACGAGTCGCGCGAAACGCTGCTGCGGATGTGCAGCCAGAATTGCTGGCGCATCGTGGAACTCTCGGAAGACGCCGAAGAAGAG
>JBBKVQ010000040.1:0-7737 GCA_037968515.1 Bradymonadaceae bacterium
CTGCTGAAGAGGCCAAAGCTGCTGAAGAGGCCAAAGCTGCTGAAGAGGCCAAAGCTGCTGAAGAGGCCAAAGCTGACGAGGAAGCGACGACGAGTGCACCAACGATAGCGTTCGCCGACGAATTCGACGAAGAAGAACACGTTTCGCACCCCACCCAGATTATTCCGACGATCAGCGAAAACGCCAAGACCCCTAAACTATCCGAGAAGAAGGGATTCGAGCGCGCACACACCGAACGCACCCAGAATCTGATGGAGCGGCTCGAAGGTTTGCGAAGCCCACCACCGCCCGTGCCCGCTGAACCGGAAGAGATCGAGGGACAGATCGAGGAACTCAATCGCCTCCGCGAAACCTACCTGTCGGCGCAAAACTGGAACGGCTTAGCCCAGCTCTACGAGACCAAAATTCACTTGTTCGAAGAACCCACGGAACAGCAACAGATTCGAATCGCACTCGCCACCATCTACGAGGCAAAGCTTTCCGAAGGTCGACGCGCTTTTGAGTCGTACGTTTTTGCCTACGAAATCAAAGGCCCCGCGCGCGAAAAAGCATTGGACGGTGTTCGCCGAACCGGGCGGTTTGAGGAGGTTCAAAACTCCTATCAAGCTTGGCTCGAAGACCGTCTGACTCTCGATATTGGCGCCGACGAACGACGCGAACTCCAGGGCGATTTGGCGCTCCTTCTTCACAAACGCGGTGATTCCCAACGTGCGTTTTTGATGTTCGCCTCCTTCTTGGCTGAGGACCCAGACCGCCACATCACCATCGAAAGCATCGAACAACTCGAGGAACTCGCCGAATCGACAGGCGATGACGAGCTCGACGGGTTTTTTGCCGATATCCTTGAGTCAGCTCCAGGGGCGCGCGTCACCGAGTTGGTCGCATTGCGTGCAGGCTTGGCGCAGCTGTCCAGAAACGCCCCGCTCCACGCGATTCCAATGTTCCGGAAAGTCCTCGAGGTCGCACCGGATAACGAAGTGGCGTTCACCAACTTGTCGCGCCTCTACGAGGTCGAACAAAACTGGACGGAACTTGCCGGGTTGTTGCGCAAACGTTTGAACGGAGCTTCGGCAGAAGGTCGTGTGAAAATCGAAGCCGCCATCGAGCGCGCCTACGAACAGGAAATGCGAACCGACTACGAAGCGGTAGAAAAGTGGGAAGACTTGCTCGAAACCACACCTGATGATGAACATGCGCTGAGGCGTATGGTGTTTGGGCTTCAGGCCCATAGCAAACACAGCGAGGCCTACGCGTTTTTGAAACGGTTGCTTCCGCAAGCCACTACCGACACTCAAAAGGCCTCGGTGCTGCTGCATTTGTCGGATATCGCCATCAATCATCTGATGGTCGTGGAAGAGGGCCAGCGGCATTTGGAACAAGCACTTGAGGTCGCAGGCCCTACGGTCGCCGTATTGGGCGGATTTGTAGACATGCATATGGCAAATAACGACTTCATGCAGGCTGTGAATGCCGTCGAGTCCCTGCTGGCCATCGGGGAAGATAGTTTGGCCAAAGAATCCAAACTGGAATGGTTGCATGTAGGAATCGACGCAGCCGAACGAGCCCATCGTGGCGAAGAAAGAGAAAAATTTGCAACCGAAGTGAGAAATCTGGAATCAACTCACCAAGGCTGAAGTTTTGACATCGGCGCGAAATGGCCCCTAATGTGTACAGAACTATTTAGCGCGCAAAGTGCGCGTTGGCTTGGAGTGCTTGGTGAAAACGTGTCCATCCTGTAATTCCCGTGTCGATGACGGGCTCATCGTTTGCCCGAATTGCACTCATAATTTTGAGAAGCCGAGCAGCGAGCCGAACGTCAGTCACACCATGATGGGATTTCCAGCACTTTCGGACCTCCTGGCCAGCGAGCCAGAACCAGACGCCGATTCCGCTAAAAACACACTGTTCGGGTTTCCGGCTCAAAAGGCGGGAATGAACGCGTTCAAGCGAAACGACTCGGAACCCAGCCTCGCAGAAGAATCTGAAATCGAATACGACGAGGGCGATGCCACTCATTTGATTCCGGCGGCGCAACTTCAGCGTGAATTCGAAGGAACCCCTGCTGCGGCGGCTGTGGAGGCACACGAACCCCGCATGACGATGGCCGGCGTTCCAGTGTCCGAACTTGGCGGATCGCCCGCCAGCATTAAATCCGCATGGGGCCTCGACGAGGAGTCCGAGACTGACCACACGGCTGTGGTGCCTGCGTCTGCTATCTTCGACAAAGAACAGAGTGCCAAAGCGGGATTTTCCAAGCGTGTAGAAACGACGGAGTTTCCCAATTCGAGTACGCTGATGGGTATGTCGCTCGATGATTTCAACGCGGCCCTCAAGACCCCGGCGGAAGCTGACGAGCCAAGCGGTCATTCGACTCAGTTTGCCATGCCAGCCATTCAAGTCACGCCCCCCGTGGAAACGCCTCATAACGACGACCTGGATTCCGGGCCGGTCAGCGGCGAGCTTCCGACTCAAATGTGGAACCCCTCTGACGAACTGGACGAAGACAACGTTCAACACCGCGAACTTTTAGAAAAAATCCGAGGTGAAGCTGCTGGCAAAGCTGGCGCTGCCAAGGCCCCAGTAGATCGCGGCACCGCGGAAAACGCCAAGCCCTTGAGCGACGGCCCCGCGAAGGGTCTGGCCGCTGGCCAAGCCCCTAAAATCCCGGCTCCAAAATCGACAGGATTGGGGGACCCAACGTCGCTGCGAAGCAGACTGCAGGAGCGCCTCAAAGGTGCTGTGCCTGAGCCCGTACTCAAGCCAGTGGTTGTGGCCCCCAAACCAGTCGTCAACCCCAAACCGATCGCCGCGCCGAAACCTGAACTTGCAGCCAGTGCGCCTGAATCGCCCACCCCTGAGCCAATACTCGACCTGCCCCTTGATTCCAGTGAATTGCCCGAAATTTCGATGGGATCGATCGTTCCGATGGCAGATGCTTCGCCAGAGCCGAAGCCTGCAAAGGAACCACGCAACTTGTCGTCGTCGGGCGTTTTAGGTAGCCAAACCTACGTTGTCTCGAAAAAGCAGGAAGTCCCGGCGCAGCCGATCTTTCCAGCGGATTCCGTCGACGCTGCCCCGGAAGACGACGAAGAGTTCGCTTTTGCTGACACGAGCATCGCTGCTCCCGGAGCAGTGATAGCAGCGCGCGCCACCACTCCAACGATTGGCGGTATGCCCCCGGCGGTCGTTCGTGAACCAACGCCCGCCCCCATGCCTGCGCCTGCGCAGACGTCAGAACCCGAGCCAGCGCCCGCGTCTCAACCCGCGATCACGCCAAGTCCAGCGCTGACTCCAGCAAGGGAATCGGCCTCGGTCTTAGAGACATCTCCGACGCCGCAGGCAGATGCTCCGCACGTCCCGCAACAGCCTGAGATCCTTGTGTTTCGGCTACAACAACTCTTCGGATTTTTTGGATTCGCCCTGGTGGCCGCGTCCGTAGCGATCAATGTCTTGAGCGTGGGCGGTCTTATTTTTGCGCTGCTCTTCGCAGTCTTCGCCGGGGTTTTGGCCGCCATCACTTTTGCCCCGATTCCTGCGGCCGCTAGAAACGTCGCATGGGCACTTTGGGGCATCATTATCGTGGCGGTCGCGACGGCCGTGTTGGCGTTCGATTTCATCACTCCACCCGCCGGTGCGCTGGCTATCGGCGGTGGTCTCGCTTCATTATTTGCTGGCACCGTGCTGAACCGTATTCTTCGCTAAAACGCACTGCAGGCATGGGCTTCGACTGCTGCCTGCGCACTCAAATCGAGAAAACCTTGGGCATCCTCGTTCAGAAGTTTGGCGGGTCGTCTGTCTCGGACATCGAAAAAATCAAAGCCGTTGCGCGCCGGGTTGTCGCCACGCGCGAAGCGGGCTTCGACCTGGTGGTTGTCGTCAGCGCGATGGGAGCCACCACAGACGACTTGCTCGAGATGGCCCGCTCCATCAACCCGAGCCCATCACGACGCGAACTAGACATGCTCCTGTCCGTCGGTGAGCGCATTTCGATGGCACTCCTGTCTATGGCCGTGCACGCCCACGGACATAAAGCCATCAGCCTCACGGGTTCCCAATGCGGAATCATCACCACAGATTCCCATTCCAACGCTCGAATCATGGACGTCCGCCCGTTTCGGGTGCAAGACGAGCTCGACAAAGGTCATATCGTCATCGTCGCAGGCTACCAGGGCACCAGTTACCGCCGCGAAGTCACGACTTTGGGACGAGGTGGAAGTGATACAACTGCGGTCGCTCTTGCTGCTGCACTTGGCGCCGAGGCATGCGAGATCTACTCGGACGTGGACGGCATTTTTAGCGCCGACCCGCGCGTCGTGCTTGACGCAAAACAGCTTGCCTCCCTGACCTACGAAGAAATGCAAGAACTGGCGCGTTCGGGGGCGAAAGTCCTCAACGAACAAGCTGTTGAGTTTGCTCGAGTCTCCAATATTGCCCTATTTGCCCGCAGCACTCATCTGGTTGATTCCGCCGGGACAGTTATTCGGCCCGACGGCTTTGAGGAACGCGCTGCCCGAGCCGAAGCCGGAGTTCCCTTTGTCGCCGTATCCCACATGAGCAAAGGCCTGTTTATTCAGACCTCGAATACTCAAGCTGCCCGGCGACTCGGCGAGTATTTGGGAGACACCGAATGTGTGAGCGTGGATTGGAGGGCCGACGGCTTTCAGGCCTATCTGAGCGTCGAGAACCTTCACAACGTCGAGTCATTCCTATCTGAGGTCCGAGAACTCCACGATGAAATCCAAGTGGAGTACGCAGGCATCGTCAGCGTGGTTGGGGAAGGAGTCGGCGCAAAACCCAAATGGATTGGCAAAGCCGAGGCCGCACTAACCGACCTGGGTATTGACGTAAAATATACGTTCTGTGGGCTAAAGCGCCTGACCTTTGTCTTGGGCGCAACGGACGTGGCCCAAGGCGCAAACGCACTTCACTCTGCCTTCAGCGCCATCTGACTCAAAAACGAACGTTGCACCTCGCGTAGCTCGTCGCTTGCCGCATCGTTGGTTGCCTTTTGTGCCGCTCGAAAGTCTGCGTTCCGTATCGCGGCTTCGAAGGGTGTTAACTCAACATTGGCTTCGAGGCGCTCCATCAGGTGAAGACCGAAGATGGCATCCTTGTCCAAGATCTTCGACGCGGAAGCTTCACGGAAATGTCTTTTGGCACCTTGCCAATCGCCCGAAGTGACCGCGAGCGCCGCTTGATTCATTTCGACCTCATAGGCCGACCGCCCCATCAGGTTCAGCCCAACAACCCAGACCACCAAAATAATGATGACCCCGGTCACGGCTAGGCCGACCCTACGACGTACAGGCTGAGGCGCGGGTTCATTCATCTAGCCAACGTATCGCAGAGTCCAGCACCAGACTGGACCATGTTTCGAGCCGATCACGCTCAGCCAGGATGTCATCCACACTCATCCAAAACCCTTCCATCTTTAAAGTCTCGCGGACAGCAATATTTTCGGATGAGGCGATCGCAAAAAACACCGCTCCAAGGTGAACTTGGCCCACTGGGTTGGTGTCATCGTTCAAAAAACCACGAAACTCGGGATTTGCCGTGCAATCTATTCGCAATTCCTCGTGCAATTCCCGCATCATTCCTGCACGAATTGTGTCAGATTCGTCACGAACATCGACCTCGCTGATATGGCCTCCCACCCCGATGGACAGCTTTCCATGCAGGCGTGCCTCGGTTTGAGCCTTTTTTCGCGCCGTAACGTAGAAACGAACTCCGTCAGAAATCACAACATAGGGGATAATTTGCTTTCTGGTCGGGTCTTCTTCGAGCACCGAACGTGCTGCGAAGGCGTGTTTACTGGAGATTCGCTGATAGGTGCCGTTCGAATCGACCCGAAAACCGTGTTCGAGGCATCCCCAATCTTCCAAATGTTTTCGCTCAACGAAAAGCACGACTTCCCGCATAGAATCTAGCGAAGACGACATTTTTGGCTCCTTTGCGCAAAATACGCATTTATCCGATTAACCCAATCAGCTCGCCCAGTTGTAATGAGCGACCACGTGACTAAAGTCCATTGCACGGCGCACGAAGTAATGGCTTAGAAATCTTGGCAACAAGATTACAGTGTGATTGACAAATTACAGCGCCGGTGAAATAAAAAGCCGGTCAACAGGTATTCAAATGTAAGTAGTTCTACCCTCTCAGGTGTGAGGCAGGTTGTTCCCCCGTTAATCCCATCAATACCTTTTCAATTTCCTACGAACGTACCTTCCCCAAATCCCACCGACCTCCCTCGCACCTGAGAGAGCAGAACTTCGAAAAGAGCCGATTCATCACGAATCGGCTTTTTTTGGTTTAAGGCGTATTGGGCTTGAGTTTGACGACCAGACGATTTCCCTCGGCAGCTGGCACGAGGTTCAGCTCGAGCGCGTCGTAACCACGCTTCTCGACGACCAACGTCGCTTCGCCATTGGCGCCAATGCTGGGGTTGATCGCCAACGGAGTTTCCCCGAGCACCGAAGGCGTGTCGCCTTGCAGCGAAACGCGGGCGCCGCTCGGGACGGTATCTATTTCAACGCCTGGCCGCAGCACAGTTGGACGAACCGGCTCGACTTCAGGGACCGAGAAGTTCGATTCTTTGCCGGTAAAACCGAACCACGCCACATTACTCAATACGAGCGCGAGCAAAAGCACACCCCAAGCCACGGCGCCCGGCGTTGGAGCACTGATATCTTCCAGGTCGTCGTCAAAGTCTTCGACTTCTTCGATGGTTTCGGGGCGCGGGCGATCGGGTCTGACTTCAGCCTTCGGGGCGGGAAAAGCGGCGTCACGCAGTGCGTCAGCCAACTCCTGAGCGCACTCGGGACGGGCATCGGGGTTTCGGTCTAGTGCGGAGCAAAGTGCCGTCCAGATGGCTTCTGAGAAGCCAAACTCGGTCAGCGGTCTTGGCTTGCCGGTCTGGATCGCAAGCAAGCCCTCGCTGGTGTCGTTCACATCGTCAAAAAACGGATGTTGCCCGGCGAGCGCCATGTAGGCCAAAGTGCCAATCGCGTAGACGTCTGAGGATCGCGTGGGTGCGGACCCTTCTGCAAAAAGCTCTGGCGCAAGGCCTGACACCAAGCCGAAACTCAGCATCGCCCCATCTATTTTCCGAATTTCAGACATCGGGATCTGAAGCGCAAACTGACCAACATGCGCACGTTGGACGTCTTTTTGCGGCAGAATCACGACCTCAGCTGAAAGGTTGCCATGCACCACGTTTTTCATGTGGGCTTCGTCAACAATACGACCGACCCGGTCGATCAGCCCAACGACTTCCTCGAGCGTGAGTGTCCCCGATTGTTCCAGAAACGCAGCAAGCGTAGGCCCGCTGCCGCGCTCACATACAACGAAGGGTACTTCTGAGTTGAGTTCGCCGTAGTCCACCACACGAAGCACACCTTCGTGATCCAAAACACTAGACAACTGGGCGCCTTTTTTAACCAATGCGACCAAAGCCTCTGCTTCTGGTGATGCTTCGAATAAATCGAACGCACGGATTAAAACGGAACGGTCGAACGGGTGCTGGGTTCCTTTGTAAACGGTCGCCAGTCCTTGACGACCGACTTCGGCGTCAACGGTGTAGCGATGTTCGAGGGCCAGCATGCCTCCTTGCAAGTTCTCCATGACATCCTCGTCAATGTGTCGGCGCAGCGGGGAGCCCCTTTTTGCGTGGGTCCGAAGCACCTTGGTACACACCATCACGTTTGACTACAACTTGAACAGCAGTGAATCCGGGCGAGA
>JBBKVQ010000041.1:0-35595 GCA_037968515.1 Bradymonadaceae bacterium
TATGCGTTCAACGCGACCGTGGTCGTAAGCAATCCAGTCAACGACGCAGCAAAAAACCGACTCCATTTTCCATTCATATTTCCTCCATCCTATTCAATTAATCCAACCATTTTCGGGTTGTTGGCCCAAGTGTTACGGGCGTCGTCATACAACAATGACCTGAGCCACGCAAGACCAACGGCCGCGAGCAAGAAAAAGAAAAGCTCGGTTCGAAAACCGAGCTTTTCAGTCAGCAAATCTGCCTACCTCACTGCGACGCAGCAGGTGCCTCTGGCTCACCTTCTGCGGCCGGCACTTCAGCCGCTGCAGCAGGTTTTTCCTCGGCTGGAGCTTCGGTGGGTTTATCGGTCGATGGTTGCTCACCAGCTGCTTCAGCTGGTGCTTCGGTGGTTGCTTCTTCCTTCTTCTCGCAAGCGACCATGAAGGTCAGCGAGACGACGCCGAGCAGCACCATTAGTTTTGTAATTGCTTTCATGTGCCCAAGTACTCCGTGTAGTTAAACAACGTTCCGCGGCCACTTTAAAAGACAGCTAAAGGATCGTCAACATTATCAGGGGTTATGCCGTAACATGAGGAGTCCTCGACGAGCCTCGGCGCGTTCGACCTCGAGCTCCAATTGTGCCCCAAGTGGATGATGTTTTCGCAGACGAACCAAGACTCGATACCCGTAATCCTTAAGGAACACGGTGGTTCGACCGTCCTGAGCGATGTCGAGCACAATCGCAGTAAGCTTCCGGCCCGGCTCAATGTTCGAAAGCAACCACGTCATCCAATACTCTTGAGCCTCCCGCTCAATCTGATGCGCCTCATACGTCGCACGCTCCACGTCTGCCACAATTTGATACAGATCCTCGGTATCATACGGCAGAGGGGTACCGTTCAATTGAGCTTTGATTTGACGTTGAATCACAAGGTCGGTGTAGCGACGAATCGGACTTGAAGCCTGAGCATAGAACATCAGTCCAAGGCCAAAATGCAGTCCCGGATGACTGGAGACTTCGGCCCTCTTCATGCGGCGAAGCACTGCAAATTCACGCGCTACCCCAAATGGAATATTTGTAATCTCGGGGTCGCTGAGCAGCTGATCGGGTGCTTCCTGAACTCGGTAAACGCCCGGAATATCGTTCTGGTACAGGAAACGCGCCGCAAGTTCGTTTGACCAAACCATCAACTCCGCAACCATCGTCCGAGATCCACTCGCGCCGAGAATCGCCAAACGGCCAGTGGGCTCACCCTCATCGAACGATATCTTAAGTCGAGGCTCGGGCATCTCGATCTGAACCGCACCCGCCGCAACGCGGTCGATTAGGCGTTCCTCCGCCAACCACATCAGCGTGCCCAGAATCTCGGCAACATGTTCCCTTGAGTCGTTCTCTAGCAGGCGGTCCGCCTCGTCGTAGCTTAAACAACGGTCGACCCTGACCGTCGAGGGCACAATTCTCCAAGACAAGATCTGGAGCGCCTCATCAACAACGACGTGAGTCGTGATGGCGGGGCGCACCTCACCCTGAACCAACGAAAACGCGCCTTCGCTCAAAATCGGCGGCAACATGGGCACGACGCATTCTGGCGAATAGATGCTTGTGCCACGCATCCTCGCAGCTCGATCCAGCGCGGACCCGATCTCAAGGCGTGCCGAAGGATCTGCGATGTGAATCGCAAGTTCCCACCCACCACTCATCGAAGGCCGAACGCTGAATCCGTCGTCGATATCTCGCGATTCGGCATCATCGATCGTTAATGTCCACCAACCCGTGAAATCTTCGCGGTCGTCACCGGCGACCCATTTGCTCTGCGCGATAGCAATCGCCTCAGCGTGGACTTCGGGCGAAAACAGAATCGGCGGTTCGAAGCGCCGAAAAGGTAAGTTTTCGTGCACGTCCCAAAGGCGAAGCTCGACCATCAGATCAAACGCCTTGAGCGTGCCTTCTCCGGGAATCGCGCGCTCTATTCGTTGCTCAAGCGCATCGAGAAGGTCCACCGCGTCCTGGTGGGGGTCAAGCAAGTCATCCGATGACGCGTATTCTTGCAGTGTCGTCATCGCTTGCCGCGACGATTCATGTCGTAGCAGCACCTCTGCGGGCTCACGACGCAAGTAGGCGGGTAGGTCCAGAATTCGCGCCAACTCGGCGATGAAAGCATCTCGACTCGCGAAACGCTCCTTCTCTTTCTCGAGACGCACACGCATTTCCGCCACGTTCTGACTGGAACGAGGCTCAAACTCGTGATGTTTGGATTTGAAATACAGTCCGTCAGTCCGAAGTGCTCGAACGAGCCCAAGTTTGGCGTTCGGAGTGATGCCCGAAAATGCCAACTCACAAAGTTCATCGGCCGTGAAGTTACGCTTCACATCACCCAAGAGCTCCCACAAAGCCTTTACGTCGATGTCGTCAGCAATCTGAAGGGCGTCAAAATCCAAGTCTGTCAGCCGCCCAAGAACAGCTGATCTATCTTCAAAGTCTTGAGGCTCAGACAGGTCGTGGACCTCTTCATGACGTATTCGAAATTCTGTGCCGTCCGCGCCCACAACCACAAACTTCTGGCCAAGGTCTTCAAGAACTGCCCCAACTCGAAAACCGTTCGAATGTTCGAATTCAACGATTCGTACGGATTTCATCGAGTCCTTAGAAGGTCATTTCGGTGACATTCGGCGCGACAACATAGCGCGCGGCGGTGAGTGCCTCTACGTCCGCGAGGGTCACTCCCGGTGCGAGTTCTTTGAGGACCAAATGATCCTCTGCGACATCAAACACAGCCATATCAGTGATGATCATATCAACACAGGATATACCCGTCAGGGGCAACGTACATGCCTCCAAAACCTTGGACTCCCCGTGCTTGGACGAGTGCTGCATCAGGACAACCACGCGGCGAGCACCAGCAACCAAATCCATGGCGCCGCCCATGCCTTTAATCATCTTTCCCGGAATCATCCAGTTCGCGAGGTCGCCAGCCTCACTAACTTGCATCGCACCAAGAATAGCCAGATCGATATGACCGCCGCGAATCATTGCGAAGCTCGCGGCGCTATCGAAAAAGCTCGCCCCTGGGATCGCGGTCACAGTCTGTTTACCGGCGTTAATCAGGTCGGCATCTTCGTCGCCTTCGACGGGAAAGGGACCGATTCCCAGCAGGCCGTTTTCGCTCTGCAAAGTCACGTCCACACCAGTCGGAATATAATTCGCGACCAGCGTCGGGATGCCGATTCCGAGGTTAACGTACATTCCGTCGCGAAGTTCTTTCGCGGCGCGCTGCGCGAGTTGTTCTCGTGTCAAAGCCATGATTACTCCTCAGCCGCGCGGGCGCGTCGTGCGTTGTTCGATCCATTTTTCATAATGCTCGCCCTTAATTATTCGTTGGACGAATATGCTCGGGATATGAACTTGGTCGGGGTCAATCTCACCAGGTTCCACAAGCTCTTCGACCTCGGCAATCGTGATTTTACCCGCGGTCGCCATGATCGAATTGAAATTCTGAGCTGTCTTTCTGAACACCAGATTGCCGTGGCGGTCACCCTTCCAGGCTTTAACGATAGCGAAATCCGCGGTCAGCGCGGTTTCCATGACGTACTCACGTTTGCCGAATTTTCGGATCTCTTTCCCGTCAGCCACCAATGTGCCCACACCTGTAGCAGTAAAGAACGCCGGAATGCCGGCCCCTCCCGCACGGATTCGCTCAGCCAAAGTACCTTGAGGAGTCAATTCAACCTCAAGTTCGCCACTAAGGAACTGCTGCTCGAAATTCTTGTTCTCGCCGACGTAGCTGGAGATCATTTTTTTGATCTGCCGGGCCTGCAACAAGATCCCCAACCCAAACTCGTCCGTGCCACAATTGTTGCTGATCACGGTCAAGTTCCGCACTTTTCGTGCGTGAAGGGCTTGAATTAAATTTTCGGGATTTCCACACAAGCCGAAGCCACCGCTCATCACGGTATCTCCGTCCTTAATGTCGAAAAGCGCCGCTTCGGCGGATTCGAACACCTTGTCCATGGCTGCTCCTCACGTGTTTAGGCTTTTGCCCACTTATAATGGGCGGGAGCGTAGTGCGAAGGCACGAGCAGCGTCAAGGATGGCTCAGAATGTGGCGTGAATTTTACTTCAGCTCGAGCGTGGAATCTTCGAAATCAACCGAAGACTTCGACTTGCGCGAAGGAGACGGCTCGGGCTTGGAATCGAGACGTCGTTCCATCTCGGTTCGGGCTGAGCGAATTCTGTCTGGCTGGTAACCAGAATAGTTGGACTCAATATTCTTGTAGACATTGAGCGCCTGGCGGACCATGCCCATTTGTTGATAAGCCAATGCTTTCAGCTCGAGGGCACGGGCTTTTTGAACCGATGTCCCCACTCCCTCAAGCACCGCGTCCGAGGCCTGCACAACCTGTCGCCAGTCCCGAGCCGAATACGCATCTTCGACTGCATCAAGAGAGCCAGGCGCCGAATTATAGGCGTCCTTGGAGCGTTGCTGCCGATCATCAGCCTCGGCAGCTGCCGGGGCCTCGCTGGCAAAATCCGCGGGGCTTTTGGCGCTAGGCTTGGCGTCCTGCCGCGGCGCCCGTGCTGGAGCCGGGCTGTTTGATGCATTTCCAGTCGTGACTTCTTTCAATGAGTCCACAACCTTCTTGCTCTTGGTGGCGTAGGCTAAGTCCGAGTCTCGCTTGAGTTCCGGCGAATTGGCCTGGCCACGAGAAGTCGGTTTGGCCGCAAGTTTCTCCCGCGGTGCCGACTTCTGGACCGTTTGACGGTTCTTGTCTTCAGCCGGTTCCGCAATGGCATCTCCAAGTGCCGCAACTGCTTTCGTGTCGGCCCCTTCGTCCTGAGCCAATTCAAGCTTAGGTTCCTCAGCCACTTCGGCCTCTTGAACCGGACTTGTTGGCATGGCGGGAGGTTCAAACTCTTTCAATTGAGCTGTGGGCGCGGATTCGTACATCGCAGGGGCCATCGAGGCATCCTCGTTCAATGAACCGCTTCTCATCACAAACACGCCGGTCAACAGCACGGTCGCCACGAGAGCAAGCTGGGAGGCTTTGCCCTTGCCCGCTCGTCTCCAGAAGCCGAGCGACTCGACACCGTCCGACACAGGTCTGCGACCCACGATATTTGCTTCTGGGGATTTGCGGGAGGCTTGCTTGGAGGCCTCGGCCAACAGCGAGTCCCGGACCGACATCCGGGGAACCTCAGGCACAAGGAACTCACCCATCTGTCCGCGCAACGCTTCAAAAGCCGCCAACTCGGCAGCCAAAGCCGGATCTTTCGCGACTGACGCCCGAGCTGCCGTTTCTTCGTCGGCGCTCAGTTCCCCGTACACTAGGTCGAGGATGATGTCTGTCGATTGTTCCGAGGCCATTTCCAATTTCTCCTTAGACGCCAACTAGACAACATTCTAGCGGGTCTTTTCTTCCCGTTACGAAGCACCGTGCTCCATACTCTCCTTTAACGTTCCTTTCTCGTTTCGGATCTCAAAAGAGATCCAATTCGTCATTCAACCGCCTGCTGGGGAGTTAACTTTTTCGTCTTCCGCATCAAAACTGTGATCCGCGTACTCCGCCAAATGCCCGCGCAGCGCCTCGAGCGCGTAGCGCATGCGACTTTTCACGGTCGGCACCGGAATTTCAAGAATTTCGGCGATTTCTCGAAATTTCAGATCTGAAACTTCACGCATCAAGAACACTTCTCTCTGATCTTCGGGCAATTTTTCTAACGCCCACTCCAGACGTTTGCGAAACACATCACGGTCATGATCGGTCGAAATTTGATTGGCCGGATCCGCCACACGGTCCAGAAAAGTCGACTTGTCTTCGTCCCCCACTGGCTTATCAAGCGAAAGCTCGCGACCGCTTTTCTTGCGCGACTTATCGATGCAGATATTTCGAGCGATGGTGTAAAGCCACGTCGTAAACTTCGCTGACTGCTGATAGGTCGCGGCGTTGCGAATTACGCGCAAAAACACCTCCTGAAGCAGTTCTTCAGCGATGTCTTTCCTCCCCACGCTTCGATAGATGAAGTTGAACACTGGGCGCTCATGGCGACGCAAGAGCACCTCAAATGCTCGTGCATCTCCAGCGGCATACGCAAACATCAAGTCTTCGTCGCACTGCTCCTCATAGGGAGCTTGTTCGGGCTTTGTACCGAACAGACTTTTGACGATCGCCAGCAGCATTTACACTCGTCCCGCAATAAACCGGAAAGCTCAAAAAAACGCCGAGATTTACTCGGCTACGATAAAACGTCAGATAGGACGCCAGTCTATTCCAAGGGTTTGCATGCGCCAACAACGATCACAGCTTCGCTGAAACCTCGCTCGCAAACTGTCCGACGGTCATCTTCGCTTCTCCCCAACCCGGCAAGGACGTTTTAGACGACGACAACTTTTCGACGTCGGCCTTGACCGCAGTCTCCTTGGCGATCTCTGCGCAGCGCAACGACACAACCTGTACCGGCCAGCGCTCGCTCTGAAGTCCGCGCGTCAACTCAGACGCAATCGAATCCACGCCCTGCTCTTTCATCTCGGTGCTGATGAAATTACACAGAAACTCGGTCTCTTTCTTCAGGTCCTCAGCGGTGTAAGCGTCGGCTTCGAGAGGCAGTGCATTGGCCGCCACCAGAATTCCTGCCTTTCCACGAAGCTCGATGATGCGTTGAGCCGCAACCCATCGCAGCAAGCCCGTTTGTTTTCGGACCACCTCCGAGAAGAACGGCGTCGCCTTCTCTCCTTGAATTCGGACGATGGCATCCATAAACCCGTCTTTGAGCTTGTTGGGAGCGGCCGGGTCGTTGATGGCTTTCTCGAGATAAGGCATCAAATTCGAGTGGTTGTTTTCCAGAAGCGCGATCTCAAGCTCGCCCTCAATATCTGGGTGTTTTTCGTTAGCCCGCTTCACCAAGATGGTCGCCAATTCTCCCATGATCTTCGGATCGTCTTTGGCAAACTCCATCACATTACGCTGCACCGAGGCCGGTTTTGCTGTGGTTTCCAGCCAAGTCAGCATCGACTGCAGACCCTTTGATCCTGAACGTGGCATCACTTGTCCCAGAGTCGTCGCACCCAATTGTGTGCGCAGGTCCTGGTCTTTGGACATCCACTCGCCCAAAATGTTCTCGTAATTCTCTTTTTTTGCAGAAGCATAAGGCTGCATGAAAAACGCGACGTCTTTTGCCACCACGGACTTGGAGTCGCCCACCTTGACCTGCCCGCCCTGCTCTTTCACGTCTTCCGAAAGGCTTGGCTGGTCCTGCAAGGCCCACATCTTTTCGACAGACGGGTAGATCGCGTCCGCGAACTTAGTCCGTGTTGCAGGGTCCGGCATCGCTTCAAAGAGTGGCATAATATCGCTGACCTGATCCTCTTCGATCAGGATCTCGATGGCCCGCACGCGCACGGCATCTGGCTCGCTGGGGCTCTTTGCCCACTCGGCGAGTTTCTCGAATCCGCCCTCCGAGCTTCGCCAGATCTCGAGGTCTTCGGGTTTGCGCTCACAGCCCCATACAAAACCGAGGGCGACCAAAACTGATATTAAGGAAGAAGATCTTTTCATCTGGCGTTTACCTGTGGAGTCCGGCATTGAACCCGCGGATGATCGGCTCCAACCTCCCCGGACGTCAAGCGAGCATCGGTTATGGAAAAAGCAGTCCCGATAAAGTGGTACCACCAGCGAGCGTTTCGGTGGGCAAGAGACCTCGTGATCTTCGCAGTCATTTTTGGCAGCATCACTTGGTTTCAGACCCGAAACCTATTGGATCGTGGCACTCCACTGCCAGTGGCTTCCCTAAATCAGCTCGACGGCAATTCGCTCGATCTAAAATCGCTGAACGGAAAACCAACACTGCTTTATTTTTGGGCGCCCTGGTGCGGCGTGTGCAAATCAAACGCCCATAATGTTCGCGCAATCGTTGGGGATCAGCATAATATTGCGTCCGTTGCGCTTTCCTACGAATCCATCGAACAGGTGCGATCGTTTGCGCAGGAATACGATATGCCCTCGCCTGTGCTCCTGGGTGGAACGGACGACAGCACCGCCTTTAAGATCGAAGCCTTCCCCACGGTCTATGTATTGAATCGAGACGGCGAGATCGCGTTTGCGACGATGGGCTACACCAGCGAAATAGGCTTGCGAGCCCGACTCTGGGCCGCCGGCCTCTAAGTTCCGTTCAGAACATCTCTTTACGTTTTGCACTCGATAGAATGCCGAGGGCCTCTCGGTACTTCGCAACCGTCCGACGCGCGATATCCACGCCGTCTTTGGCAAGTGCCTCGACAATCTTGGCATCCGACATCGGCTTTTTGGGCGGCTCATGTGCCACGATCTCTTTGATCTTGGCCTTCACAGCCTCGCTCGCCAAATCGTCGCCATCCAGGTTGGTGATCGACGAATTGAAAAAGTACTTCAGCTCATAGGTGCCGCGCGGGGTATGCACGTACTTATTGGTTGTGACCCGGCTGACGGTCGATTCATGCATGTTGATGTCTTCGGCGACATCACGAAGAACCAGTGGCTTCAGATGCTCAACACCATGATCGAAAAAATCACGTTGAAATTTGATGATGCTCTCGGTCACCTTCATGATCGTGCTTTGACGCTGGTGGATGCTTCGAATCAGCCACATCGCACCACGAAGTTTATCTTGGATATAATCCTTCACTTCGTTGTTCTTACCTTCTTTCTGCCTCGCGAGTTCCTTGCGGTAGTACCCACTGATTCGAAGCTTGGGCATACCGTCTTCGTTGAGCATCGCAACATAATCATCCCCGACCTTATCGATGTAGATATCGGGGGTGATATAGCGCGCTTCGTGGTCCAGGAATTCTCTGCCGGGCTTAGGCTCAAGCCGTGAAATCAACTTTGCGCCCGCGATCACCCGTTCAAGGTCACAACCAAGCGCTTTGGCGATCTTCTGGTAACTTTTGCGCTCCAGATTCGGGATATGCTCCAAGATCATGTGTTTCACGATCATGTCTTCGGGATACAAGCGTTCGACCTGGATCAGCAGGCATTCCTGCAGGTCGCGGGCAGCGATGCCCAGCGGATCAAATCGCTGAATTTCGGTCAGGATGAATTCAACGTCGTCGACACTGGCCTCGGCATCTTCAGCGATATCTTCGACCGTGGCGTTGCGCAAGTAGCCGTACTCGTCCAAGTTTCCGATGATCAAAACCGCAATAAGTTCCTCGTCTTCGCTCATTCCCGATAGACGGACCTGCTCCATGAGGTGTTCGCTCAACGACTCGCTTGTCGACAGAGTTTGTTCGAGTCCCGGACGGTCATCAAGACCCTTGTACGAGTTTGCAGGCGTCGGCGCGGAGTAGTTCTCAAGAAAGGCCTCCCAGTCGATTTTCTCGGCGGCGTCTCGCTCCCCAACAGGAACGTCTTCGTTGGTATCGGGCTTGGTCGCGGCCGTCATCGGTACGTCGTCGTACTCTTCGATAGGCTCGTAATCGTCGAGCTCCGGCATTTCCTCAAGAACTGGGTTTTCGACCATTTCCTGTCGAACGGCAGTGATGAGTTCCATACGAGAGAGCTGCAGCAGCTTGATGGCCTGCTGAAGTTGCGGCGTCATGCGCAACTGCTGGCTCATCTTAACTTGTTGTCTGAGTTCCATCGCCATTAACTGCTCCTATGCGCCTACCCTTTTTCCCCGACATTCGGGGACTCCAACACAACCTTGAGGCTGGAAAAATCGACAAAAAGCGTTTGGCTTTTCATCGTCCAACCTAAGGCCTGAAGAGCACCATCCACCAAGTGAAAACCGTTATCGGGCCACGTGGCCGATGCTGCACTCACGACACCAAACGGTCCTGCGATGACAATATCTTCGGCCCAAACCGGGTCGCGATTTACGCGTCCGGCAAACACCTTGATCTGGCCACACATGCCGCTTGCTTTGACGAGTTGCGCGCCATCGCGCCTCCCCGTCCAGTCACATCCATCCAAGTGCCATGTCTCCATGACTTCAACAGGAGGCTCTACCGTTACCGGCAATGGATCGACCTCTTCAGCTGCCTCGACCTCTTCAGCTGCCTGAACATGCGGTCCTGTCATATTCACCATCAAAAACAGCGAAAAAAACAAGATGTACTGAGCAGTTGTGTCGATCATCGTGCCCGATGGTACCAGACACGCAACCCGTCAGCAACCATTCTGGTCACCAATGGTATGAAACTTGCTTTTGAAGAACAAAAAAGGCGACCCGTGGCCGCCTTACTTTCTTATCCTAAGTGATTTTTGAGTTCTCGTAACCATTTCTCAGGGCGCAAAGTTTTCACATCGATCAATCACGAGTTTCTCTCCACCGATGAAACCACCCGGCTCGTACCACACACAAACTTCCTTGGCCGTGCCTGGCTGAAGGTTCGCTTTCCAGGTCAACTCTTGCACGTTGAAAAAGCCGGGCCCCCACATATCGTTCAAGGCATCGTCCTGCTCGGTGGTCAAGATCGCATCCATATCGCCATCCAAGTACGCGTCCTCCATCTTGGACTCCGTAATATCACTGGCGACCTGACTCGAGACAAAGAAGGCAAAACACATGTCTTTGTCGCCAAGCGGTTTACGCGTATTCCAGCACTCCGCCATCGCTAGCGAGGCCTGATAGATATCCGCCGTCGTGTTCGCAGCCGGAGTCGGCGCCGGCACGTCCCAATTCTCGGCGCACCAGCCACCAGGCGTGCACTGCTCAAAGCCCTGACACGCCGCGTCTTGTGTAGCAAAATCAGGATCGAAAATCGGGCACTCTACGCAACGGCCAGCTTCCCGATAACAAACATCGTATTGGCCCGCACAGACGTTGGTCGCGCAGAAGTTCCCAGTGCATTTCTGATTTTCACACGTCAATCCGGAGACACAGTCCCCAGCAGCGGCACACGGTGCATCTTCGGCCCCCTTGCAAAGCTTGGGGCTGGTCGAGGGGTCGCATGTCAGCTTTGATCCCACACAATCATCGTCATTTTCGCATTGAGCACCCGATCCGCCCTGACACGTCCCGCCATCGCCCGCACAAACTTGGCCCGCAAGCGCACATTCGTCGATGCCATCTGCGCAGTTATCGTCCGCGCTGTTGCAAATCTCCGGCGCGCCCGGATAAATCAGCTTGTTGCCGTCGTTGCAGTCAATCTCGTCTCCTCCGGGGCAACCGGTCGAACCAGCGATTCCAAATCCATCCTGATCGACGTCCGTGCAACTTTCTGAACACGGCAGATCGCCCCCTTCGCAGTCTTCGTCGATGGTGTTTCCACAAATCTCGACGGCTCTGGGTTTGATGTCAGGGTTAGAATCGTTGCAATCTCGGCCACCACAGGCGATGTCTCGGAAGTTATCGTTATCGGCGTCTGCACACGTAATATCAGGGATCGCATCCCCATCGGCGCAATCGTCATCGATGCCGTTTCCAGGAATCTCTGTCTTCCCGGGGTTGGCCGCAGTGCTGAAATCGTTGCAGTCATTGCCCGTCGGGCAAGCCGCGGAGAGCCCAAAATAGGTGTCTCCGTCTTGGTCGACACACATGTCGCTTGTCGTATTATTCGAATCTGGACCATCGTCGACAGTTGATTCTGCGCATCCCACCAATCCTGCAAGCGCCACACACGCCATCCATTTCTTCATGCAAACACTCCAATAAAATTTGTGTCGTCATCATGCCAGTTCGAGCCGACGAACGCCACTAAGTCGAGTCCCGTTGAGTTCAGACCAAGCCAAGGGTCCCTAACTCTTAGATTTCAGGGGCGATTGCCTAATTGCCGCGGTCGTAAGGGGGTGTTATACAGCGCGGCAAGGCCACGCATAGTTTCACAAAAAACGTTCCGAGGCAGTCAAATGGCGACGCAGAGCGACCTCGTCGGTACAACAATTTTCGGCGAATACACCATCACGCGCAAGTTGGGTGAAGGTGGCATGGGAGCCGTGTATCTGGCCCGCAACGAATCGATTGGGCAAGAGATCGGTATCAAAGTTCTTCACGGCCGAGCCGCGGAGAGCGACGAACTGCTGCAACGATTCAACCGTGAAGCCCGCGTCATCTCGATGTTGACGCACCCCAATATCATCCGTGTGTTCATTTTCGGTCGAACCGAACAAAACGTCGTCTACATGGCGATGGAATACGTCAAAGGGCGTTCGCTGCGCGAGACGCTCAGCCTAGGTTTACTCGACGAAATCTCGGTCATCAAAATCATGAAGCAGGCTTGCTCAGCACTTGCCGAGTCTCATGACCTTGGGATCATTCATCGCGATCTCAAGCCGGATAACGTGCTGCTCACCGAGTTCCGCGGCGAACCCAACTTCGTAAAGGTCCTCGACTTCGGCATCGCCAAGCTCCAAGACCAAGAAGGCCAACAACAGCTGACCCAAGCCGGTATCGTTTACGGCACCCCCGAATACTTGTCGCCAGAACAAGCCCAAGCCCAACCGCTCGATAATCGAACAGACATCTACAGTCTGGGCGTCATGCTTTACGAAATGATGGTCGGCAAGGTTCCCTTCCAGTCCAATTCGGCGGTTCAGGTCCTGACGATGCACGTTTTCAACGAGCCCGTCCCGGCCGAACAAGTCGCTCCCAACCGGATCTCGCCCACGATGGCCGCGATCATCCGCAAGGCGATGGCCAAAAAGCCCGCCGATCGATTCAAGTCAGCCATGGAATTGTTCCGAGCCCTCGAAGCTCGCGAGCGAGAGATCGTGAATGAACGCCGAATCGACCAGGCAGCGATGAATATTCCCGGCGGAGAACTCACTGGGATGTTCATGGCGGTGCCGACCGCCGAGCAGATGGCCCTTCAACCACGGCCTCAGGCCGCCCCAGTGCCCACGCCCGTCACTCAGGCTCAACAGCCTCATTCTAACGCAACACAATCTACGCCCCCTGTCGCTGACCCCACTCGAAAAGTCATCATTACGTTGATCGTAATGATGCTCCTTCTTCTGATTGTTTTGGTCACGGCTGGCGTCGTCCTGTTTTTCAAGTAGGCGCCACGGTGCTATTCGACCTCGAAAACGTCCACAAACACTACGGGGATTTCCACGCACTGAAGGGCATCACCCTTCAGGTGCCCGAAGGCAGCATTGGGCTCTTGGGTCCAAACGGCGCAGGAAAATCCACTCTTATTAAGTCTTTGTTGGGCCTGCTTTCATTTTCGTCGGGCTCAGCCTCCGTCTTAGGTTTCCGACTTCCTGACGAGGCTCTTAAGGTCCGCCAGGCCATCGGCTACATGCCCGAAAACGACTGCTACCTTCCGTACATGACCGCGGTCGAATACGTCAGTTACGGCGGTGAGCTTGCGGGAATGCCGCGAAGCGAGTCGTTCCGGCGAGCCCACGAAGTCCTGTATTATGTGGGCCTCGGCGAAGCCAGGTATCGCCAGCTCGAGGGTTTCTCGACGGGCATGAAGCAACGCGTGAAACTCGCTCAAGCACTGGTGCAGGGACCACGTTTGATCTTTTTGGACGAGCCTACCAACGGGCTTGACCCCAAAGGTCGAGACGAAATGCTCGACCTCATCAACGACGTGAAGGCGCGAGGCGTCAACATCGTGTTGTCCAGTCATGTCCTGCCCGATGTTGAACATGTTTGCGACTCGGTCATCATGCTCAATCAAGGCGGCCTGATTCACTACGGGCCCATCGATGAACTGAAGAAGGGTGGCAAAGAAGTCGTGGAGATCGAAACCAAAAATCAAAACGATGATTTTGAAAAAATCCTTCGCCAGAAGGGTTTCACCATTACCAAAGAAGGGTTACGGCTCAAAATCACCGTTCCCGAAAACTCCAAACGTGATGATATCCTACGGCTCGCCGTAGAAAACGACATTCAGGTTCGGCATTTCATGCCAGCCGAACTCACTCTTGAGTCGGCCTTCCTTGGGTTGCTCGGAGAACACACCTAATGGCGATTCACGAACAAAATTACGTCCGTTATGACGGTCCACTGCGCCAGACAGGTGCGTGGTGGACCATCGCTCGCACCTCGTTTCGAACCTACCTTAGTTTTCTGCGCACAAAGCTAGTGCTGCTGGGACTTTGGGTGATCGGCCCGCTGGTGGCAGGTGTTCTGATCTTGGTCGAATACGGCGCCCGTGGGCAGCTGTCGCAGTTCACTGAGGTCACAGCACCATCGGGCGACTACGTCGCTTATTTCCTTCAAACGCAGGCATTCGCGCTGGCTGTTCTGTTCATGGCAAACGGATGCGGCGTCATCAGCGAGGACCTCCGATACCGCACGTTTCAGCTCTTCTTTTCGAAGCCGCTGTCTCGCCTCGACTACGCTCTGGGCAAATACCTCAGCCTTTTGATCTTCGGCTCGCTCATAACAGTTGTGCCCGCAATACTACTCGCCACGCTACGCTCCGCATTTTTTATGCAGTCGGATTTTTTCGGTAGCGTGGCCAAGCAAATGGCAATCGGCGTTGGAATGTCGGCGCTCATCACGATTGTGATGTCGGCGATCGTCATCGGGCTCAGCAGCCTGACCTCGCGCACCGGCTACGTCGTTCTGTCATGGATTGGCGTTTTGATGGTGCCGTTGATCTTGAGCGGCATTGTCGGGATTGCGACGGATGGTGCGGACTGGGCAAACCTTTGGAGCCTTACGGGGTCCTTTATGGTCGCGTGTAAATCACTGCTCTCCGAAGAAGCATTTGAAGGCCCGGTCTGGGTCTCCTGGGCAGTGCTCGTGGGCACGACATCACTTGGCCTGTTCGGACTCGCTCAGCGAATCCGTAAACTAGAGGGGGTCGCGTGAGTACAACTCCCAAGACTGAAATTCCGAAAGTTGGTACGGGTGACACAGTCATCGCCATCCGACGGGCCTCGCTCTGGTACGGCCAGGTCATTGGTGTCAACGATATCACGCTCGATATCGGACACGGTGTTCTGGGCCTTCTAGGACCCAATGGCGCCGGCAAATCGACCCTTATGAAGTTGCTCACAGGGCAGCTCAGGCCTTCTACCGGGACCGTAGCGGTTCACGGCGAGATTATCTGGAACAGCCCGACCGTGTTTAGCCGGCTGGGGTTTGTCCCGGAACAAGACGCGTATTACGAAGAGATGACCGGCCGCGAATTTGTCACGTACCTGACCCGTCTTCAGGGCTTTTCGAAGGCCGAAGCGCAAGAACGCGCCGACCGATCGATCGAGCGCGTGGACATGACAAAACAGCGAGACCGACGCATCTCAGAGTACTCCAAGGGCATGAGGCAACGCGTCAAGATTGCTCAGGCACTGGCTCACGATCCCGATATCCTGCTTCTCGACGAGCCGCTCAACGGCACCGATCCTATCGGTCGACGCTCCATCATCGACTTGATTGGAGAGCTCGGAGATGCCGGGAAAACTGTCATTGTCTCAAGCCATATCCTTCATGAAGTTGAGCAGATGACCACGAATATCGTGCTTATCAACAAGGGACGGGTGGTTGCCGACGGCAATATTTATCGCATTCGTGAGATGATCGACGAACACGCGCACACGATTTTTGTGGATGCTTCAGACTCACGAAAGATGGCAGCCCTATTGGCCGCCTTTGACGACGTGGTATCGATCGAGTTTGCGGATGAAGGCATCCATGTGGCCACACGGTCGCCTGACGCCTGCTATTCACGAATCCCGAAATTGGCCCTGGATAACGGCATTGAGATTCGTCGCATTGCCTCGCCGGATAATAACCTCATGGCGGTCTTCCGATATTTGGTGAAATGATGAGTAGCGTACGAAAACTCGGCACAATGAGCTTGCTCTCGACCTTGATCGGTGTGCAGTTGCGTCAACTATTGATGCAACGAAAAACAAAGGCGCTCGCCGTCGTGCAGCTGATGCCATTGATCGGCGCGCTGGTGTACGTGGTTTTCGAAAACATCGACGGACTAACCATGTTCTCGGGTGTCGCCGAGAGCCTGCTTCTCCCCTTCTTGGTGCCGCTGGCCGCAATATTCTACGGCGGCCCAGCCGTAGTCGACGAAATGGAAGGCCGTACGCTGACCTACCTCACGTTGCGCCCGATTTCGAAAGCCACGCTCTTTGTGGGCAAAGTCATCGCCGGGACGATTATGGCATTGGCCATCGTTTTGATACCGACGCTGCTTTTGTTCGGCCTGTGCATGTTCCAGTCGATGGATTTCGCCGAAAGCCTTCCCGTTTTGGGACGCGTCCTAGCGGCCGCATCGTGCGGTATCATCGCCTACAGCGCGATTTTTGCCGCCCTTGGCGCACTGTTCGCTTCAAGCCTTCTGGCCAGCATCCTTTATTTTGTAGCCTTCGAGATGGTACTGGCAACACTGCCGGTGCTTGAACTCTTGAGCATCCGATTTCATCTCCGCACGATCGCGGGGTTCACGTCGTCGGATCGACTCGGTTTTCTGGACCGTATGGTGCTCGACCAACCTCTTCAATTGGAGTGGTGGGTCTCCTTGCTCATTGTCGCGGTTCTTGCCGCGCTGGGCATTGCCGGCGGCTCCATGATCTTTAAAGAAAAGCAATATTTAGTCTGACTCCGAGGTGCCCTATGGAAGTTCTTTTCAGTAAAAACACAGCCTGCGAAATTACCGCGTTCCTTCTTGTCATTCCTTGTGTTCCTGACGAGATCCACCCCGCGCTTTCGCAGGTTCAAGAGAAAACCGGCATCGATATTATGGCGCTGGCGAGCGAAGAGAAGTTCACTGGAAAAAGTGGGCAAGTCTTCGCCATGCGCGGCCTGAAGGGCCTTGGTAGCCACCGCATCCTGCTCGTTGGGCTCGGAAAGGTCGACGACCGAGACGTCGAGGGAGTCCGCGGCGCCGGCGCAACCGCGATCCGACGTGCAAAAGAAATGCACGCCACAACCATCGCGCTGGCTGCGCCTTCCGACAACGCCGCGATGCAGTTCATTGAAGGGGCACTCCTCGGCACCTACAGCTTCGATCGCTACATCTCCAGGAAAGACGGCGATTTTGCTGGCTTCGAGTCGATCACGATTGTGGGAGCCGCAAAAGGCTTAGAAGAAGCCTTCACCAAGGCACGAGTCCTCGCAGAATCAACGAATTTTGCTAGGGACCTAGTCAACGAAATCCCCAATGTTCTTGTGCCCGAGATGATGGCGTCCAAATCGCGAGAGATCGCGTCGAAGTTCAAGCTCGAAATCACGGTGATGGACGAAAACCAACTCGAGAAAGACGGCTTCAATCTAATCATGGCTGTCGGCAAAGGCAGCGTGCATCCTCCTCGTTTGATCCACATGATTTACCGGCCTGAAGGACCGGTGAAAAAGAAGATCGCGTTTGTGGGCAAAGGCGTCACGTTCGATACCGGTGGATACAACCTCAAGCCCGGCGCTTCGATGCTGGCCATGCACTCCGATATGGGTGGTGCAGCTGCCGTTATGGGCGCCGCACGTGCAATCGGTGAGCTTCGACCCAAAAATGTCGAGGTTCACTTTGTGATCCCGACTGCTGAAAACAACATCGACGGCAACGCCATGAAGCCGCAGGACATCTTTCGGGGCTACGGCAAACAGACCGTAGAAATCCAAAACACCGACGCAGAAGGTCGCCTGATCCTGGCCGACGCACTTGCCTACATCCAAGAGCACAAAGTCGACACGATCATCGATCTCGCCACTCTGACGGGCGCATGCGTGGTGGCCCTCGGCGAAACCACTGCAGGCATTTTTTCGGACAGCGATACGCTTGTTTCGCAGCTGATTGGCGCGGGCTTAACCACCGGCGAAGACATCTGGCGATTGCCCCTCACCAAGAAGCTCGACAAAGCACTTGATACCCACACCGCGGACATGCGCAATGTGGGGCCACGTTGGGGTGGAGCCATCACTGCTGCGCTCTTTCTGAAGCGCTGGGTGAGCATCTCGGAATGGGCACATATCGACCTCGCTGGGCCGGCGTACTCCGAGAAGGAAGGCACGACGTCTCCTGCCGGTGGAACCGGCTTTGGGGTAGGCACACTGGTGCAGTTTACGCTGGACCAGTCGAAGGCCCTCGCGTGACGTTGCTTTGACAATCCGCGCACGCGCGGATTATAAGGCTGATACCATTATATTTACGATTGACCGGACTTTTTGGAGCACCCATGGCTCGTCTACGAGTAGGAATAGTCGGCGTTGGTACCATCGCCGAACTGCACGCCACGGGTTACGAACACGACAAACGTGCCGAAATCGTTGCCGTATGTGATCGCGACGAAGACCTCGCCATTCGGCGCGCTCTCGATTGGGGCGCCAGGCATTATTACACCGACTTCGACGAGATGTTGCGTAATCCCGATATCGACGCCATCGAGATCGTGACACCGCACTATTTGCACGCCCGACAAGCCATTGCGGCTCTTCGTGCGGGCAAACACGTCTCGGTCGAACGTCCGATCGGCTTAACAATCGAAGAAGCAGACCAAGTCATTCAGGCGGGCCAAGCTTCCGGAAAGATATTGCAGGTCTTCGAACCCTGCCTTTTCTACAAACCGCTTTTGGACGCACGCAGCTTGATCGACGCCAACGAGATTGGTCGTCCTGTCGGGTTGCGAATCGATGCCACCATTGGCAAGTCCACTGCAGGAGTCTGGAACTTCGAAGAAGGCAGCCCAGAGGCGTGGCGATTTGACCCCAACCTCGCTGGCGGCTCCCCCATGCTCTACGACATCGGTTATCAGTCGATGTGTATCGCGCTGTTTTTGATCGGCTCGATCGAAAAAATCGATGTTTGGCAGGGAACCACGCGAATCGATGACCGCCTGTCCATCGACGCGCCCACAGTGGCGATGTGGAAACACTTCCAGCAGGACGTCTTTGGAACGCTCGCGCTGACCTACGCGCCAGAGCGCAAGATGCGGACTCCTTACCAGCCGATCGAGATGCGAATTACCATCAACGGGACGCGCGGCGACATCGACATCCACCGCAACTCAGATCCTGCTCAACTTGAAGCTCCAGTGGAGCTTCGACGCGACGCTCGGAAGGTCGTCTACGGGCAGAAGAACACTGCCTACGAAGACAGTTTCCACCGGGCGACCAAGAACTTTGTGAGCGCATGTCTCGGAGAAGAAGAACCATTGCTGAAAGGCAATGAGGGTAAACAGCTTCTAATCCTTACGCTGGCTTACCAAGAGGCCGTGCGACGCGGGCGAGCCATCACTCTTCAAGCGGGTTAGTCATGAATCGTTGGATTTTGGTAGTTTTGTTGGCCGGAGGCTGCTCCTTCGATGGTGGGGGCGCGCCGGAAAACGGGTCCAAATGGAACTTGGATTCTGGCTCAACCAACACGGCGGATGCGACCACTGATTCCCAAAACGGAACCGATGGCTCTGCCAATAACACCACAAATAACGTCACTAATCCGACAAATAACGCCACAAATAACGCGACAAACAACACCACCAACCCTAGCGATGCCGGTCCCGACTTACCTATTAGCGTCGACGCCGGTATGGATGTCACGACACAGCCAGACCTTCCGGTCGGCCCTTGTCAGACGAACACAGATTGCCCCACTCAAGGCGATGTTTGCTGCCCACAAATCGCGGGTGCTAACGAATGCAAACCGCAAGATCAATGTTTGGTGGGCGGAACCTGTGAAAATGGTGGAGATTGCACGGGCAACGATGTGTGCTGTCCCTTACCAGCGATCGCCGGCAACGGTGGCATTTGCGCGGCTCAATGCGTAGGAAATGGCGGATCTCAAACCCCCTGTACTACGAATTCGGACTGCAGCAATGGATTGACCTGCTGCTCAGGACTGTCCGGTAACACCTGTAGCAACCGCTGCTGGAGCGGCGGTGTCTGCGCCGACAATTCAGATTGTGGTAATGGCACGATGTGCTGTGACGTGCGGTTTGGCGACAAACAGTGTTTTAATCGATGCTTCTAATCTAACGGGGAATCGTTGGTGCTCTCTGACATCCCCTCTCAAATTATCAAGTCTCCTGGACGTTACGCAGTTCTGCTGAACGCACGCGCTAAACGTTGGACGGGCGACCTTCATGGTGACATCCAGCGGTGGGTTTCCCCGCGCGATCTGTACCTCACAGATGATTTCACGCAGGCAGAACGAACCCTCGACCGCCTCGTGAAGGAAGATTACGACTTCATCTTCACCGGGGGCGGTGATGGCACAATTGCATATCTAATCAACTCGATCGAACGACGTGTCCGCTCTGGGATGGTCTCGCGTGAAAAGGCACCCGGTGTGGGTGTCCTCAGAATGGGAACCGGTAACGCGCTTGCGAGTTACGTGGAGTCGTCTGATATCGTCGACGACCTTCGTAAACTGCGTGAGGGCGGCCCAATGGTCGTGTACGACGTTCAAATGGTCGACTGCGCAGAAGGCCTTTTCCCCTTCGTCGGCTTTGGGTGGGACGGACTGATCTTAAATGATTACGACGCCCTCAAAGATGCCGTCCGCGGGACGGCAGTCGAAAACTACGTGACCGGACTCGGCGGTTACGCCATGAGCATCGGTTCAAGGTCCATCCCGAATGCCGTCAAAGTAGGAGCGGTGCCGACAATCTTGACCGCGCTGGACCACTGCATCGAAATCGATCCCCAAGGTAATGAAATTGCCGAATGGCATGCCGACGATGTGATGTTCGACGGAATGGCCAAAGTCTGCGGCTGTGGAACAATTCCCTACTGGGGCTTTAAAATCCGGATGTTTCCTCACTGCAATCAACGTCAGGGATACTTCCAACTCCGAGTGTATTGGGGCTCCGTCTCTTGGATTCTCAAACATCTCCCTGCGTTTTGGGACGGTGCGCTCGAACCCGGCAAGTATCGCGAATTCCTATGCAAGGGTGTAAGATGCGAGTTTCCAGATAAACCATTAGCTTACCAAGTCGGCGGGGACGCCAAAGGCTTCGAGCGAATGGTGGAGTGGAAAACCAGTGAATTCCCGGCGAAACTAGCAGTACCTTTACGCTGAGAAACAAGTGTCGGATCGAATCAAAGCGCCCGAGGAATTCAAACATTTCGTCTGGCGAAGACATAATGATGTTGAGGCTTTGGGGGGGTATCGGTCGGAAATCGTGACCTCAAACGGCATTTCTGTTCGCCGGCTTGTTTCCCAGCCTTTTCAGATTTCCTTCCAGCAATTCACCGACGTCGAAGCCTCGATGCGCATCATCAATCGCATTGAAGGCGGGCTCGGAAAAGGTGTCGCGATGCTCGGTTACAGCATGTTTGCTTCCGAGACCTCTGTTGCTGTGCTTCACACCGGGAAAGACCTCAATCCAGGCTGGATAGCGTTTCCTTTTGGAGACGCCTATGGGCGTTTTCCAACCATGCCGCTTTCGTCCATCGAAACGCCCTCGCTTCGGCTGGTTGGCGGCGCGACTTTGGTCACGTCTGGAAGGCCCACCTTGCGTGCCGCGCTGGAGCAGCGAGGAAGCGATTTTCGACAACAAGACTATGCGTTCAATATCCTTGAACACATCAGATCTTGGGAGATTCACGCCCGGATCGGCGATGACGATAAACGCCCTATCCGCCTCGTTGATACGGATAGCTCAGGCAAACTGACTCACCCAGACCCAACCCGGATCACCAAGGATTTCGTTTTAGATCCGGTGATTTTTCGCGAATTCAAAGACGACAAGCGTCTGCAGATCTTTCATGTCATTAAATTTGACCGAGAGTTTCTGTGCCTTCCAGAGGACTGGTTGACCTTCTCGATTCAAATTGAGCTGCCGGAAGGCACATGAGCCCAAGAAAAACCCAGTCTCCCCCGCTCCGGGCGGCCACTTCGCTACTGCTGGGCGTGGTCGGAGCAGCCATCGGCATGCTCGTGGTCAGCGTGCTCATGGATCTCAACACGCTCGAGCTTGATCGCGCTGGAGTTTTCACCAACGCGTGGTTCAAGGGCTCCAACCGCGCGCTCGATGGACTTCCAGAGGTTCTCTCAGCGGTCCTCGGGATCTCGCTGACAGTCGTCGCGATCGTTGTCCAACTGGCTTCTCAACGTTATCCGGCAAAGATTGTCGACGTCTTCATGTACGACCGACTCAACATCAGCGCATTCGCATTCATGGCGGCCTCTTGCATCTATGTGGTGTTGGCTTCAGCGATGAACGTCGACGGTAATCTTCCGTTCGTGGCGTTCACAGCGCTGTTGCTCGCCGTGTTGAACTTCGCGCTTTTGCTGCCCTACTTCGCCCACGTCTTTGCTTTCCTCGAACCCACAAATCTAATCTCCGAAATCCAGTCTCGCGCCGGGACGCAGCTTCATCGACTGGCCGAGGGCGGTGACGTATCGACGACTCAAGAGTTTACCGCGTCCGCGTTGGATCGCATCGCAGACAACTGCATGGCGGCAATCGTTCAGTCCGACCGAAACCTCGCGATACATAGCCTTCAGACGCTTGAAACGATGATGGTCGACTACCTCGCGCTCAAGCCTTCGCTTCCGGCCACTTGGTTTCAAGTCGACGAAGAGTTCTTCGGGACGTTGGCCCACGAATCGATTGCCGACCTCGTGGATCAGCGAATATGGGTCGAAGCCAAGGGGCTGATGGAATTTGAGCGGATCCTGCGACGAGCACTCGATGAGATGTCCGAAGTCGTAAGCCAAATCGCACGCTCAACCCGTGCCGCAGGAGAAGCCGCTATCGAACGGCAACAGTGGGAATCGGTCGAACTGACTGCGCGCTTTTTCAACACCTATATTCGTCACGGGTTGAATCGGAAAAATATTCGAGCCGTCTATAATATCCTGTACGAATATCGGCTCTTTGCCGTGGCTCTCTTGAAAACGCGACCAGAGATGACCCAGAGGGTGGCCAACTATCTGGTTTATTATGGCCGAACCGCCAACGAATTGGGGCTTCCTTTCGTAGCCGTAACCGTGGCGCACGACGTCCGCGTCATCTGCGAAAGTGCATTCGGTGTGCCCGAAGCCGACGTGCAGAAGCTACTCGAAGTGTTCCTGCGGCTCGATCAACCCGTGGACGGAAAAGGCGAGGATGTGGCGCTGATTGGCGTTCGAAAAGCCCAATCCATTTTGGGCGCCTTTTTTCTTCGTCACGACAAGACAGACTTGGTCGAGCTTATCCGCGAAGACATGCGAGGCGAACGCAGCGATCGACTGCGGTTTATCCGCGACGAGATCTTAGCCGTTCAAGATCGTAAGTTCTGGGAAATTACTGATCGAGGGTTCAACTTCGACTTCTTGGAACCCGAGAATCACGCTTCGATCAATGAGTTCTTCGAGCCCATGATTGGCGCTTAGTCAAATCGACATGTGGCTTGCCATTTGTTATGCATGGCCGCGAATTCGTCACGGAGGACACCATGACTGATACGTTCCTGCTTGAACCTGGTTTCCAATTCTCTGCTGCTCTTGATCCGCACCGTCGCTCCGCGTATCGACGGGCCATTGATGCGGCTTTTGCGACACTTCCAGCCAAGCCTAGCTTTGCCTTGATTGGATGGCAGGCAGCAACGCTCATCGATCTGGTCGCTGACCGCGCCGGGCGTATCGTCATCATCGAAGATAACCCAACTTTTCTAGAGTCGATCCGGGCTTCCATAGAGGCCAGGGGGGCATCGAATATCATCGTGATGACCCAGTCGCCAACAGACGCCAAGTTGGACGACAAGGTCGACGCGGTGGTGGCTGGTCTTTCGACAACTTGGTTCCTCGAGTCGCCCGCCGTCCATATACTGGATAACGCGCGAAAACACGTGCTGCGCCCGGGTGGAATCATGATTCCACGACGTTTTCTGCACTTGTTTGAATTGGCTTCGAGCCCCAACGATCTTCATGGCATGGCATTGCGCGTCCCACGATACGCACGTCCCGGCGAGCCCTTTCCGGTCCTGTCGGAGTCGAAACACTTCGGCACGACGGATCTCGCGAGTTCAGAGCCTATTCGATTCGAAGCCGACGACACGATCATCTGCAAGCCACTCCTGTCAGGAACGCTAACGGGACTGCGCCTCACCACGCTTGTTGAGCTTGCCGACAACAACGTTCACCTGGCGAGTCATTCTGGATTCCAGTCCATTTTCATGCCGCTGCGCGATGATATCGAAGTCGTCGCTGGAAAACCGGTCACGATTTTCGTTCGGTTTGCGCTCGGCGAAGGCCTTCGACAGACGCGCTTCATGGCCCGAAATGTTGAAGCCGTCGAACCTCCGCTGGATTTGCCGCCCGAGGTCGTTCAACAATTCAAGAAAGAAGTCGCCGGCATGATTGCCCGGGTCGATGAACTTGGACGGGGTGCTGACCTCGATAAAGTCGTGACCTACACGTTCGACCCGCATGGCGACGTGTCGCGATTGACGGCCCTGTTTTGGACAGTCGACGAAGAATTCCAAAAACCGTTGCGGGCGCTCGTCGAACGCGTGCGGCTTGCGCTTTCACAGGCGGGCCAGAATCCGAGCGACGAAAACCTGTACGATTTGATGCTTGAAGCCTACCGGGATACCCGAGGCCGTTAATATCCTGAGGACATCATGAAAAGTCATTCCATTGAGGGCGAACTCGCCCGGCGCATTCTGATTCTTGATGGAGCGATGGGCACGATGATCCAACGCTACAATCTGACGGAAGCGGATTACCGTGGAACCCACTTCGCCGACCACCCAAGCGACTTGAAGGGCGCCGCAGACGTGCTCGTCTTAACGCGGCCAGACGTAATTTCTGCGATCCACCGTGATTTCCTCGACGCTGGCGCGGATATTATCGAAACCAACACGTTCAACGCACAGGCGATCTCGCTTGATGACTATGGCTTGGTCCCCTTTGCCCGCGAACTCAACGTCGCTGGCGCGAAACTGGCGCGAAAGGTCGCCGATGACGTCACCCGTGAAAATCCGGACAAACCCCGATTTGTTGCGGGCGCAATTGGCCCAATGAGCAAGACACTGTCGATCTCCCCCGACGTCAACGACCCTGGGTTTCGCGCCCTGTCGTTCGATCAGGCGCGTGATGCCTACGCAGAACAGGTGCGCGGACTGCTTGAGGGCGGCGTCGACTTGCTTCTGCCCGAGACAACTTTCGACACGCTCAACCTCAAAGCAGCTTTGTTTGCAATCGAGGACGTGTTCGAAGAAATGAACACTCGGGTTCCTGTCATCATCTCGGTCACCATCACTGACGCCAGCGGACGCGTTTTGAGCGGTCAAACGCTCGAAGCGTTCTGGATCTCAATCGCCCACGCGAAACCCCTCGCTGTAAGCATCAACTGTGCGCTGGGCGCCACCGAAATGCGCCCTTATGTCGAGGAACTCTCAAAGATCGCTGACGTGTATACCGCGTGTTATCCCAACGCCGGCCTACCCAATGAATTCGGAGAATACGACGATTCACCCGCGCAAATGGCCGGTCTGCTCCGAGACTTCGCTAAAGGCGGCTGGTTGAATCTGGTGGGCGGATGCTGTGGAACGACACCCGACCATATTCGGGCGATTACAGCGGCCGTTGCTGACCTACCCCCACGTGTCGTCCCGACCGTTCCTCGCCTAAGTCGCTACGCAGGCCTGGAGCCTTTGGTCCTGCGCCCTGAGTCAAACTTCACTTTGATCGGCGAGCGAACCAACATCACGGGAAGCAAGCGATTCATGAGGCTCATCAAGAACGGTGAGTATGACGCTGCGCTTGATGTCGCGCGCCAGCAAGTTCATGGCGGCGCAAATATTATCGACGTCAATATGGACGAAGGGTTGCTCGACTCCCCTGCCGCGATGTCTCGATTCCTCAAGCTTATTGCGGTCGAACCCGATATCGCACGGGTACCGATCATGATCGACAGCTCGCGTTTCGAGGTCATCGAAGCAGGACTGCGTTGTGTTCAGGGTAAAGCGATCGTCAACTCGATCAGCCTCAAGGAGGGTGAAGAGCTTTTCAAGAAACAAGCCCGCATTTGTCGTCGTTTCGGCGCCGCCGTCGTGGTCATGGCGTTCGACGAAGAAGGGCAGGCCACCACCACCGACCGAAAAGTCGAGATTGCGCGTAGGGCTTTCAAGATCCTGAAGGAAGACGTCGGCTACGACCTACTCGACGTTCTTTTTGATCCGAATATCCTGACTGTCGGCACCGGAATTGAAGAACATGCCACTTACGCGATCGACTTCATCGCTTCAGTCCGCGCCATCAAAGCCGAGTTTCCAGACGTAAAAATCGTCGGTGGAGTCTCCAATGTCTCGTTTGCGTTCCGCGGCAATGACCGCGTGCGCGAAGCCATCCATGCGGCGTTTTTGTACCACGCGATTCAGGCCGGATTCGACATGGGAATCGTCAACGCCGGCCAGCTCGAAGTTTACGAAGAAGTCCCGAAAGAATTACTTGAGCGCGTCGAAGATGTGCTGTTCAACAGAAGGCCAGACGCCACAGAGCGGCTCGTCGATTATGCAGAAACCATCTCGTCTGCGGGCAAGGAGCGTGTCGTTGATGACGCGTGGAGGGCCACCTCGGTCGAGGAACGCCTCAAACACGCGCTGATCCGAGGTATCGACGAATTCATCGTGGCCGACACCGAAGAGGCCCGAATCAAGCTCAAACGCCCAATCCGAGTGATCGAAGGCCCACTAATGGACGGAATGTCCGTCGTTGGTGACCTTTTTGGCGCCGGGAAAATGTTCCTTCCGCAGGTCGTCAAGAGCGCGCGCGCCATGAAAAAAGCCGTCGCGTACCTGACGCCATTCATGGAGGAAGACGCTGGCGATGGTGATATTTTCCAAGGGACAGTCTTGATGGCCACCGTGAAAGGCGATGTCCACGACATCGGCAAGAACATTGTGGGTGTCGTGCTTGGCTGCAACAACTACCGCGTAGTCGACCTTGGGGTCATGGTCCCAGCGGACCGAATTCTGGACGAAGCGATCAAGTGCGGCGCCGATATGGTGGGCCTAAGTGGCCTCATCACACCATCCCTCGACGAGATGGTGCACGTTGCCAAGGAAATGAAACGCCGGGGCATGACGATGCCCCTGCTGATCGGCGGGGCGACCACCAGCCGCAAGCACACTTCTGTGAAGATTGAGCCCCAGTATGGGGGCGTCACGGTCCACGTTTTGGACGCGTCACGCGCGGTGGGCGTAGTCGAGAGCCTGCTCAATGACGACAAAAAAGAAGAGTATATCATCAACAATCGAGCGGCTCAGGAAGTCGACCGAGTTGCCTTTGCTAACCGCAACACCACGAGCGCTGTGATTCCCTTCGCTGACGCGCGTGGCAATGCTCCCATCATTACGTTTGAACCTGACGATGTCCCCGTTCCGTCTTTTGTCGGCGCACGCGTTGTCACCCCAAGCGTGGAAGAGCTAATTCCCTTTATCGATTGGAGTCCGTTTTTCTCGACGTGGGAACTCCGCGGTGGGTATCCAGGCATCTTCGATCATCCCGAACTCGGCCCGCCCGCGCGTGAACTGCACAATAATGCACTTCAGATGCTTGACGTTATGGTCGCAGAAAACTGGCTGACACCTCGAGGCGTGTTTGGCTTCTTTCCGGCAGTCTCGGATGGCGACGACATTCTGGTCGGCGATCATCAGGAGTCGCGACTGTGTATGCTTCGACAACAAAATGACCGCGCAAAAAATGGCCAACATAATATGTGTCTGGCGGATTTCATTGCTCCGCAGTCGTTAGGCGTGACGGACTATATTGGTGGGTTTGCCGTGACGTCTGGCGCCGAAGCCGACGAGCGTGCTGAAGCCTTCAAAGCCGACGGCGACGATTACAACGCCATCTTAATCAAATCATTGGGCGACCGCCTCGCCGAGGCCTTTGCTGAATGGCTACACCGTGAAGCACGTCGCGAATGGGGCTATGCACCTGACGAAAACTTCGATTCGGAGAGTCTTATCTCCGAGAAGTATCGGGGGATTCGACCGGCTCCAGGCTACCCGGCATGCCCCGACCACACCGAAAAATTCAAACTTTGGGAGCTCCTTGATGCCGAGAAGCTTTCCGGGATCAAGTTAACCGAAAGTTGTATGATGCATCCCGGTTCCTCGGTATCGGGTTGGTATTTTGCCCATCCTTCGGCACGATATTTCAGCATCCTTCGTATCGGGCATGACCAGCTCGAAGATTATGCCAAACGCAAAGATATGCCCCTTGCAGACGCCGAACGCTGGCTTGCCACGCTTCTTGGGTAAACATGAAAAGTTTGGGAAAATACCAGATCATTCGACACATCGCCGATGGCGGCATGGCGACGATCTGGCTGGCTGAGTTCACCGGGCCGCAAGGTTTCACGAAAGAAGTCGTCATCAAACGGATGCTGCCCCAGCTTGAGAGCGATCCGTTTCAACGCGATATGTTCTTGGACGAGGCACGGCTTGCGTCGCAGTTATCTCATCCCAATATCGGCCAAATCATTGAACTCGGTGAAGACGAAGGTGCCCACTACATCGCCATGGAGTTCATTGATGGACTCTCGCTTGAGGCAATCTTGGCGGACGGACCGCTGCCACCCCAGATTGCGGCAAGGATCATGGTGGATGTTTTGGCGGCCCTTGAACACGCCCACACGGCAGTGTCACGCAGCGGCCAGCCGCTCGGTATCGTTCATCGTGACGTCACCCCGTCGAATGTGCTCGTTTCCAACGACGGCATCGTCAAACTCGTCGACTTTGGGGTGGCCAAAGCCCTCGGAAACGCTCGGGAGACCCAAGCCGGAGCGGTAAAGGGAAAATACGCGTACATGTCGCCCGAACAAATTCAGGCGGATGTCCTAACACGGCAGAGCGACGTTTTTGCCGCGGGCATTACCTTTTACGAGATGCTCTCAGGAAACCGCCCATTTGGAGATGATATCCGTGCGGTATCGGCGATTCTGCGCGAGGAACCAGCGGCCCTGCCCTTAGCGCCGGAGCCATTCGCACAAATCGTGTTCAAAGCGCTCGAGAAGCCGCTGACATCACGATATGCGACCGCGCGCGCCATGCAGCTAGACCTCGAGACCGTCTTACGCGCTCAAGGCTCCTTTGTGGGACAAAGAGAAATAGCCGTCCTTGTACGCGAGCTCAGGGGACTATCCGTTGTCGACTTAAGCACGCAGGACTTGGACGCCGGACTGTTTTCTTCTTATCGCGGCGAGATCGCTGCCGTCGGCGCGAGCGCCGAGATGCCAATCTTTGCGCCAAAGGCCTCTTCGCCAAAGTGGCCATTTGCGGCCGCCATTGCCGGAGCACTTGGAATTGGCGCTGTGACTTGGTTCGTATCTCAGTCGGGCCACAAGATTCCTGACAACACCACACTGATTCTAGGCGAATCCGCGGTCTTGGAAGCCGACACATCACCCAAAATGCTCTTGGAAAAATCTGGAATTCCGGTCGTGATTCGTACGCTCCCGAACTCAGATATCTATCACGTGCAAAAAAAAGTCGGCTCAACTCCGCTCGCCACTCAACTGACTCCTGGGAACTACACGATCCAGTTTCGACGCGGTGATGAAAACAAAACTTTTATGCTCGAAGTCCCCAAGGGGGCCACGGTCGTTCAGAAAGACTTGCGTTTATCTGACCTTGAAGACGTCGTGGACGAACCGTCATCCAAGGAAGACGCCAAGCCGAAACCAAAAGCGAAGCCCAAACCCCGCGCCAAAAAAGGTTTTTTCGACAAGATCAAAAAGGCGATCAAATGACCAACTTTGGTGCGCTTTCGAACGAGGCCGTGGGGGTGCTTTTACGCGAAATGGTCCGGCGTGCCATCGAATCCATTCAATCAAACCAGCTCAACTTCGAAACCTCCGAGAAGTCATCCCCCTACCGACCTGGCCGCGATTTCGTGACCACAGCGGACCTGGCGGCACAAGATATCTACGTCGGAATGATCACAACATGTCTTCCAGGAATCGGAATCATTGCCGAGGAAGACGGACTCAGGGTCAAATCAACACTTCCGAAGCCACTGTGGATAACAGTCGACCCGTTGGACGGCACCCAGGCCTTTATACGGGGCCAGTCTCACGGCATTGGAACCATGGTCGCACTGGTCGACGAAGACAACGTTCTAGCGGCCTACGTAGGTGATGCGATCACCCGTGAGATTTATGGTTTTGCACCGGGATCTGAGGAAGTCTACCGCGTGAGCCGATATTCGGCCCAATTCCGCTTAACCATCGAAGAAGACCGAGGGCTCGGCGAACAACACGCCCTGCTGCACAACGAACCTCGCGAATTCTCGTCCGCCGCGCAGCGGTTGTTTCTGGAACCTCCGCATCGCGTCTTCACGGCATTTGAGATCACGAGGGGCAGTATCGGTATGGAGTTCACGCGCTTGTGGAAAGGCGAGGTGGGCGGAATCTTCGTGCGGCCCGGACCGACCACTCCGTGGGATTTCAATCCCATCTTTGGGATTTCTCGCCAGATGGGCTTTAGATTTCTTCGGATCTCAGACGACGGACTGGACGAGATCGACATCCCCATCTTGCGCGACATTGGATCACTCGACCATGAGTTGTTGGTGGTCCACGAAAGCCGTATTCATGAACTCCTCTCGTCCTGAGTTCAGTTCAAGGTCGAGAGTCGATCACCGTCAAACGCGCAAAAGCGTGAGGCGCCCGAGAACCTGCGACCACAGCATGTGCACACCTTACGCCTTGGACCCACTCCAAGAGGCGCCAGAGCGTCTGCGCGTACGTTTAGCATGGGATGCAGCAGTTCCCCGTCGTCGGGGCAATGCGTGGCCTCTGGCGAGGCCACATGGTGACAGGAGTCACAGATCATCATCGGTATCATTGGCAAAATGACCCGAGCGTCCGAAGGGTCGAGTTTGTGAACCTCGCAACCGATACTACACTCATGGCCATCTTCGAGGGCTTCATCTCCACAGGTGCGGCAAACCCAAACCACTGCGAGCCTCTCAGCGACAGTGAACGAGAGCCGCTGCCCATCAACCCGACAGTACTTGGCGCCATACTCATACCGACGACCGCACCCTGCGCACGTGGGCTTGCGCACTCCGTCCAAAACTTTGACTCGATGCCGTGCGTCGCCTCTTACTGATAGCCGACTTGAATCGTGCGGACAGATCACCACTGACTCTGGAAAAGTCCGCTGGCACTTGGGACATTCACGCTCTCGACCCCGGCCACCCACAACGAGCACTTCGGCCATCGTTCGCCGGGCACCATCGGTGGTTGCCTGTGTCTCAGAAACGGCGGCGAAGGGCCCAGTCTTTTCTCCCTTTCTTTCGTATGATGTCACGCGCTGAGGAAGGAAAGGCACGACACCAGTTCCAATTGAACGCTCATCGCGTCGGGCAAGCCACCAACGAGTTACCGCTGTTGAAACCAACACACACAACACAAAAACAAGGCACCCTAGGGCGACCTTAGCTCCACTTGAGGCGAACATCGGAAAAAGCGTTGGAAGAACGGTTGGCATCAGCACTCCAGCGTGAGCCATTCACTATAACAAGTGGCTACCCGTGCAACAACAACCCCTAACTTTCGTGATTCATTCGCGCGTATCGATTTAGTACGGCAGCTCGGGAACATATAGAATGTCGCCAGGCAACAACTTAACGTTCTTGCTCTTGCCCTCGACGATATCTTGCATCGGCACACGAACCTGAATCTCAGCGGTGTTAACCACCCGCGACAACTTCGTGCCGTTGGAATTCGCGTTATCCGAAAAACCGCCAGCAAGGGCGATGCCTTCGATGATGGTGATATTCGACTTGTAGGCGAATGACCCTGGACTATTCACTTCGCCAAAAATGTAAATTCGTTTGGAGTTGTACTCCGTAATCGAACAGCGAACGGATGGGTTTTGAAGGTAGCCGTCGGCAAGGCCGTCGGTCAAAACCCGCTCCAATGAGGCGCAAGTCTCGCCGTCCGCCGTGACGCGTCCAACGTACGGAAAGTTGATCGTCCCGTCGTCAGAAACTGTGAACATTCCCGAGAGATCAGGTTGTCCGTGCACAGCCAATTCAAAACGATCGCCCACGCCTAGCTCACCCGTGGGCGGCGCTTGGCTTTGTTGTTCCACCAGTGCTTCGTAGGCCGGATCGACATCGCCCGAACCACAAGAAGCTAGGAACACCAGAATGAATAGGTAACGTTGCATCAGTAGTGAATGGTCGTCGAAAGCGTGACCAGATGGCGCATATAAGCTCTCACCGCTTCGTCTCCCACAGTCGTAATCTGGACGGTGTCGTCGGTGAAGTTCGACGAGAATGTGTAGCCGGCATCCAAAGACCACCACTTTGTGATCTTGAATCCCGTTCCGGCTGAGAGCTGGAGCAAGGCGTCGTTGAACTCCGTGCCAGGATAAGTACGCATCTGCAGTGAACCGTCGAGCTTGAAGGTCATTCGATCCGTGAAGGTCTGCGTGTAACCAGCGTAAGGCTTGAAAAACGTATAATAGTTCGAGATCGACGCGTCGCCGAATCCTTGCGAGTAGCCCAAGAAGAGGCTGTTCGCGCCAGAGAGCGACCCAAATTTCCAAGAGACCTTACCGTCGATCAACGCGCTTGAAGCCGTTGGCCCGACATCATAGAAGCCCCAGCCCCAACCACCAGTGAGTGACACAGCGATACGGTTGGTCACCGAGCCTGAGAGGCCACCCGTCAACCGAAACGGCATGCTATTGGCCGTCGAGAGGTTACCAGACTGAACATTCGTGTCGTACTGGATCACCTGGAGGTCGGCCGTGAGCACCAGCGCCGTTCGCGGCAAGAAACGCCAGTTATTCGCCAGAGTCGCGTGATGAATGGTGCGGTCCAGATTCGAGAGTTCCGCGTTTTCGTGGTGATAGAGGACCCAATCGTAGGTCAAATAGTGTTGAAATACCTGATCGCCAGGATGAAGCCCGAGGGTCAATCCCAAGGAATTGATGTCCCGATTGAAGGGAAATGCCGAAGGAGAGTTCGGTGCTTCATTGGTTCGGGTAAATCGCTCTTTGAAAGTGACGCTGAACGCGCCATGACGATTAATGCCCACCTCGCCAGCAAGATTGGCGCTTAGACCGCTCTGTTCCGACAAGGTCCGCTGGGAGCTGAGGTACTGTTGCCAACCCATCTTCGCATCAAGCGTGACCTGAGTGATACGTTTGGCTGTCGTCTCCATTCTCAGGAATGGCTCGACTCGAATTGAAGGAGCACCGGAGAGTGATTCGGTCTCCTTGGACGATTCGAAGAAAACGTTGGTGTCGTAAAGCGTTGAGAGCGTCAAACCAGGTGTAACTTTCAGGTTACCGGCGCGCAATCCGTCTCCCGGCTCGGCCCATGCCGTACTCGAGGTGAACACCCCGAGCAGCACACCGACGAGGAGTCTTTTATGGCCAGCAGAAAACATTACAGTCCTGAGGTACTCAACAAACAAAAAAAAAAACTCGTGCCCAGCCTATCTAACAAAAACCCCGAAAAGTGAAGTCATTTTGATTACTGGAACAAAGTCAGCTCGGGGAGTCGCTCCTCAGCGTACTCAAAGTCGAAATCAGCCCGATCGACCACCAAATAATCGAATTCCGCAATATCCGTATCAATCACCACTTCAGTGACGGTGCCATCTGAATATTGGAGCACTTCGCCAGCACAAACACGCGCTTCATCACCAAGACCACCCACTTTCTGCCCAGAGATGGCAATCAGCGTATAATAGTGATTCTGTGACTGAACGTCCTTTTTGCCCACCGAGGTCTTGAGTGAGCCGAAGCTTTGTTCACTGACTTTGACAAAACCCTTAATGGCGGCGGACTTCTCATTAATACAATTCAGCTTGAGAATGTCGCGCTCTTCTTTCCGTACTTTTTCCAGAAGCTCGGACGTGGAATCAAGCACAACCTTCATTCCATCAACCTTCTCAACAGCCCGCTCAACCTTCTCCTCGGGAGACAGGTTGGCGACCTCTTGCTCAAGAATTTCGATTTCTGAAGAGAGCGTGCCATTTTTGCCGTCGCCTTTCTTCCCGTTGTTGCCCTGCTCAGCGAACGCAAATCCGCCGAGGGCTACACCCGAGAGTGCCAACGTAACTAGCACCGCTTTTGTCATAGTTTTGTTCATCTGGGCTCCCACTTGACCGTTTAAGGGTAGACCGGCTACCCAAACGAATCAAGCTTTCGTTTCTACTGAGCGACTTCGAAGATAAAGGTCTTATTGACCGTAACCTCTCCACCCGCCGGTCTTGGGAAGCGAAATCCCTCGATCGTAGTGGCCACGCACTGCCCAACTCCGCCTCCGACCGAGTCTGTCACTGCTTTCGCATTCGTGACACGACCGGCGGTTCCGATCGTGAATCCCACGATCACCTTTCCGGAAGCGGTTGGATTCTTCTTAATCTCTCGTTCGTAACACTTCTGAATTGCGGACTGACGGCGCCGAATCACATCCGAAACCGATGAGGCATCAAGCTTACCTGCGCCAACGATTTTCTCGGGCGTTTTCATGTTCACGCGTACTTTGACCTTCGCTTCACCCTTCGAACCCGTATCCACGCCTTTGTTGGCCGCTTCCGCACCCTTCAAACTTTTCAGATCGCCAATACCTACCGTGGAGCCTTTCCCATCCGCATCGGATGACCCACTGGTTCTCAGGCCACTCTTTTCAGCACCCGCGACGTTTGTCGCAATGCCCGCCGAGTTGGCGAAAGCCTCTTCCATGCTGGTCCGGCCAGCGCCCTCGCTGAACGAGTCGATCAGCGACCCGCCCTCGGAGCTCAGCGCGCCGATCTGGCCAAGAATAGTCTTATTCTGAACTTCCTCAGATAGCCGTCTTTTACGCTCAGCATCGGCTGCGGCGCGCTCTTCAGCAGACTTGGGCTCGGCCTTTGGGGCCTCGACCTCTTCCTTTTTGACCGGTTCAACGACTTCCTCACCACCATCTTCGACCGGAGTATCTCCAGGACCATCAGTGATGGGCTCGGGTTCAACCGGCTCCGGCTTCTTATCAACCATGATCGACACAAAACGGTCGGGCATTTGGTAGTCAATATCACGTGGCTGCGGCCAATCACGGCTCAGCACGAATGCAATGAAGCCGATCTGAAACAGTGCAGACACACCGGTGGTGATCGCTAGCGTCGTTGCGCCTAGAAGTGTGTAGAGGAGACCACCACGCATGCTCGCGGGCAACACGGGGGCAACCCGGGGAGGCGGTGGTTTAACGAACTGGAAGAGCAATGCAACTTCATCTTCGTTGGAACCAAACGCAACACGACCGAAAGTCTTTTCAGTCAGCGTGAGCGAGTAGCCACCCGATGTTTTTTTGGCTTTGCCTTGCTTCACCAGCTCGGCGAGATCTACGGGCTTGCCTTCACCGAGTGATACTCGGCCGGACATGTCACCGTTGAACTCCAGAGTGTACTTGCCATCCTTGAAGTCAAAAACCGTGTAGGTCTTTGGCAACTTAGACACAGGCACCACGAAGGTGTTCTTACGAAGGTCTTGACCAATGGTCACCGACTTCGTCGTATGAATCAGACGCTCTTCAAGGCAGTTCTTATTTTGGAACAACCCGATTCGCAAGATTCTTTTTTGGACGGTCTGTTTTTGACCAGACATTTTAGGCCTTTACTAGCACACCTAAGCTCGTGCAATTCCATCGACGCGTTATCATCTAGACTTTAGACGACAACACCCTCAAAACATTCATTTTGGGAGAAAATTCGACCCAAAATGAGGATGACTGATATGTCATCAATTAACAACAAGCGCGAAAAAAAGGGACAGAAAGTTGAACTCTCCATCCCCA
>JBBKVQ010000042.1:0-12044 GCA_037968515.1 Bradymonadaceae bacterium
AAGTACGTCAAACTCGAAGACACGATCGCAAGCTTCAAGGCACTTGTTGCTGGTGAAGTCGATGATCTCTTCGAGCAGGCATTCTACCTTGTCGGAACCTTGGACGAGGCTCGTGAGAAACACGAGCGTTTGGTTGCTGAATTGGAAGGGAAATAATCCAGGGGATTACTCATGGCAGAAAAGCTGACAATTGAGGTCGTAACACCTGAACGCGCGGTTCTCGCAGGAGAAGCCGACGAGGTGATTCTTCCGGGAGGCCAGGGCCAGATGGGTATCCTTCCTGGACACCTTCCTTTGCTTTCGGGCTTAGGAATTGGCCAGATGGTCGTCAAAGGTTTTGCCGGCGGCGCCGATCGTAAGTTCTTTGTTGATGGTGGCTTCGTTGAAGTCCTGCCCAACAAAGTAACCGTTATGACGGAAGCTTGTGATGGCTTTGACGAGATCGACGCCATTCAGGCTCGAACAGCGATCGAGGAAGCCGAAAAAGAACTTTTGGCCATGGAAGAGAGCTCGAAATCTGAAGTGATCGAAGAAGACGTGATGATTCGTCATCAAGCAGCACTCAAACGGGCTCGCGTTCGTTTGATGATGTCGCAGGGCGAAGAAACCCACGATTGAGTCGAACTCAAATCATGAAAAAGGCCGCTCTTAGGAGCGGCCTTTTTCGTTTTGATCTCGATTGCTCTTGGTGTCTAACGAAGCTTGGTGTTCGAGAGCTCTCCGCCCGGAATCGCTTTCGAAACAAACCCGATTGCTTGTTCAATGTCGGCTCTGGGGGCCTCTCCAACGGGTTCGATTCGAATAACCGTCGAATCCTTGAAATAAGCAATAGCGGGCAAAACAGTGGTTCCGAACACGTTTCGAATATCGTCCTTGGTCGGGCAATCATAAACTGAAACCGAGAGAATCACGCCATCACGGGTAACCTTTCCGCTCTCGAGCTTCACGGTGCCAAACTCGCTTGGGACAATTTGGCCAAGTTCCCAGCCTGCTGCGGCCAAAGCCTCAAAAGCAATTTTTGCGTCGCCCTTTGCGGTAACCACGACCGCAGAACTTCCGCCGAGCTGGGGGCGAATCACAACGATAAAAGCAGCGACCACGGTCGCGAGTAGGAGAATTCCCAAAAAGATCCCAAGCGCGATATTAACCCGAGACTTTTCGGCAGGCATGGGTCGCGAGCCGTGGACGGACGACAGATTCACTGGACGAGGCGTGGGCCGCGCTGCAGGTGGCGTTGTGTCCACGTAGGGCGCTGGTGTGTTGTAGCTCGGTGGCGGCGTGTTCGTGAGTAACGGTGCGGGCGTCGGTTCAGAAACCGGAATATCCAGCTCCAAATTCGAAAAGTCCAAGGAAGCAAGCCCAGTTGGTTTTTCGGGTTCAGGGGCTGCTGGTTTGTCGTCCATTCCGATGCCAACACCACCAGAGAGCCAATGGGAGTCTTCGTCCACGGTGTTCAGCATCGAGTTTCGCCGTGCGTCTTCGACTGGGTCGAAGTCTGACTGAAGATCAATCGATTTTGCGGAAAGACTTTGGCTTTGTTCGGCGGCTTGCCGTTGTTCTTCCGCCAGTTTCTCTTGATCACGCTTCGCCTGAAGTGCCGCTGCCGCCTTCTTGGCTTCTGCGATGGGATCGATTTGCCAGCTGGCCGTGGTGTCCTGCAGAGACCCTGCGGGTAGGCGAACCACATCGGTCCAGCCGTGATGACTCATGATGGCGTCGATCTTCGAGCAAAGAACGTCCGATCCACTGGGCCGTCCGGCGGGTGTTTTTGCCAGAAGCGACTGCACCAAATCATCGATATCTTTGGGCACGTGCGGTGCCAAGTCACGGACACGCGGTGGCGGATCCTGAACGTGGCGGATCATCAGCTTCATGACCGAAGCCTCCACAAAAGGCAGCCTTCCGCAGAGCATCTCGAATAGCAAAACCCCGACCGCGTAAAGGTCGGACGCAGGGGTGACCGTTTGGCCGCGTGCTTGCTCAGGCGCCATATATTGTGGGGTTCCGCAAACGGTCCCCATTTGGGTCAAATCCGACGAGTTGGTCCGAGCCACACCAAAGTCGAGCACCTTGTATTGAACGGTACCGTCAGCTAGCCGCGACGCCAGGATATTATCGGGCTTTAGGTCGCGATGAACGACCCCTTTGGCGTGCGCCTCGATCAATGCGGATGCTACCTGCCGGGCCATATCCAGTGCGAACCGTGGCACGATCTGTTTATTTCCAAACAAATGGGAAATCGGCCGCCCATTCACAAACTCCATCGCCAGATAAAGTCGTCCGGCGCTCTCTCCGTAGTCGACCAGTCGCACAATATTGGGATGATTGAAGCTCGAAATCAGGCGCGCTTCGCGTTCGAATCGCGCCCGCAGCTCTGGGTCTTTTGCAAACTCAGGCCGAACCACCTTGATCGCTACCTCGCGATTGATTGAAGTCTGGATGGCTTGGTAGACCTTACCCATCCCACCTTCGCCAAGCACACCCGTGATTCTGAAGCGCCCGTCGATCGCACTACCAATGGCCATGGCATCGATGTCATCGGCCTTGATTGGAGCAACAGAGGTCTGTGAAAACATGTCGCTGTCTTCATCGAGGCCTTCGGATTCTTCCTCGTGGGTGTCTCGAAACTGAAGAGCGCCGCTGGCTCGCCGCGCGATCGCGCCTGGAGCTCGCTGGGTGTTGTCCGAGAACCCATCGAAAGGAATCGAGAAGCGGTCCTCTGGGTCGTCCAAGGGGGGCGCCACTTCTGTTCGCTCCGAATATTGAAAACCAGCGGCACGCTGGGTGTGGTTAAAACCACTCACCATCTCTGTGTCGTCAAAGTCTTCATCGCCGTTCGACATCGAATTCTCTCTGTGTCTGATTCAACACGGCGAGGATAGCAGACCCATTTGGTGGGGAATACCCTTAGTTGTCAGACCTTATTGCGCGATCGGCTCGTAAAGCTGAAAATTCTGCGCAAAAAGGAACATCGGCATCTCGCCCTGCGAGGTCAAAGCAGCCCCGCATCCCAACTGAACAGCGTCGCCCGAGAGCAGGTTTCGTCGGTGCCCAGGCGAGTCGAGCCAACCCTGCACCACGTATTTGGCGACGCTGCGATAGGTGTGCGGCGTGATAATCGGACCATTGGCGTTGATGGAAAATCCGCCCTCACGCACAAATACCGGAGTGGCATCTGGAACCGGATAGCCTTGAATCAAGGCGAGATTTTCGGCGATGAACGGGTTTGTGATGCCAGCGTTCCGCGCACGGATTTCGGGCGTTTGTTGGGATGAATCTGTGGGGTGTTCGTGCGCAAAAAATTGACCACGTGACATGGACATTGCGTATTCTCGGCCCGCTAGCTCGAGTTTCGGATGATGCGACACGGCCCTGGCGCCATGGGCAACGCGGGCTTCGTTTGACGCCAACAAACAAGATGCGGCCAGTCGATCGTAATCGATCGCACGAAAATCAATGGCGGCATCGTAGGCGGAGTCGGCCAGCCGAGAGTGGTCGTCAAGGACAGCGTTTGAGTTAGCCCCGCTGCAAGCAGCGGCCGTGACCATCAGGGATATCGCTAGGAACCCCGCGTATTTGGAAACACAGGATTCTGATTTTTCGAGCATAGCCAACTCCGTTGCGCCAGAGCGCTGGATTCTATAGTTTGACGGCCTTGATTACTACCGGAGCCCCGATGCAGCGCCTTTTACTCTTGGTCATCTTTTGCACGGCGTGTGCTCCGGACATTTCGCAAGACCCGGCACCCAAAGCGGTCCGCGCCTTATGGAACCCGTCGACAGGTGTACTTCCTTCCCCGACAAACCTCGTTCGCGATCAAGCCGCGCAACGACTCGACCTACCCACCGACGGAGACCTCACGCCGGCGGAACTCGAGTTTCGAAAATACCTTAACTTTTTGGATGGTTTTCCGTTGCAGTCGACGCTCACCGTGCCGGTATCGGGCTCGCTTTTGGAAGGGAGCGTTGCCCCAGCCCTGCTGATGACCGACCGCGAATCTAAAGAGGTGGTCCGGCTAGATGTCGTGGTCGACGATGCCAATCATGTGATTCGGGCTAAAGGCCGCCCCGTCGAGGGCGGACTTGGGGCAGGTTTTGAGCCGGGTCGCACCTATGTCTATGGACTCGTGGGCTATGAAACGGGCGCCAGTGGCGCCTTTGGTGAGCCCCTGATTGCTGATCCCGCGTTCTATTTTGTGCGGTCCGAGGCATCGCTCTTGGATCATCCATTGGCCGTGCCAGGGGAAGGTCGTGAACAAAAGAAAGAGGTTGCGGAAAAGCTTGAAGAAATCCGCGTCGAATTTTTGTCTCTTTTTGACGTCATCGCCTCCCGCGGAATTCCTAAAGACCAGGTGGCAGTGGTCGGCGAGTTCACGACCACCAATCGGCCGTCGGTTTGGTTTGACCCCGACGCGTCCGAAATCCCCATTCCCAATGAAATACTGCGGAATATTCTGACCGGAAAAGTCGAGGTGCCAGCGGATGACGACGACGACGAATCCACTCAAAAAATAAAGCGGCAGTATAATCGTCACACCGGGTTTTCGACCTCAGGGGCGATCGTCGCGCGAACTACAGGTCCTGTGGATCGGGCTTCGGTCAACGCAGATACCGTACGGCTTTTTGCGATGCAGGACGGCGCAGTGGTCGAAATTGTTGACGTCGAACGCGGCGTGCTGGACGACGGACAGTCGATCTACATCAAACCTCGCCTCGTGCTGGAAGACAGCACTTTTCACGCCGCGATCATCAGCGGAGTGACCGTAAATGGGGCGCTGGCCGAATCGCAACCACTCGCCGCGCTATTGCGATTGCGGGCAAATCTGGTCGAAGACGGCAAGGCGCAGGTGGGTGTGCTCGACGATGAATCTGCCGAGAAGCTTGAACCGGTCCGAGCCAAGATGGCGCCACTGCTCGATGAGCTCGAGTCGCGCGGTATCTATCGGGAATCCATTTCAGCGGCGATTCCGTTCACGACAGTGTCAGCGGTGGGCTACCTGAACGGGCTTCGTAATGAGCTGTATCAAAAGGACATCCCGGCTGAAGTCCGGAACACCTTGAACAAATCCCCGAACGAGCGTGGTCTACCCATCATCATGCGCGACGTGCAGACGATCGTGAGCGGCGACATGACGATTCTTGATCATATCGACCCGGCTACGCGGGCGTTTCGCACCGAAGGTGCGACTGTGCTTGGTTCTACCCCGTTTGTTTTGACGATTCCTGAGTCGGCTCGGCCGGGGGTTCCCATCCCCGTCGTTCTGTTTGGGCACGGATTATTCACCAGTCGTGAGCTCGCTTATATGATTGCTAATCGGCTTGCTCAGGCTGGTTACGCAGTGTTTTCGATGGATTTTCCGTTTCACGGCGAACGCACGGCTTGCACACAGAACCTCGACTGCAAGGATGGCGGCACGTGCGATGAATTGGGCCAGTGTATTATGCCCGACGGTTCGCGCGGTGAGTTGGAGTCCGTTTCGAGTCCGTTTCCCAACGGTCCGGTTTGGCCGGCGGTGAGTGGTGCCAAATTTGTGGACGTCGAAGATATCTCGACAGCACCAGACCATTTTGCACAGTCAGTGGTCGACCTATGTCAGGCCCTTCGCGTGATTCGGACCGTAGACTGGGCGTCGATTTCAGGCGGTTATGTGCTGGATGACCAAGACGTTGTCTATCTGGGGATGAGCCTTGGCGGCATCATGGGGGCGATTTTTGCCGGGGTGGAACCCGATATCGGCTCGTTTGCGCTAAACGTTGCTGGTGCGAATCTGTTTCAACTGCTCGAGACCTCGGAGTCCTTTGTCACGGCGTTGGACAACGTCCTGGAAGAGCGCGGTATTGAGCAGAATACCGACGAGTATTTCCAGTTCGAGACCGCCATTCGTTGGCTGCTTGACCCCATTGATCCCCTTAACGTGATTCATCATGCGACGTTTTTGCCCCACGAGTACGAGGACCCAGACGGAGTCATGCAACCGTTTCCGCTAAAGCGGGTAATTATCCAGATGGCCGAGGGTGACCTTGTTGTGCCCAATTCGTCGTCGCGGTCGCTTTCCGAACGGGCCAAGGTGCCACTGCAGGTGTACACGCCGTTGATCAGCAACCACGCGTTTTTATTCGATCCTACCTCGTTTGAAGGTGCTCGTGCTCGGACCGCCGTCGTGGAGTTTTTTGATGCGCGGTAAATTATTTGTCCTGATTTTGATAACGCTTTGGGCAAGCGATGTGTCAGCGGCTGGATTTGCTGTTGCAGAACAGGGGGCGGCCGCATTGGGGCAAGGCAATGCTGTGACGGGTGTGCCTGAGGCCGCCGGTGCTGCGATTTTCAACCCCGCTGCGCTTTTGGTGACTCCTGGGCTTGGCGTTTCGCTTTCGGCATCGGCTGTGATGCCCTTCCTGACGCATACCTATACACAAGACACAGCCTCGGAGTTCCACGTGGCTGCGATCCCTGCTTTATCGGTGGATTGGGCCAGTACCGGTCAAATTCGGTATGGCGGAGGCATCGGATTTAATGTGCCTTTTGGGGCCAGTCTGGGGTGGCCAAAAACATGGCCGGGACGATTTGATGTCACGTCGATTGCTCTGCAGGTTTTCGAAATTTCTGGGAATTTAAGCCTCGGGTATTTTGCCGACGATTTTAGTGTTTCGATTTCTGCCGGACCTCGATTTTTGAGGTCAGCGGTAGAGCTTGAAAAGACGATCGACGCTGTGGACTCAGAGGGCTTTGTACATCTGGGCGGTTCGTCAAATGCTGTGTCATTTCAGGCTGCCCTTTTTGCGTCGTACGGTGGTTTTGGTTTGGGCTTGAGCTACCGACCGGGCACCAAGCTTGAGTATTCGGGCGACGCCGACTTTTCACAGATACCGATCGAGCTTTCCTTTGCCGCTCATGACCAAGCCGTAACGACTTCCGTGGACTTGCCCGATCGTATCGCCGGCGGACTCAGCTACGACCTTGGCGTAGGTCGTGTGTCTGCGGATTTGGAATATTTTGGGTGGAGTTCCTTCGAATCCTTTGGCATCGATTTCGAAGATCCGAATACGCCCGATGTTGATGAACCGCGGCATTGGCACGATACGGTTACGCTTCGGGCTGGATATGAACATCGCGGATTTAAGTTCCCATTAAAGCTTCGTGGTGGATTGGTTTGGGATCCGACACCCTCACCTAATGATACACTTTCGCCGACCCTTCCCGACGGCAATCGTGTGGTCATCGCGGCCGGTGCGACTTGGGATTTTTCGCCAACTATTTCAGCGGACCTGGGTTTTTCCCACGTCATCGTTTTGGAAAACAAAGCCGAAGGCGATGAAGTGCTGCCTGGGAGCTATCGCGGTTTTGCCGAAGTCGTGTCACTCGGCACGCGCATGGCGTTTTAGGCGGTTGGCAGTGAGCAGTGAGTGCTTCGTTCGCTGATTGGCAAACCATGGAGGACTTGACTTTGAAACACCGAAGCGATCTGGAGTTTCACTTAAGGACTGGCTTCTCACTATCCGTACTTATTCTGAATATTCTGCTAATTATCCTGGAGATATCTATTTTTTCAGGCGTAGATTTATCAGTTCGATATTTTGCAGCCATATACGCTCTTGGAACTTTAATATTCACGCCTTTTGTGTTTGCAATGACCCCCTCGCATCTTCCCAAACTAAGAGTTGCGTTATTGATTTCTTGGGGAGTTATTGGCCATCTGGTTGCCTATGCTCTGTTTGTGATTTCGTTAACTTAATCAACTAAGCCATCACATCAAAGTGCAAACGCTTTCAGACTTCCCAGGGGCCAGCACAGCCGAACATCCGACGGTGGGCCCGTTGTCGTAGTAGACGACAGACTCCGTTTTTCGAACCACGTTTCTCAGATAACCGAATTCTAGTTCGACGCCCAACACTCAATCATGGCGCCTCGAACGGGGCACGGAAGGAGGCTGCTGAACTGCCTCCGAAGTGACCTGATCAGCAAGCAAATCTACAAAAATCCGAACCTTCTGCGCCAGATGTTCTCGGCTTGGGTATACGGCGTAGATCGGCAGCGACACTGTATTCCAATTCGTCAGTATTCGAATCAGGCGGCCGGCAGCCAAGTCATGATGAACAAGCATTGGGGGTAGGAATCCGACACCCAGTCCCCCAAGGGTAATTTGCCGCACCAATTCGATGCTGTTCGCCACACATCGGCTGGGTAGCGAGACATTCAAATGTTCCTGACCGTCGTCGAAAGGCAGGGTGACGGTTTCTAGGTCGTGGCGATAGATAAGGTTCGAGTGGTTCGCCAGCTCGCTGGGATGCTTCGGCGTTCCGTGTTTCGCGAGATACTCGGGACTCGCCAACATCCATCCCTCCATGTTGGCCAGTTTACGAACCACCAGTGATGAATCCGCCAAAGTTCCCACACGAACGGCTAGATCGATGCGTTCATCGACCAGGTCGACGTCTCGTTCGCTTATGATGACCTGCACGGACATGCCGGGGTTATGCTCTAGGTAGGACAGTAAGACCGGGCTGAGCAGCGTTTCTGCAAACATCTGAAACGTCGCCACGCGCAGTGTGCCCTGTGGCACTTCGGCCCGGCTTCGAACCCACGCCTGAGCCTCCTCGGCTGACTCCACCGCGAGCAACGCTCGCTTAAACAGACCTTCTCCGATTTCGGTGAGCTGAACGTTTCGGGTTGTGCGCTCCAGCAATCGTACGCCCATTGCCTTTTCGAGCTCCTGGACCCAACGGCTCACCGTAGACCTGGGCATGTCCAAAACGCGGGCGGCAGCACTGACGCCACCTTGCCGAGCCACCTCTACAAACACGCGCAACTGATTGAGATCATCCATTGTCCCTCCTGCGAGACAGTCTATCCCGTCAGTGCACCTACCGCCAAGGATAACAGCGCATATCTTGAAGGTCGGAAACAAAACAAAGGAGCATTTATGAAAGCCATTCGAATTCACAACTACGGCGACCTCGACACACTCAGTTACGAGGATGCACCCATGCCAGAGCCCGGCCCAGCAGACGTGCGTATTCGCGTACACGCTGCGGCGGTGAACCCGGTGGACTGGAAGATCCGAGCTGGTTACATGGCCGCCGTGATCCCATACCCGATGCCTCTCACCCTGGGATGGGACGTCTCAGGTGTCGTAGAAAGCGTGGGCTCGGATGTGACCCATTTGTCGGTAGGCGACGCTGTGTACAGCAGACCCGACATCACTCGTGACGGCAGCTACGCCGAGTACATGGTCGTGCGGGCCTCTGAAGTGGCGGCCAAGCCCAAGTCTTTGTCCCATAACGAAGCGGCCGCGGTGCCGCTGGCAGGGCTCACCGCCTGGCAGGCTCTCTTTGACCACGCGCAGCTCAAGAAGGGCGAACGCGTGCTGGTTCATGCCGGCGCAGGTGGCGTGGGCAGCTTTGCGATCCAATTCGCCAAGTGGGCCGGAGCCCATGTCATCGCTACCGCGTCTGCTGCTAACGAAGCGCTGGTTCGCGACCTCGGCGCCGACGAGTTTGTAGACTACCGGTCGCAAAAATTCGAGGACGTGCTCGCCAAGGTCGATGTGGTGTTGGACACCATCGGCGGCGACACGCAAGAGCGGTCGATTCGGCTGTTGAAATCGGGCGGTCGATTATTCTCGGTCGTTGCCGCCCCGGATGTGGATGCGCTCGCAGCAGTGGGCGCCACCGGCGGCGTTTTTATGGTGCAACCCAGCAGCGAAGGGCTTGGTCGGATCGCTAAACTTATCGACGACGGTGCGGTTAAAGTTCTGATCGACTCGGTATTCCCGCTATCGGAGACGCGCGCCGCACACGAGAAAAGCGAGACCGGCCGCGCCAAAGGCAAGATCGTGCTCGAAGTCGTCCCCGCTTAGGCCGACCGCCGCTCGAAATTTACGAACCGATCATTAAAAATTAGAAAAGGAATAACCATGTTTAAATCACTCTTTGGAATCGCTCCACAACAAGAACCAGATGGTTCATTTCGCCCATCTAGGTTGGCTTTGAAGCTATCAACCTCAAGCGTCTCGGACTACGAGAGCACTCCCTACGCCGCCTATCAGGGCAAGCGGTCGAAGATTTTGGTGGTCTTCACGGAACAGAAAAACATGATGATGCAGAACGGAAAGGAGTTTTCGACGGGCAACCATCCTGTCGAAGCGCTCTTGCCCATGTTGCACCTGAAGAACGCAGGCTTCGAATTCGAGATCGCGACCCCGACAGGAAAGCCGGTCGTTTTTGAGATGTGGGCCATGCCTCAAGAAGACAAAGAGGTTCTCGGCCTGTACCAGGACCTCAAATCTCGCTTCGAAAACCCAAGGCCGTTACAGGAAGTTTTGGATGGCTTTCTGGACGAGATCGACTCGTTCGCGGCGGTATTCGTACCCGGCGGGCATGGTGCAATGCTCGGCATTCCTGAGGACCCGAACGTGGGATCCATCCTACGGTTGGCTCATGAACACGAGCTGTTTACGATCAGCCTGTGTCACGGGCCGGGCTCTTTTCTGGCCACGGCATTAGACGGCCACAAGTTCCTGTACAGCGGCTACGACATGGCTGTTTTCCCCGACTCAGTCGATAAGATGACGCCGAAAATCGGCTACCTGCCCGGTCATATGCCATGGCGGTTGGGAGAGAAGTTGACGGAATTGGGCGCCAACATCGTGAACAGTAAGGGCGACAAGACCTGTTGTGTTGATCGACACCTCATCACAGGCGCAAGTCCCTTGGCTTCAAACGACCTCGGGAAGTTGGCCGCGACGACCATGCTGAGTCATTTGAAGTCGTCGGCTCCACGGGCCTGAGCGATGCACCGTTCAACCTGTCGTCCCATGGGTCTAAGAAAAACCGGCAAAATCGACACACGGTTCTAACGCCCGTGGGTGCTTGATTTCAACGATGTTCATGCCGCAATCCGCCCCTCTAGACCTCCGGCGCACCTCGACGACTCGGCTCAGAAAGTCTACCCTATGGCCCCCACCAGCTCAGGGATGAGACATGGCCGATTTCGTCCACTTGCACGTTCATACACAGTACTCCCTGCTTGACGGAGCGCTGCGCGTTCCCGAACTGATGAGCCAGGTGGCGGCGCTCGGGATGAGTGCGGTCGCGATGACCGATCACGGCAATATGTATGGGGCTGTCGACTTCTATAAGTCGGCGCGCAAGAAGGGTCTCAAGCCCATTATCGGGTGCGAAGCCTATATCTGCCTTGAACCCTACCAAGAGTCCAAAGAGCCGAAATCCTTCCACCTGACTGTGCTCGCGAAAAACCTTCAGGGTTACAAAAACCTGATGTATTTGAACTCGATGGCGTGGCTCAACGGTGTGCACGAACGCACCAATATTCCGCGTTTTGATTTTGAGCTTCTGTCACAGCGTCACGAAGGCTTGATTATTCTTTCGGGGGATCTTGGGTCCGAAATCAATCAGCACGTACTGAAGGGCGACCTCGATAAGGCCAAAGAAACGGCGATTCGCTACCGCGACCTGATGGGGCCCGAGCACTACTACCTTGAGATCATGGACAACGCGCTTCCCGAGCAACAGAAGTGCAATGATTTCCTGATCGACCTAGCGGCTGAGCTTGATATCCCGCTTGTTGCCACCAACGACTGCCATTACCTCAAGCGCAAAGACGCTCGTGCTCATGGTATTTTGATGGCGATTCAGCTGGGTCGCACGACCGACCCTGAGCGCATGATGTCGCATGGTGTCGACCAGCTTTACATCCGTAGCGCTGACGAAATGCACGCGGCATTTGCCCATGTGCCGGGCGCTTGCGAAAACACCGTGAAGATCGCGGCGATGTGTGACCTCGAGATACCGCTCGGCGACGTTTTTTTGCCGCTCTATGACATCCCAGAAGATTTCAAGGCCGCACATAAGGTCGAAGACCCGCTGGAAGGCATCGCGCTGTATTTTGCGCATGTCGCGCGTGAAGGGCTCGATGAGCGGTTTGCGGAATTCGCCGACCTAGGAATCGAAGTCGACAAGGAAGCCTACCGCGCGCGCCTTGAGCTCGAGATCGGCGTGATCGTCGGCATGGGATTCCCTGGATAT
>JBBKVQ010000043.1:0-18782 GCA_037968515.1 Bradymonadaceae bacterium
GTTGTGCGTTCGTTCATCGAAGAAGCCGCCAAAGGCGTCGATATCTTCCGGATTTTTGATGCGTTGAACTACGTGCCGAATATGGAACTGGCGATCGAAGAAGTCGCCAAATCTGGCAAGATTGCAGAGGCGTGCATTTGCTATACGGGCGACGTTTTGAGCCCGAATGAACACAAGTACACGCTCGATTATTACGTGAAACTTGCCCAAGATCTTGAAAAACGGGGTGCGCATATTCTTGCAATCAAGGATATGGCGGGTCTATTGAAGCCCCTCAGCGCCGTGGCGCTAATCAAGGCTTTGCGCGATTCGACCGACCTTCCGATTCACCTGCATACGCATGACACTTCGGGCAACGGGGTAGCGATGTATATGATGGCTGCCGAGGCCGGCGTAGACGTCGTAGATTGCGCGCTTTCCAGTATGGCGGGGCTTACCAGCCAACCGTCGCTTAACGCCTTGGCCGCCGCGCTAGGGCCCGACCCACGCCGGCCTGACCTCGACGTCGAGTCTCTGCAAGACCTCGCCGACTACTGGGAGCGGATTCGCGATATCTACTATCCGTTTGAATCGGGCATGAAGTCCGGAACCACCGATGTGTACTTCCACGAAATCCCAGGCGGGCAGTACTCCAACTTGCGCCCCCGAGCGATTCAGCTTGGGCTTGGCGACAAGTGGAACCTGATCAAAACGACGTACCACGAGGTCAATCTGGCCATGGGGAACATCGTGAAAGTGACTCCTACCTCAAAGGTGGTCGCCGACTTCGCGATGTTCCTGGTGCGCAACGACATGACCGTCGAGGACCTTTTTGAGCGTCACGACGCCGGCGAGTCGTTCGATTTGCCGCAGTCCGTCGTGGACTTTTTCATGGGCCTGATTGGTCAGCCCTACGGCGGTTTCCCCGAGAAGCTTCAGAAGATCGTGATTCGCGACAAAACGCCGTTCACCGATCGTGCGGGCCGCCATCTGTCCGATTATATCTGGGAGGACCACGACGAGACACTGAACTCCCTGCTCGAGCGCAAGCCCAGTCGTCGCGAACGCATCTCTCACGCACTGTACCCGAAGGTTTTTTCAGAAATGGCGTCAGAGCTTCGGGATTTTGGCGAATACGAGATGCTCGATACGATTCATTACCTATTCGGAATGGAAGTCGGCGAAGAGACCATGGTCGACATTGAGGACGGAAAAACCCTCGTCCTCAAGCTTTTGGCCACAGGCGAGTTGTCCGAGGATGGCTCAAGACGTGTGTATTTTGAGCTGAACGGCCAACCGCGCGAGGTCATCGTCATCGACCGTAGCGTCGAAACCACCGTGGATCGAAGACCCAAAGCCGATCGAACAAATCCGAATCATGTTGGTGCATCAATGCAGGGAAAAGTTCTGCAGGTTCTGGTAAAATCTGGCGATGCCGTGAAAAAAGGCGATGTTCTTATGACCACCGAGGCGATGAAGATGGAAACATCGATTACCGCGCCTCGGGCCGGAGTCGTGGATCGCGTGGAGGCAGAAGTTGGAGTTTCGGTTTTGACCGGCGATTTGGTGGTCACTCTTAAATGAGTGCAGATTGAGGAAAGTTGATGCGCTTTTTAATCATTATGGGTCTGTTGGTGTTGAGTGGATGTGTCTTCCAAGACAGTCCAGAGGTCCCTGTGTCGACCGAAAATAACGTGGCCAATAATAGCGTGAACAACACCACGGTCAGTAATAACTCTTCGAATAATAATACCGTCAACAACACGACGCCTGACCGCATGACGCTGAATTGCGAAAACTTTTGCGACCTTTTTCTGGGGGAATGTGCTTCCTCAAGCTGCACGTTGGTTGGTGATGTCGAACAGGCGCGTCGCGACCAACTCGAGATTTGCTTAGGTACGACAAGCTTCTCGTGCAGGGCGAGATACCAGAAGAACGATGACGGTTTCAGAATATTGGTGAACTCCTTTGAGGGCGTCGACTGTCTTGATCCAGTGGTTCAAAACGCCCGTTGTGAGACGTTTGGACACGATGCCTGTGGCTGCTCGGTGCCCGAGTTGCTGACGACCTGCACACAGGACGACCAATGTGTGTCGGATTCTCTCGACGGCAGGTGCCTCGGGGGCATAGGGGCGGACGATGGCGAGTGTTTTTATTTAGGGTGTTCAGTCGGTCAGGACGGTTCTGGCATCGCGATCGGCGATACGACCGGCTGCGGATTACAAAATCCATGTATTGGCTCGGCCGATGGCGCCTCCTTTTGTTTGAAAGGTTGTTCGGAACCCAGCGATTGTCCAAGTGGTTTTGCATGTCGCCTTGATCGGGAAGTGGACGCCGTCACAATCGGATATTGCGACAAGACCTGCGGGAATGGTGGCCGATGCGTCGGCGACCGCGATGTCTGCGCCTCTCCGACTGGTGTCGAACGATTCTGCGCGGTTGGCTGCGACACGGACAACCTTTGTGAGGTTGGGACTTGTGATGGTGCCAACGCGGAAGGTAAGCGTTACTGCATTGAGTAAAATCGGGTTATTGATTGTTGAATGGGTTTGTAGGGAAATTCATGCGCAAGTTTTTGTTGGTAAGTTTGTTGTTTTCAGTTGGTTGTGTATTTCAAGAAAACCCGGTGATATCGGGCAATCCGGAAGACGATAACGCGACGAATAATCTGTTGAATAACTCGACGTCGAACAACACGACTAATAACGCGTCAAACAACGTCACGAACAACACCAATAACACGAACAACACGACCAATAACGCCACGAACAACCAGACGACCACCACCGAATGCTTTCCCCAACCAACTTTTTGTGAAGGGTATTTTAATTGTGGGACTGGGACTTACGACCTGCCGAATGATTTCACTTGTGAGTACAATTGCGGAACATGCCTCGGGGACTCTCGCTGCCTCCCATCGGTCGATATTTGCACCTCCAAATCGCCAATTCTGACTGACCCCATGTCTCAGTATGCCGTGGAGTTCGATGATTCCCGTGATGGAATGGCCGTTTTATGGGGAAATAATAGTTTTGGTATTTTGAGGCTCGACGGATCTTATGTGCAACTCAAGTACGGCGTTGCTCCTGTAGTTACGAACACGGCAATTTCGGCCAGTCCCACCAAATGGGTGGCATTAGGAAGAGGCAGTGCCAGCAGCGTTGTTATCGGCGTGAACGGGTCAAGCGAAACTGATTATCAGGAGATCCTAGGGAGCATGGGGTCGGGTTTTGGTACGGACGTCGCGTTGTCCGATGTTGAAAGAATTGGCGGTGATATAGACCGTGAAAGCGGTTTTGGCGTTGTTGGAGCGCCGGGGGATGCTAACGCGTTCATCATCCAAAAGACCGCGGCGACCGACTGGAAGATCATTGATGAAGGCTCCGGTCTACGGGCTCTTTTGCAGACGAACCCCTTGGCTTTTGGGGAACGTGTCGCAATCTCACCAGGCGGAAAGACAATTTTAGTGCGTTCCTCCGACGGCATCGAGGTGTTTCGTTGGGACTCTACGAGTAACGCCTGGGCGTTCGATCAGAGGTTGACCTTTGATGGTCAAGAGGCCTTCGGCGAACGCTTTGCAATAAGTGACGATTTTGCCGTGGTCGCTTCAGAACGAAGACTGAATTTTTATCCTGTTCAACCAGGCAACTCTCTTGGGGAGAACGTCAAAACGGTTATTTTGAGCAGCGACCCATCGATGCGGGACGTAAAGATCATTTCTGCAGGGAACAACAAAACCGTGGTTTTTGCTTTGATTGAGCAAGACGACGTATCAAGCGTTCAGCTGTGGCAGCCACCTCAAGATACTCAGCAGCCCCAAGGAGACTGGATTCTCACCAATACGATCGTGCAATCAGACCTAGGCTTCGACCAGTTTTTGGCCGTTGGAGCCGGAGTCATAAAAGATCCGTCGTCGCCCCTACCGGTGCCCGTCCTTGTCCTGAATGGTCTTGAACAGCAGACGTTGCTCAAAACTCAGCTGCTGCCGCTTGTCCCGACTCGCGCAGAACCCTAGTTCGAACGTTCTAGCGGGTAGCTCTGACCCGCAAGGCGCAGCTCGATGGAGTCCACACCCACGCGTCCAAAAGTGATGGTGTGGGCGGTATCTGGAAACAGACATTCAGCATTTTGAGACGGGATATCACAGACTTTCTGCTGGGCAGCATCAATGGTCTTGAGCGTCACGGCTGCCAAACAACCCGGCTGACATGGGTTGAAAAAGAACGTCGAATCGACGCTCTTTCCGTTGAAGTTCCCAGTCACATTCATGGACAGTCGATCGGCGTTCGACACATTAAAAGTGAGGGTCCCGGCGTCGCCGACGTAGGTTCCACAATTTAGGTTGTCGAAGACGTCAGCACAGCTGTCGACCGATATTTGTGGTGTGGCGCTGGTGCGCATCGAGATGAACGATCCAAAGGTATCGGTTGCCGAGGCGCGGTAGGGGTAACATCCGAGATCCGTTGGGTTAGGGGCATACGTGGCAGCTTCCCAGCCGGACTTCGCAGCATAATCGACCGGTTCAACCTGCCGACATTCAGCCGGCTCATCGTCGCTGCATGCCGACAGGGCCAAAATCACCAACACGAAATGACGCATCATTCCCCCAGGATCATATCGATCTCGTTGCCGTCTGTGGTACCGCGCCAACCCGGCGACACAATCCAAGCTTTCTTTTTGCGTCCCAGATGGGTCGCCAGTCGCAGGTGGTCTTGCTCGCTGTCGGGATCAAAACTCCACTTGATGCCAACCGGGCGATCCGGAACACCAAATTCGGCGCCGCCTCGAGCCATCTCGAGCAACATGTCCTGTTCGGGCAAGTTCAGGTGATAGACAAAACTATCCTGTGGGTGGGTGTGCACTGGCGGGCGATGCACCAAGATCTGCATCGGGCCAAATCGCGCATGAACCCGGATTGCTGGATTATTGAACTGCGTCACTCCCACCTGTTTTGTGGCCCCCAAAACCGCCAGTGCAAGAGCTTTGGTCCGGGTTGCGATCCCATGGCCGGGCACCACACTGTGAAGCGAAAATCCGCTTACACAGCCGGGCTCCATGGCCAACGCTGCGCAATATTCCGAGATCGGAACCATGCCCTCGTAATCGTCTTCCAATTCCAAGAGCTCCCACAACTCGTCGTCGATGGAATCGGAGTGGGCCATGAAGCCGATCATCGCGGTGGGTAGAATCGCACAATCCAACATGACCCAAAGAGGCATTCCCATGTCTTTGGGGCCGCCGAAGGCAACTTGATTGTTGTTGTTGAGGATATAACAAAAGTCAGTGTTAGCCTCGTCCTCAACCAAAAGCACTTCGATGTCTTCGCCCAGATCGAGGTCAAGGTTCAAGTGATCGACGTTGTGGCCAAAGGTCAACACGTACGGAATCAGCGCGTCTAAAACATCCATGAACCCTATCCTCGCTTAGAATCGGCGGAACCATACCACTGTCTGCCGCATCTTTCATTCTCGAAGGCATGTTCCCATGCTAGAACATCTGCGAATCGAGCGAGGAGTGTACGGGTGAAAAAAATAGCGCTTGGAATTTTGACCTTGGCCCTCTTGGCTGGCTGTGGCCGGACCTTTGAGCCGTATTGGAGGATCTTAGATTTCCGCGTGTTGGCGGTCAAATCAAGTCTTCCAGAGATCCGTCCAGGTCAGACCGCTCAGATCGAGGCGCTGACGTACACCAACACCGAAGACCCCATCACGTATCAGTGGGAGTGGTGCCCTTTCCGCACGTCAGGTGGTGACGGATTTGAGTGTCCGTTAACCCCAGAAGAGCTGAGTCAGATTCTGTCGGCGCAACTCGCCCAGACCGACGGACCACCGTTGATGATTCCGCCCTTTGATTTTGATCTGGGCACCAACGAAACGGCCGAATTTTCCTACCCAGCACCGCAAGCGCTATTGCTCCAATACTGCGAATCCATTCAGGCGTTTGCGGCCAACGCACCGCCTGAGATCGCAGCAGCTGTGCCGGTGGTCGATTGCTCGCGCGGTTTGGAAGTTTCTTTGCGTCTGATTGCGACATCGGGCGGCAAAAAAATCATCGTCGGCAAACGCATTAATCTATGGCTTGGGTCAACCGGCGCGAACCAGAATCCTGAGGTGGTCGACATCCAGATTCGTCCAGCGGACGCGGCCTCCGCGGCATTCCTGCGTGAGCAAGGCGTCACTTGGGTTCAGGACCCCGCACTCGAGCCCGGCCTGTGGTGGGTCAGCATTCCATCAAATGGGTCGTTGGATGTTTACGCGAATACGACGTTCGAAACCCGCGCGCTGGTCGACCCGGTCTCGATTGATATTTGGGAGCCTCCGGCCCCACAAGGTGCCGCAACCGAATTCCTGCCTGCGGAACGGGAAGTCGTTGTCTATCGATGGATGACCACAACAGGTACTTACGACCCAAGCGAACGCATCTTTAAGGACACCCTAAACACCTTGGAACTTGCATCGATTGTTGAGTTCAAATTATCGCAAAAAGGCGATGACGGTGATTTTGACGATGACGGTATTGCCGACAGTCAGGACCCTTGTCCGGCAACCCCTGTGACTGGCGATCGCGCCGAAGAAGATTGCAGTGTGGAGATTTGGTCGATCGTTCGAGACGGTCGACTTGGTGCGGATTGGGCCCAACGAAGCCTCAAGGTCGTGGGGGTTCGGAAATGAAAAAACTACTCTTTTTAGCGTTATTAGGAATGGCTTCGGCGCCGAGCGTGGCATTGGCACAGCAGGACGACGGCGACGTGCGTGTCACCAAGGCTCCTGCACTCACGAGCGAAGTCAAAGCTGACTACACCCAAGACGCGATCGACAACCGAGTCGAAGGCGATGTGAAATTGCGCCTAACCATCGATTCGGTCGGAGCGGTCTCCAAGGTCGAGGTGCTGGAAGGCCTCGGGTTTGGTTTGGACGAGGCAGCCGTCGAAGCAGCAGAGCGCTTCACCTTTAGCCCCGCCGAAATCAACGGCGTGCCCTCTGCGGTCGTCCTATCGTTTATCGTGAATTTCTCGCTGCCGATTCTTCCGTCGAGCTTCAAAGGCAAGATCGTCGATAAAGAGACCGGCGACGGAGTAAAGGCTTCGGTCGCGATTCGTTACACTGGGACCGATTTTGATCCGGTCCCCGAAGCCTCGATGAACACAGCCGAAGACGGCAGTTTCGGGTTCATGGACGTTCCCCCTGGCATTTACGATGTCACGTTGAAGGTTCCAGGTTACGACGACCTGAAAACTCAGATTGAATTGCTTAACGGTGAAGAAAGCTCGGCAAGTTACTCGGTGGTTGCTTCCCCCGAAAACTTGAATGGGCAAACTCTTGAATCCGGAACGCGCAGAAAACTATCTGCAGTTCGGGTGCAGCTTATCGACCAAGTAAGCGGCGAGGACGTGGCTGAGACCTACACCGACGCCGAAGGGAAATTTGGATTCCGCGGCGCCGCGGCTGGCAAGTTCACCCTGCGTTTCGAAGCCGACGGATTTTTCACTTCGACTACAGAAGTTGACGTGAAAACCGGTGAAAGAACGACGGGAACTTTTTACGTCGAAAAAGAATATTACGACGAATATTCGGTCACGACGAAAGCCAAACGCGCCCGAACAGAGGTCTCTCGCCAGCGCCTTGAACTCGACGAAATCCGCCGAATTCCGGGCACAAACGGCGACGTGGTTCGTGTGGTGCAAAACCTTCCAGGTGTAGCGCGAGCGCCATTTGTGAGCGGTCTGATTATCGTGCGCGGGTCGGCCCCCCAAGACACCAAGGTGTTTTTGCAGGGCGATAATATCCCGCTGGTTTATCACTTCTTTGGCGGTCCAGCGGTGATCAATTCCGAGATGATCGAGGCCATCGAATTTTATCCTGGGAATTTCAGCACCTATTATGGTCGCGCCACCGGCGGCGTGATCGACATCAAGACTCGCTCACCCAAAACAGATCGATTTCACGGTATGGTGGACGTCGACTTTTTGGATACCAGTGTGTTGCTCGAGGGCCCGATTACCGAGGACCTGAGCATCGCTATAAGTGGTCGTCGATCGTATTTCGACGTCTTTTTGCCGCTGATTTTGCCCGACGATGGTCCCGACGTTTTTGTCGCCCCGCGGTATTACGATTACCAGATGTGGACGACCTACAAAGGCATCCCAGACCATAAACTTGAGTTGTTCATTTACGGATCGGATGACGCAATCGAATTGATTTTCCCCAAAGGTGAACCGCAAGGAAATGCCGACGTCCAAGTGACCGGGATCGATTTGCGGAACAGCTTTATTCGCGGCCAATTCCGCTGGGAGTGGCGTCCGGACTTACCGATCGAAAACACCATGATGTTGTCCTACGGCATCAATCAGACCTCTTTTGAAGCTGCCGAGAACTTCTTTTTTGATGCGACGGCCAATATTTCGCAGCTGCGAAATGACACCCGTGTGACGATTTCGGACAGTTTGGCTCTGCGTTTCGGAACCGACATGAACATGGGGTATGCAGATTTCACGATCCGTACTCCTCGCTTCAATGATGATTCCGACACCGATGACGGCGAGGGAAATGGACGACCAAATTTCTCGCGAGACGGCGTCCAGGCGTCTGCGACCTCAGGTCAGCTTCAGCCAGCCGTATACGCTGAATTCGAGGCTCGCCCTTGGAAGCCCCTGTTGCTCGTGCCGGGCGTTCGTGTCGACCATTATGGCGCGATTGCAGAGACCTCGGTCCAACCACGATTCTCGTTTCGGTGGGATATCGCAGACAAAGTTGTTGGCAAGGGCGGAGTGGGCCTGTTCACCCAACCCACCAGCCCCGGCAGCGAAGATCCTACTTTTGGAAATCCCGACCTGACCTTCGAAAAAACCCTGCAGTACGCGATCGGCGCGGAGTACCGCCCGCTTGAGTACGTGGAAGTGGACACCACGGTGTTTTACCGTGACCAGTGGGACCTCCTGAGTCCCACGAGTGAATTTGTGGTCACACCTGAGGGCGAAACCGATCCATTGGTCTTCAAAAATGAAGACGAAGGACGGGCCTACGGGCTTGAGGTTCTGATTCGGCATTACCCGCAAAACCGCTTTTTTGGTTGGCTGGCGTACACGTTGAGCCGCTCAGAAAGGCTCGACCTAAACACGGGGGAATTTGTCCCTTACCAATACGATCAGACTCATATTATCACGTTGGTTGCGGGCTATAATTTGCCTTACGGATTTGACGTATCCGCGCGGTTCCGCCTGACCACGGGCACGCCTGCCACACCGGTTGTGGGGAGCGCGTACAATTCGGACACAGACGGATACGTGCCCATTTATGGTGAGCGTGGCTCGGTCCGCGAAGCGACGTTCCATCAGCTCGATCTGCGCGTCGACAAGAAGTTCGTATTCGACACTTGGCTGCTCGGATTCTATCTCGACGTTCAAAACGTCTATAATCAGGAAAATCAGGAAGGCACCCGATTTAACTACGACTTTACGGACTCAGCGCCGGTGACCGGCTTGCCGATTTTGCCGACCTTGGGCGTAAGCGCGCAGTTCTAGTCTTCCGGCTTGCTATTTGACCTCCTGTTTCGCTATCTAAGTGCGGTTTAAGGAGGTCCCTGATGAAATTCCTATCTGCATTTTTGGTTGCCTCGACGCTCATGACGTTTGCGTCGACAGCTTCGGCTCAAGATCCACTCTCGCTCAAACTCGCGGTTGGCCTAAAGGGCGGGCTTGTGGGCTCCGCTGCTAGCGGCGTTCCAGAAGACGAAGTCTGGAATATCGGTGGTGTTGACGCCATCTACGACCCTAATGTTTTCCCGTCGTTTGGACTCGGCGGAAGCGTAGGTCTCTCGCTCGAAGCACGGTTGATGGATTTGATCGGGCTCGAATCGGGTGTGTACATCTCGTACGATAATGGTGATGGGTTTCAGGACATCAACGACCCTGCGGGCAACAAGATCACAACCGTGAATCAAGAGCAGCGCACCACCTCCATTCATATCCCGCTGCTCGCCAAATTTGTGGTTCCGGGTGCGGTCGTTCGGCCAGCATTTGGACTCGGTGTCGAGTTTGTGATGCAGCAAGACACGACGTTCACACACGATCCTCAGGTCTACACAAACCCACACACGGCCGAGACCTCCACGTACACGTTGGGCATGCTCACCGCCGGTCTGGAGTTCAATATTGGCGTGGTGCGTATCCCGCTCGAACTTCGATTGGGCTACAACCTTGGGTTTGGCTCGAAAACCAGTGACCGGGTTCGCAGCGAAGGCAATAACCCCGCGACTGCGAACATCATCTACAACGGCGAATATCAGGGCCATTTTGGCCTCTTCACCGGCATCGTGTACGACTACGAACTTTTCCTTTGAGTCGTTCATGATCAATCGCCCCTCGGAGCCCTCTCCGGAAGTCATCGCGGCCATCGACCTGGGGTCGAATAGCTTTCACATGGTTATTGCCCGCATGGTGGACGGCGAGTTGCAGATCATCGACCGCATCAAAGAAATGGTGCGATTGGCGGATGGACTGCAAAAAGACGACACCATTGACATCGCGTCTCAAGCACGCGCGCTGCAGGCATTGGACCGCTTTGCAGAACGCCTTCGTGCTATGCCTGAAGGCAGCGTTAGGGCTGTGGGCACCAACACGTTGCGCAAGGCAGTGAACACCCGCACCTTCTTGAAACAGGCCGAGGCTGTCCTTGGCCACCCCATCGAAGTTGTGGCGGGGGCCGAAGAGGCTCGTCTAATTTACCTTGGTGTGGCCAGTTCGATCGGGCCAGGGGGCGGACGTCGGCTTGTCATGGATATCGGCGGCGGTTCCACGGAATTCATCATCGGTCAGGGGTTTGACCCGCTGATTCGCGAAAGCAAATACATGGGTTGTGTTTCTTTTTCGAAACGTTTTTTCCCAAACGGGGTCATCAACAAGCGCGGCTTTGACAAGGCCATGATTGCAGCGCAGCAGGAACTTCGCCCGAGCGAAAAATCCTATAAAGACCTCGGCTGGGAAACCGCCGTAGGTTCATCGGGCACCGTGCGCGCGGTTCACGAAGTGATTACCGCCAATAATATCGACAAGAATATCACCTACAAGGCGCTCAAGACCTTGAGGCAGATGCTCATTGATGCCGGCAGCACCAAACAACTCGAGAGCCTTAAGGGCCTTCCAGCGGACCGCGCAGAGGTGTTCCCGGGTGGTCTCGCGATCATGCTTGGAGCGTTCAGGTCGCTTAAAATTGAAGAGATGACCATCTCGGACGGGGCGCTGCGTGAGGGGCTTTTGTATGACTTGGTGGGACGCTTTCGCCACGTCGATATTCGTAATCAGACCATTCGCTTGCTTGCAGCTAAAAACCAAGTCGATTCAGATCATGCTTCGCGGGTGGAAAACACCGCGATGATGCTGCTCGAGCAAGTCGAACAAGACTGGGGATTGGCCGCAGAACGATGCGAAAAATACTTGCGCTGGGCGTGCCAAATTCACGAAATCGGGCTTTCGATTGCGCATAGCCGCTACCATAAACACGGCTCTTATCTGGTTGAACACTCCGATATGGCTGGGTTTTCCCGAGAAGATCAAAAAGTGCTCTGGGCGATGATTCGTAGCCATCGCCGCTCGTTCAAATCCCACCGTTTTGTGGACCTGCATCCGCCTTTCCAGACTGTGGCGCCCCGGCTGACGGCCCTGCTTAGGTTGGCCGTGCTCTTTAATCGAAGCCGCAGGGACGAAGCGGCCCCTGAAGTGAAAATTAAAGTCCGCGACAGCACCGGCGTTCGCCTGAAGTTTCCTGATAATTTCCTTTACGAGGCCCCGCTGATGAGCGCGGATTTGGCCGAGGAAGCCACGTATGTGAAACCGTTTTTTGATTTGCGGTATCGTTGAATACGCTTGGTTTTCGCGCCTGGTATTGGATGCTGATAGAATGCGCTCAGTATTGATGGAGCTTGCGAATGAGAAGAATCTGGGTTGCGGCTGTCCTGTTGTCGGGGTGTTCTTTGTTCGACACCCTTGATGTGACCTACGAATCCGGTGTGGCTGATTCCGGTGACGTCGGTAAGACAGAAGACGCGGCCGCGACAGTCGACTTGGCGTCTGACGTGGATACCACCACCGACGTTGGAGACGGAGGCGTTGACCTCGCCAGTGATGCATCGCCAGATTTGGCAGACGCGGGAGCCTGCGTTGTCCTTGAGTTCCCCCGCAATGACATCCCATCGGGCAGCGCCTGTCCGTCGATTCCACCCATCACAAAACCTTCGCCATGTGATGTTGTAGAGCAAAGCGGTTGCCCCTTGGAGTCCCAGTGCGCCGTAACGTTCAACGGCACCGGGCTTACAACCAATTGCCTACCCTACGACGACCCCTGCGACTTTATCGCTCGTGGCGAGACGTGCATCGTCAATGAAAACGGCTCGATCCGGCAATTGGGCATTTGTTACCCCGGCGGTTCGTGCAAAGCCCTAAAAAACGGCCAAGATTCCAACCCATGTGTTGGTTATTGCGAGCTAGCCACTGGTTTAGGGTGCGAAGCCAACGAGTTCTGCGTAGTCATTGATCCCAACCTGAGCTCGATGGGCTTTGGTCGATGCGATACCGCTTGCCTCTAATGTGTTAAGATACGGGCAGTCGTGACGGAGATGTGTATGAGAGGACTTTGGGTGGTTGCGGTACTTTTATCGGGCTGTTCGCTCTTTGACTCTCTCGAGGACGTAACCTATCAGCCCGGTCCAAGCGATGCGGGTGACCTTGGGTCCGCGGTCGACGCTGATTTGGATCAATCAGTCACCGACATGGCAGTGGATTCTCAGCCCGACCTTGTGGCCGATACGCCTGCCGACAGCCTGCCTGACCTTGTTGCCGATATGACGGCCGATACCGGGATGACCGCGGATATCGGCGACATGAGTATGGCCTGCCTTAGCGAACTGCCTCGAACTGTGTTGGTATCCGGACGGGTGTGTTCAACCATTCCCGCAAAAACCGAAATCGCTTCATGCGACGTGATCGACCAGACAGGCTGCCGCAGCGGAGAATACTGTGACCTGCTGCCGATCAGCCAAACAGCATTCAAGACCGTTTGCCGCGACGGACTCGAAGCCACAGAAAATACATGCGAATTTGTTCCGCACGACAACGAGTGTTTTAAACGGGCGACAGTTAACGACGCCCCAGTGCGAGTTGGTGTCTGTTATCCAGGCAGTGTTTGTCGTGGGCTCAAAGCCGCCGACCTTAGCTCTCCATGTGCTCGATTCTGCGAATTGACTACGGCAAAAGGTTGCAACACCGCCGAACACTGCGTCCCCATCGCGACCCAATACAGCGTTTTTGGTGTTGGCCGATGTGCAACGGACCCAACCGATTGCCCCTGAGTTCCAAGTAAGTGTTCACTAACTTGGGGGTTGACACAGTGCGTCAAAATAGCTTCAATGCGTCGACTTTAGATCGCTTTGGGAGCAAACATGGCTGTGGAAAAATTGGTTTCGGTCAACATCGACGACGGGATTGCCTATCTTTGTGTGGATATTCAGGGTGAAAGCGTAAATACGTTGTCGCCTGCGATGTCCGAACGAATGGATGAAATCCTGACGGGCCTAAAACGCGAAAAGAACCTTGAAGGTGCCGTGGTTTATAGCGGTAAAAAGGACTTTATCGTCGGGTTTGATATCAAGGAGCTCAAACGATTCACCACCGATCCTGCGGGGCTGAAGGACTTGGTCAAGCAAGGCCATGCGCTCATGGCACGATTCGAAGACCTCGGGATTCCTTTTGTTGCCGCCATTCAAGGCAATTGCCTTGGCGGCGGTCTCGAAGTCGCGCTCGCCTGCACGGCCCGCGTGGCCTCTGAGTCTCCAAAAACTAAACTCGGCCTTCCAGAAGTCATGCTCGGGGTGATTCCTGGCGCTGGTGGAACGCAGCGTTTGGCCAAGACCGTCGACCTTCAGGTCGCTCTGGACATGATTCTGACGGGTAAACAACTGAATGCGCGCAAGGCGTTGAAAGTCGGACTTGTCGATGACGTTGTTCATCCAGAAATTCTTGTGAAAACGGCTGCAGATCTGGCTCGCAAGCTTCATCGTGAAAAGAAAAAGGACGGTGGAATCGACTTTAAAGAAGTTCTGGCGGATCCCACCGCAGGCGCAATGAAATTAATGGCGGCCACTCCGGCGCGGTCGATCATTTTTAATAAGGCGCGTGAAGCCGTGATGAAGCAGACCAAGGGCCATTATCCAGCCCCATTAAAAGCTCTTCAGGTCATCGAGGCCGGCTTGGCGCACGGATTCGACGCAGGCATAGCCGCTGAGTCCGAGGCGTTTGTTGAGCTGGTTCAAACCGATGTGGCCAAGAATCTAATCAACCTATTTTTCATGAAGACCGAGATCGACAAAGACCCGATCGTCGCAAAATCCGTGAAACCGACAGAAGTCGAGCGACTAGGGGTGCTTGGGGCCGGCTTGATGGGCGCAGGCATCGTTCAGGTTGCCGCGTTCAAGGGATATAATGTTCGCTTGAAGGACCGCGACGCAAAGGGGCTTGGATGGGGATTAAATTACTGCCATGAACTTTTCCAGAAACAGGTGAAACGTCGTTCGCTGCGAGAGCCCGAGGCAGATATTGCGATGGGGCGGATCAGTGGGACGACCAACTATGATGGCTTTGAACGCTGCGAGTTAGTGGTCGAAGCTGTGTTTGAAGACCTCGATCTAAAACGCCAAATTTTGGCGGATATCGAGGCCTTGGGAAATTCTGAACTTATTTTTGCGAGCAATACTTCGACCATTCCAATCGGCGAGATTGCGAAAAACGCAAAACATCCAGAGAACGTGATTGGGATGCATTTTTTCTCACCCGTTCATAAAATGCCACTGCTTGAAATCATCAAGACCGACAAAACCAGCGACCGCGCCATCGCGACGACCCTCAAAGTCGGCCGGGACATGGGCAAGACCTGCATCGTCGTGTCCGACGGACCAGGCTTTTTTACCAGCCGAGTTATTGGAAGTTATATCAACGAAGCTGGCTGGATTTTGCAGGAAGGCTCGAGCGTTGAAGCCATCGACAAAACGATGGAGAAATTCGGATTTCCAATTGGTCCGTTGAAGCTCACGGACGAGGTCGGGATCGACGTCGGCGTGAAAGCGGCAAAGGTACTTGGAGAAGCCTTCAAACACCGTCTGGACCAGCCCACATCGTTGCTGGTGGTCGCTGACGAAGGCCGCAAAGGCCGCAAGAACGGCAAAGGCTTTTATCTTTATGGCGGCGAGAAAAAGGGAGTGGACCTGAGCGTCTACGACAAGTTGCCGATGGGGCGCGATCGTAAGGACCTGGATTCAGTGCTGATTCGTGACCGTATCTGGCTCGCGATGTTGAATGAATGTGCGTTTTGTTTGGAAGAAGGAATCGCCTCAAGTCCCCGGGACATCGATATCGGGGTGATTTTTGGATTGGGTTTCCCTCCGTTTCGTGGCGGCATTTGTCGTTACGCAGACGAGGTCGGAATTCCAAAAATCGTAGCGACATTGGACCGACTTTCCGACACTTATGGAAAGCGCCTCGCGCCCGCACAGATTCTGGTCGACATGGCCAAAAATAATAAAAAATTCTACAAGGCTTGAGGTAAATCATGGCAACAAAAATTAAGAAAACCCCAAGTCTTGGCGGCGACGACCGCATTGCGATTGTGGCAGCAGCCCGAACTCCTTTTGTGAAAGCGTGGAGCGAGTTCAAAGACTTCAACGAAGCAGACCTTGCGCGCCTGGCAGTCAACGAGCTGCTCAACCGCATCGATATTGACCCGAATATCATCGACGAGTGCATCGTTGGATGTGTTTCGGCGCCGATGAACGGGCCGAATATCGCTCGTGAAGTCGTGTTGCGAAGCCAGCTGCCTCGTGAAATCCCGGCCTACACGGTGCAGATGTATTGCGCATCAAGTGGGCTCGCGACCATCAATGCCGTGGGCGATATCCTGTCTGGAGTTGCCGATACCGTCCTAGTCGCGGGTGTCGAATCGATGAGCTCGGCACAGGCTCGATTCACTTTGAGCCTGACGCACGCACTCAACGATGCTTCCAAAGCGCGCAGCGTGCAGGATCGCTTCAAGGCGTTTGCGGACGTGAAACTGAGCGATCTGAAGCCCGATGTGCCAAGCATCGCCGAGCCCACAACCGGCAAAGCGATGGGCGATTCGGCCGAGGATATGGCCAAGTTGTACGGGATTGGTCGGACGGAACAAGACGAGTGGGCTCTGGTCACCCATCACCGCGCGGCAAAGGCCCAGGCAGAAGGCAGGTTCCCAGAAGTCATCACGGTGAACGCTGGCGAGAAATACGACAAGATAGTTGACCACGACACCTTGGTTCGCGGGGATACGACGCTGGAAAAAATGGCCAAACTTCGTCCTGTATTTGACCGGAAACACGGGTCGGTCACTGCCGCCAACGCTTCGCCGCTGACCGATGGAGCGACCGCGTTGCTGCTCATGCGTGAAAGCAAAGCAAAGGCGCTGGGGCTTAAACCCATGGCCTTTATCAAATCGCACGCGATTGCTGGTTTGGACCTGACCAAATACGAACTGCTTTTGGGGCCAACATTTGCCACCCCCAAGGCGCTTAGCCGAGCAGGGCTAACGCTGAAGGATATGGGACTTGTCGAGATGCACGAAGCGTTTGCAGCGCAGTTATTGGCCAATGTAAAGATTTGGGGCAATAAAAAACTGTGTGCCGACGTTGGAATCGAGACGATCGGAGAAGTCGACATGGAACGCTTAAACGTCAACGGAGGCTCGATTCCGATTGGGCACCCATTTGGCGCCACGGGCGCACGCTTGATTATGCAGCTCGCGGGTGAGATGGAACGTCGAGATCTTCGTTATGGGCTCGCCACCGCCTGCGCGGCGGGAGGGCTTGGGTTTTCTATGATCCTGGAACGTTAATGAGTCATTTTTTCACCAGTGCGTTTGGCCGATTTCGATTGGTCAGTTTATTGGAAGGCCTGTCGTTTTTGCTGCTGGTCGGTCTAGCGATGCCTTTAAAATACATCGCCGGTGAACCGCAGATGGTAACGATCATGGGCCGCGCCCATGGCGGCCTGTTTGTGCTTTTCATGGTCGCTTTGGTGCACGCAGCGGTCGAGCAGGGCTGGACCTGGCGCGCCTTGATCGCGTTCTTGGCGTCTTTGGTCCCGTTTGGGGCGTTTGCGCTCGAATGGTATTTCCGAAAAGAGGAAGAAGCCGGTGCTGAGGTATCTGGTGGCTAGCGGCTTACGGGCAGGGCTGGCCCTTTGCGCGGCACTGGGCCTAGTTTCGTGTGGGCATCCCACGGCTCAGACTGTCGAGCCCGCCGTTTCCGGCAAAGCGGACGACCAGAATCACGCGGAGTGTCCACCAGCCAATGAACGCACGCTCGCCGCGACCCGCTTGGTGCTGAATGCATTCAGCGGTCGTGGAACGGCGACGATCGACCTGGATATCCCCGGATGTTCTGGTGTGGAGCTCGTGACCGACGACCTGATTATCGATGCGGTGACCGATGGGTCCGGCGCGCTCTTAGAATGGCAGTATGCCGCGTTTTCTAACGACGCTGGCGATTTTGACACGCTGATCATAGCCGAGGCCGTGGATAGGGTGGTGGTCGAATACGCGTTTGAACCCATGACCGCCGATTCAACTGCATTGCAGAGCGTGTTTTCGACGCTGTCTTGGCCGCATAACTGCGGTCGCATCATGCCTTGCCACACGAGCCCCAATGACGGCCTAAAATTAACGGTCGCTGTCGAAGGACTCCAGGCCGGTCAGGTCGCGATCACCACGCCAAGGCTTGAAAGTGAAGCCGCAAGCTACATGGCGGCTGTGGCCATAGGCCCCTATCAGGAAGAGCTGATTGGCACCTCTGCAAGCGGCATTGCCATTCACGTTTGGTGGTTGCCGGCATTGGGTGAAGAACGCCAGGACGGCATTCTGGCGGCCATGGCGCCCGTGGTTCCCGCCGTCGATTGGCTCGAAACGAATTTGGGTCCCTACGGTTTTGGAAAAAAGATCGGCGCAGTCGAAGTGGATTGGGGTCCGGGAACCGAATTGGGCGGGATGGAACACCATCCGTTTTGGCATGTCGACGACGGCACGATGACCGATATCGAAACCCAAATTCACGAGCTGCTTCACGGGTGGTACGGCAACGGAATTCGCATCGGTTGTTGGGAAGATTTTATTTTGTCCGAGGGCGTGACGTCGTACCTGACTGCTCGAGTGATGGGCCAAGTGATTGGCCCCGAAGCCGAGGCCAAGGTTTGGAGCGATTACGCCGAAGACCGAAGTGACTGGGAAAACACCCAGGCCTGGCGCGACCGTGAATGCACTTTATTTACGGTCGAAGGAACCGAAATCTGGTCGTTGGCGCCCTACCGACGCGGCGCATTTTTCTTCAAGAAAATCGCCGACGAAATTGGCCCAGAAAAACTCGATGCAGCATTGGGCACGTTTTATCAGCAGAACTTGGGTCGGTCGGCTCGCTTTGCCGACCTGTTAAATCATATCGAAACTGAGACCGGTTTTGATGCGCCGACCCTTGCCCGCCAAACCCTGCTGTGACTGGGTACGCGTGGCTCCAGCCGCGCTGCGCTTGGTGCGCAGGCCCTATGGCCTGCATGCGATTCCTGCGATTATTCAAACACATGCGAGCCATAAGGCTCGCGGACCAATCGCAACCGAGCCAGCCGCGCTGTGCTTGGGGCCTGCATGCGATTCCTGCGCTTATTCAAACACGTGCGAGCCATAAGGCTCGCGGACCAATCGCAACCGAGCCAGCCGCGCTGCGCTTGGTGCGCAGGCCCTATG
>JBBKVQ010000044.1:0-2557 GCA_037968515.1 Bradymonadaceae bacterium
TTGAGACCTGTTTCGATGGTCTGGTCTGGTGTGAAGCGACACCTTCTGGCGACCCGCTTATTCCTGTGAACCTCAGCGGCACGCTCACCAGCGTCAAATTGCCTGCAGGAAAATGGGAGGTCATTTCTAACGTGACCGTGAACGTCAGGTTTAGAGCCGATGAAAACGCCCACATCTTTGGACAGGCGGCCGGAAATTATCGCATTTTGACCTACGACGATGATCTTTGGGCGACTTCGGCCACATTCGAAAACCTCAACATGGCGGGCACAGGACGGTTCTTCTTCAAAGACACAACGATCACCGGGGTATTTGATGGCGCCCAGTCTTTTGCTTGCAATACTCTTGACGCCTTAGGGGCGACTTTTCGAAATATTGCTGTGAATTGCACCACCACACGAAGTCAGTTTTCGCGCTATCTAGCTGATGATTCGCGGGTTCGATGGTTACTCACCAGCGATAATACTGAAGGCTTCAACAACGAATTCGAAGGCAAACTGACCCTGCCTCGAATTCAATCTGGCGTCAGACTCTACTACCCAAACAACCACGTCCTTCAGGACAACTCCTTCATCAATTTGGCAACAGGCGTCTGGGTGAATGCCGGCGACGCGAACGTTGAAGCCAACGTCTTCGAAGACAACGATGTCGGTGTCTCCGTCCAAAATGGTGCGTTTCCGACGATCACAGACAACGACTTCGTCATGTTGGATGTCGGACATCCAGGCATCGCAGTTGTGTTCGCAAGCATCAACTCCTCGGGCGGTGCGCATGTCACCTTGAATCGGCTGCTCGGCGAATCCACGGACACCGCATTTGTATTGGATCCGGATGTGTTCCAAGCCGCCAACCCTTCGACGTTTTCCAATAACGCGATGGCGGGCTTAAACGTTGACGATGCGTGGCAGATCGCAGGCAACGGCGACGCAGGAAACAACCAAGTTGTGCTGCTCGGTAACGCGACGCGCTATCTGGTGTCGGGCCATGTCGAGCAAGCCGGCGGAATCATGTCGATTGGCGCGATCACCTTCGACCCCGTCCGCATCGGTTCTCGCTACCATATCAACGCCCGCAATAACGGTGTCCTCACCATGACCGGAACGTTGCTCCATAACGTGCTGCTGGAAGCCTCCGGGACCGGAACGCTTAATCTGAACAACACCACCAGCCATTTTGACCGCAGTGATTTCGGCGATGAATACATGGTGTTGGCTGATGGCACCCTGAACACCAATGGCGCAACTTTCAGATCCACCGCCATACCCCCGCCCAACCGAAGGCGCCATTACGGGATTCGAATGGCAGGGTCTGGCAACGCAACCGTATCTGGCTCGACCTTTGAGAGCCTCTACGCGGGTGTGTCGACCGTTAACAGCAGCTCGGCATCCGTGACTTCAAACGCGTTTTTGGACTGCGACACAGGCATCGAGGGCTGGCACACGTCGAAGCTGGACCCCATCACTGCCAACACCTTTACGGATACTGATTCAACCCGGGTAAGCACCGGCGTCTCCCTTCGGTTTGATGTGGGCGGACAGGCAAATATCACCTCCATGACTTTTGATATTGGTGCCGAGGATCGGCCCATGCTTTTGAACCCCAACTCCTTGGTTAATACCGCACCGTCTACTGTTGCGGGGCTTGTCTTCACGAATAACGAAGATGGTCTCGGACTCATTTTGGCCGGAGACCTAGATGCAGACGCGACGATTGGTGCGTTGGGCGGCTACTCGACGTTCACGGTCACCGACCGAAACATCGAGATCTACAACGGCGCAACGCTCACCCTTTTGCCCAATACCACGATCGAAGGAACCTCTCAGGCGGGCTACCTGCTTCGTGTCCGCGATGGCTCGGTCGTAGCCAATACCGCCACGATCAGAAACCTGATCTTGCAAACGTGGGGTGCGGGATCAGCGACGCTGAATGACGTGATATTCGAAAGCACCGACACCTACGGTCGGACCATGTTGACCGCCGATGGAACGGTCACGTGCACCGACTGTCAGTTCCTTGGAAACGACCAAAAACAAAGCGGTTTGGACGCAATTGCAGGCGCGACTGTTGTGATTGATTCGTCGGAATTTTCCAGCCTGTACCGCGCCGTTTACGTGCGGGACGCCACAGACCTGAGCGTCGACACAAGCACCTTCACCGATGTCTCCCGGGCGTTCGAAATCAACGGCAACGCTATTCTCACCGTCACCGACTCCGCCTTTGTGAGTTTGGACGATACCGACGCAAATCAAGGCGTGGTGACCATGAGTAATATCGGAGCTGGGTCGCTGACATTTACCAACTTGAACTTCAATATTGGGCCAGACGATATCCCCGTTTTCCTGCATACAGAGACGCTGCTTGATACCCAAACCCTGTCATTTTCAGGGACGACATTTACGCAGGGGGAAGGCGCGGGTTGGCGCCTCTGGGGCAATCCTAATGCTGCCGGAACGCTAAATCTTGGGCACCTTGACACGACCCAAACGGCTTGGGTTATGGATCAGAACTACAGCATCTACGGCTCGCCGATCCTCATCATTCCGCCGGGCACCGTCTT
>JBBKVQ010000045.1:0-4187 GCA_037968515.1 Bradymonadaceae bacterium
GCCGGATCGGCTAGGCCGATTGCGTTCAACCCAAGGTTGGCCAACACCACCGCAACATCAAACTCGGCGCCGATCGATTCGTAGATATCGAGCGCTCGACCATAGCCGCGATCGGCTTCGTCGAATTTTCGTTCCAAACGCGCGATATCACCCAGACCGTTATGACACATGCCCGTGCCGCGACGGTCGCCCAGGTTTTCGTAGTGCTGAAGCGCTCGTGCATACAACGAGCGGGCCTCGTTCCAGTCTTTTTGATACCGAGCGACCTGAGCCATGCTCAGCAAGTTTCGCGCGATGCCGGAGGGGGCGGAGATCGTCCGATAGAGTTCGAGCGACTGCACATAAAAGTTGCGTGCGTCCTCGGCCTGGCCCTGAATCCGCTCGATCTCACCTAGAATCCACAGCGCTTCAGCTTGTCCGTCGACATCCGTATGCGTCTTGGTGGTCTCGAAAGCGGCCCGCGCAAGCTGTGACGCCACGTCGTAATCTGCGCGATGCCACATGACCCGCGCCAGACCTCGGGAAGCAGCTGTTTCCAGTTCGGAATATTGAGGGAATCGTTTGACCAGCTCTCTGACCTTACGAAAAGCCCACTCAGCGGCTTCAAAGTCGCCGCGTTGCCATGCGACATGGCCAAGACCAAGCCAGCATGTACCGAGCGACGGGATCACGTCCGATTCTAGGCGCGTGGTTTCACGGCCTACGATTCGGACGACACGGCGATAGATTTCTTCGGCGGGAGTAAACTCCGAGAACCCCTCGTAGAGGTCACCGAGTCGGGCCAGAGTATCCAGATATTCGCGCGGCACGATGCCCGCTCGGGCAAATGCCGGGCGGTCTAAATGTGGAAGCAGCGGGTCTTGGAGGTCATCAAACCCAAGCCGTCCGTCCATGATATTCAAGATTTCTTCGAACGCGCTCGCGGCCTGTTGAGGCACGTAGCTTCGCACAGAGGTCTCGGCAGCCCTGCGATACCATTCCAGCGCTCGATCGGTGTTTTTGGCGGCCTGCCAATGTCGCGCAATTTCCATGGCGTAGGTGTCGGCCTGCGCGCCAAATGCTGCGGCGATCGACTCGGCGGCAAATCGGTGCAAGGTGCGTGAGACAACCGATCCCACCGACTTGAGCAAGTAATCGCGCAGCAGCCCGTGGGTAAACGAGTACCAATCGTCGCCGCGGCCTTCGATTTCGGTGATGAAACCTTCTGCCACCAGCCGGTCAAGGTCGTAGTCGAAGTGCTGCATGATCGGCCCGTCGCCGCTCATCTGCACCATGCCCTGCAGCACATCGTACTGAAAACGAATTCCGGCCACGGCCATGAATTCCAAAATCCGGTGCAATCGCCCGTCGATATTTAAGTGGGCTTCGGCCTGTTCGATGCGCACGCGGAACAGGTCTGCCAACGACGGCGGCACGGCTTTCGCGACCTGAGCCAGGTCGATGGCCCTCCAAATCTGGTCGGGACCGAGTTCCAACAGGCCTTCTTCCCGCAGGTATCGAATCAAGAACGACATATGGAGCGGATTTCCCGCCCCGCGTTCCATGATGACGCGGGCAAGCTCGTCGTCTGTCGGAAGGATCGCGTTCACGAGCTCGCGCCCCATATTTCCACTGAACCGCTCAAGGGCTAGCTTTTCGACGGTCTCGCCAAGATATCGGCTGAGTCCGCTAAGCCGCGTCTCGAGTTCAGGGCGTTCTGCCAGATCTTCTGTGCGAATCGTGCAAAGCACCAATACAGGTATGCGGCGATGCCGTAGCTCTACAGCCAGATAGTCTAGGAAATCGGCGAGCTCACGTCCGGCCCAATGGACATCGTCCAAGATAATCAAGCGTGGTTTACGAGTGGCGCCTATCTCGAGCACGCGCAGAATGGTCGCGAATAGCGCCGAAGTCGAAACCGAGGCTGGGCGAGTGTCTTCATGGCTTGTGGGCCGAATGAAGTCCGTCATCGCTGCAGCGTCTTCTGGCGAGTTATGTCCCCACTGGGTGAGACGCTGTTCGACGCGCTGAGCCACTTGCACGCGTGGCAGCCCGCGCGTGCGGAACATGGACTCGAGGACGTCCTGCACGCCACGAAGGCTCGACGAGCCGCCGCGAGTGAACGTGCCCACGTTTGCGCGCATGATTCCTTGTTCTTCGACCGTTTCTTTGAGCCAGTTGGTCAAGCGAGTTTTACCGACCCCAGCTTCACCGCTGACCAACACCACCGAGCCACGGCCCATCTCTGAGACTCGCCGAACGAGCTCTTTGAGCTGGTCACGTTCAGCAATTCGCCCGACGAACTGCGTGCGCTGGACCGGGGGCGACCAAGCCTCGAAAGCTTCGCCGTCGTCTTCTTTGCGCAACGGGTTGGCGACTGGAGTCAGATGTTCCGCCACGGTCGCTATGGGTTCGGGCGCCCGGTTGGCTTCAGGTGCTTCGCGAGCCTCGTCTAAGAAGGGGCGGAGGGCGTTGCGCATTTCGGCTGCGGACGACCATCGATCCAAGGGCCGTTTTTCGAGCGAGCGCATGATCACGTCGGACACCCCAGTTGGGATATCAAGTCCACCGCGGGGCTGCATGGGGGGGATCGGGTCGTGTACGTGGCGGCTCATGACCGCCAAGCCACGTTCCTCACCAAACGGAGCGTTGCCTGTGATCATTTCGTAAAGCACCAAGCCAACATTATAGATGTCGGTTCTTGGGCTGAGGTTGCGCTCGCCGATGGCCTGTTCGGGGCTCATATAACGGGGCGTCCCGACGACTTCGCCGCGCATGGTGTCGCGGTCGAGCGGTTCCGGCTCGGGGTCTGGGTCTGGATCTGCCATTCCGGCGATTGTGGCGATCCCAAAATCCACCAGCTTGGGGATGCCGATCGAATCTGGCAGGTGAGCGCCGGACAGCACGATATTATCGGGCTTCAAGTCGCGGTGAATCACGCCGCGGGCATGAGCATGAGCAAGGCCTGCCAGAAGCTGTTCAGCGAGTTCCAGAACATTGCGCAACGAAAGTCCCGACTCGACAGCCTGAGACACGCTCGGGCCCTCGATGAGTTCCATGGCGATGAAAAGCCGCTCAAGATCGTCGGTACCAAAATCGTAAACGGCCGCGATATTCGGATGAGCTAGGGCTGATGCGGCACGCGCCTCACGCGCAAAACGGCGCCGAATCTGGGCGTTACCCGCGTATTCGTCGCGCAGGAGCTTGAGCGCAACGGTGCGTCCAAGCGGTTGCTGCGTTGCACGCCACACTTCTCCGACACCACCACGCCCCATAAGGTGGTTGAGCACATAGCGCCCGTCTATGATGTGGGCATCACTCACAAAGACCCCATTTGGTTCAACGGCGCCCCTATTATGCCTTCCCGCTCAGCGCCGCAAGCCCAAAGATATCATAAGCGCCAGCGGATATAGTGTTCGGATCCCTATCGATTTTTTTGCCAGTCGGCCTCACCCACCTACACTGACGTAGAAGCACGGTGCTTTACACCAAGGCCACGGATGAACCGTGACCGGCTATCCAAGGAGCGGATATGAATAATGTTATCGAATTGCAGGCCGAACGTCGTCGCCGACGCAGTGCGAACACATACGAGGCGATTCGCCTCCAGCTTGAGCACATTTACAAAAATCAGAACCTCCGTTGTTTCGCCCTTGGTGACACACGCGGACTCACTCTTTCGTGGGCCGGTCACAGCTCGGACGCCGAGATCCTGAGCGCGTATGCGCCGATCCTCGCGACGTGTGTCGACCGCGACCGCCGCGCTCAAATCTTTGATCGTCTTCGCACGTTCATTCCGGAGGCATCCGAGCAAACACTCGAAATCCGGACCTTCACCGTAGACGGCGAAACACTGCATCTTGTGGTGATGAGCCAGAGCGCGGTCAAACACACCGACCTTTACCGTGCGGTCTCGGGCGTGCGTCGAATCTTTGGCCAAGCCGAATGGGCCGCCTGATTCTGTGATTGAAAAATAATGAATGAATCGCCACAGGGCTCGGTCAAATGACTGAGCCTTGTTGCGTTTAGGAAGCGGCTTGCTATTCGGATCGGATTGCGGGAAACCTAAAGGTACAAAGCTTAAGTTATACCCACGGACGGGCGGGATGCGCCCATTGCAAGAGAGCAAAATGCGGAAAAACTTCGTTCTGGACACGAACGTTCTTCTTCACGATCCGCGCGCCTTTTTGGCGTTTCAGGATAATAAC
>JBBKVQ010000046.1:0-3728 GCA_037968515.1 Bradymonadaceae bacterium
ATTGATATCGGCGAGCCGAATCGTCGAGTAGTGCTCAGGCTTACTCCAACCCTTTTCGTTTGAGAGTTCCGGGCCGTCGATCCGCGTCCACTCGTCATCGCCGAGTTTCCAGCAAGCAAACCCGTTCGCTGCTCTCGCACACAGATCCGCTTTGCCGTCGCCATCGAAATCGCCCATGCGAATCGTGCTGGCATAACTTGGGTTGGTCCAACCGTTAGCGTCACTCAGCCCCAACAGGACACCTTGTTCGTCTTCAAACCCATCCGCGGTCGCCAAATGGCACCAAACTCCAGCACTGCCTCGCCCGCATACGTCGGCTTTGCCGTCTCCATTTACATCGGTGGTCTGTGATGGCGCGTAAGTTTCCGAGCGATCGTCAAGCCACTGGACCTGACAGGTGTCGCCCTCATCCACTTGTCCGTCACAGTTGTTGTCCGCGCCGTCGCAGACTTCGGTCGAAGGCACGCATAGGCACGAAGCACCGACAGCATCGCGGTAACCGTTCTGTTGATTCCATGCGCCGGGCGAGTTAGCACAAGCGCCCTTGAACAGGTCACGACGGCCACCGTCAGCATGCCAAGCGTGGTGCACATGTGGACCTGATGAATTGCCAGAACTCGCAGACCGTCCGACCTTCTGCCCGCATGCGACGACCTGTCCGGGACTGACCACGATGGAATCGCGCTGGAAATGGCAGAACTGAGTCCGGGTGCCGTCCGAATGCGTGATATTGACGTAATTTCCGCAGCCTCCTCCACACTGATTTCCTAATCCGCCAGTGCTTGAACAGCCGTTATAGGTCGAAGAAACGGTTCCCGATGCGGGCGCAAGAATATCTGTGCCAGTACCGACGGGAAAATCTGTGCCGCCATGCCCGTCATAACATCGAGTTCCACAAGCGTAGTCCTGGCAGCCCCCGCCTGCCTTGTTATCAAAGCCGTAATTAAATGCGACATTATTTGCGAAAGGGCGTCGCATCTTGACGACCGCAAACCCATCGGCAGAAACAAATAGAATCAAAAGTGTAAGAAAAATGCGTATCATCGGACCACCTCTGAGATGTCACGAAGTCCGTTGTCGTGCACAAAAATCTGGCCATCTGTCGCGACCAACGGTCGATTGCCGCCGAGGGAGGTCCAGGTTTGTGTGGGCAAATGGAATCGGACTAACCCCTCTTCGGACTCAAAAAGAAAAATGTCGCCGCGCCAAACAGGGGCCGCAGGCCCGACCGGAACAACTTCTACTTTGGTTTCTTCAAGCACTGTCATTGCGGGCACGCTGACCTTAACCAAGGTCGTTTCATTGGTGTGTGCGCTCACAAACAACATTTCTTTTCCAGATTCAGACAGGGCGACCTGCCATCCAGGAGCAAGTTCGCTTGCGACTTCACTGCGTGCACCTGTTGCTAGGTTGCGCACCACAGGTACGTATGCGCCCATTTCCCCAATCAGATAGGCCACCGAGTCGCCAGCCAAACTGAGTGGCCCCGAAACGTTGTTTTCTAGACTTATGGTCTCGCCGTTTTGAATATGTACGAGGTCGCCGGAGCGCGTGACCGCCAAAATACTCCCATCCGGCAGGAACTTGGCGTCTTGCAACCCATCAAGAATCGCCTTTCTATCCCCCTCCATTTCAAGGGTCACGGCCATCACACGGGCATGATCGGCGTTCTCCAACGCCGGTTCGTCCGCTCCAAACAAGGTTCCAAATTTAGGGTGGATCGAAAGAACCTGCCGTCCGTCGGTCTGCTGCAGTTCCAGCTCTTGCACTTGAGTCGCCGGAGTTTCTCCGGACATTTCCTGCGTCTGTTCACATGCGCAGACCAGAAAAACCCCACTCAAAATCATAGTTCTCAATAGTATCTTCACCTTCGACCTCCATTAGGTTTTGGCTACCCACATCACATTACATATTGCGTGCCAATATTCTGGCGGCAGTGTGAGTGCCTATAAATCAACTGTTTATCGGCCGTTCATCGTAGTCCGTGTGCCATATTGGCACGGGTTCAGAAACCTCAGTCGAGCGTTAAAAACGCGTCAGTCATTCAAATGGCCAATTTGGGGCCCAATACGCAGATTCCTTGACGTCCTCCTAGGCCGCCATTTCCATGGACCAAACCTATTTTTGCACCGGCCTCGACGGCGCGAGTCGCCAAAATTAATGCACGCAGTGCAGGGTTGTTCCACGGCGCCCGGGCGAAGTTCATCCCACCTGAAAGCGTAATTGGCGTGGTCTGCAAGAACTCGAGCATTTCAGAAGGTTTGGTGGCCAGCCCGGACGCCCATAGGTACGCCAACGGGACGACTGGAAAACACGTATATAGTTCCATCGCGATGTCGGTAAACTGCCACCCTGCTGCCAAGCCTGTGCCTAGTTGTAGCTTGCGCGAAATCGCTTCAATCACTGTCTTTAGATGTTCATACGTTGCAAGGGTCTTAATGTTTTTGGGACCGTCTGGGACCTCAAGTGTTTCGACTGCTGCAATCTGAACACCCGTGAAGCCCAGTTGCCGTGCCGCATCGGGAGTGGCGACCACCACTTCCCCCTCAAAATCCGTGACCGGGTTGGCGCAGTCCACCAGCCGAAATAATGATGTGACAAATTGGTCGTTTTTCCCTGATGCGTCGACTTTCAACCCGCGCTCTAATGCTGTTCGGCGGCAGTTGTTTTCTAACGCCTTTGCGAGACTCAGAAAAAACTCCTCTGAAATTCCATGTAGCTTCATGAACTCACGAGTTAATTCGGTGTAAGCCTCGGGCAACGTGGTGCCTGGAAAGACCTCCATCATTCTTGCCCGGTCTGCCGATGAATACCCGGAACGCAACAAGTCCTTGCCAGAAATCACGATCAAATCTGTGCCAGATTCTAAAAGCCGTTTGGCTTCTGCGATGGCAAAGATGGGGCCCGCGCCACTCTTAAAGGTGCCCGGCGGTTCGGCGCTCCAACCGGAAGAAAGCGGCTGAATCGACAGGCAAGCGGACTGAAGCCCCATGCCGTTTGCTCGTTCACTCAATGGGTTTGACCGAGCCCCACTAATACGGCCGTCTTCCTCCAGATAAGTCGAAATGATCAAAGGAGTTGTCATTTGAACGACAACAGCTCGATATCAAAAACCAGCATGCCTGCAGGGGCGCCAGGCTGCCCTTGATAGGCGAGGCTCTCCGGAATCCAAAAACGACGTTTTTCACCGACAACCATGAGCTGAACGCCCTCAGTCCAACCTGCAATCACGCCGCCCAACGGAAACGTTGCTGGTTCGCCGCGCTGAACCGAGCTGTCGAACATCTTGCCGTCGGTTGTCCAACCCGAATAATGCACGGTGACTTCACTGTTCCGTGTGGGGTGGTCCGTGCCAGTACCTTCCGTGAGCACCTTGAACGACAGACCAGACGCCAACTTCAGCGAGTCTGCGGGAGCGGAAGCAACGTCCTCAGGCGCGGCGAGGGGAGGGCCAGATGGGCCCTTGCAACCAAGTGTCGCTGACAAAAGCACCACGCTGAGAAATCCAATGGAACGCTGAAAAATCATCTTGAAAATCCTAAATGGGTCCGACAAGTTCAGCCTCGCCCGAGTTTGGTCGTTTTGTTTAAGCATCAGCCACAGCCACAGCGTCCACATTTGGACGCGACATCGGGGTTAAATTGTTCTTCCATGAAACCAATGGTGAAAACCTGAGCGGCAATTTCGGGCTCGATTTCAAGGACTTGTTTGATCCAATATTGGACGAT
>JBBKVQ010000047.1:0-3131 GCA_037968515.1 Bradymonadaceae bacterium
TCCTTTGCTGCGTTCCTACAAACGCAGTTGAAACAAGGGGACGTGTTGACCCACCTCAATGGAATCAAGATCGAAAAACCTGACGACTACCTTCAAGCGTGGAATCGGCTGAAAGAAGCACCGGTGCTCAGCGTTGATTTTGTGCGAGACGGCCAGAAAATGTCGGCTCGTTGGCAGGTTCAATGACTGGTTGGCAGCGGGCTTCATCGATCGCTGTCGGACTGCTCGGGCTGAGCGTTTGGGCACAGCTATGTGCACCCACTGTGTTCGCTGTGGCTTCGCCGCCGAGCCCTTGGATCGTCTTCACGGCCTTTGTCCCCATCTTCATCGCCGGGGTCTCGCTTGCCACACGGTCCGGCGCAGGATGTCTGCTGCTCTTCCCCGTTTCGATGCTGCCGGCACTGGCCGGCATACCAGAAGTCGCTCGCGCCGCGTTGTTTACGCCGTTCGCGATGATCCGACTCTCGCTGGCGCTATCACTGTACCTTGCGGCGACTGGCGCTTGGCTGAGCGGCACCCAGACAGTTTTTGGCGGCACCTCAGTTAACCAGACGGGACAAGAGGCAGGAAGCACCTACAAGTGGTTTGTGGTTTCTCGAGGTCTCGTGCTCTTGGTGCTGCTGATCGTGCCGATTTGGGCGGTTTACCTTGATGGGACGATCGTCGCTACGATCGCAATGAATCATCCCGACGGTGAGCACGTGGCTCAAACCTTCATCGCGATGATCACGTTTTTCGTCTGGTCAGTCGTGGCGTATACCCAATTTGTGGTGCCGCTTTTGAACCTTGAATACGACCGACGAAAAATTCGGCGTAAGGCGCTCGACTCGGTCAAAAAGACGACTCTGCCCCTCGTCATGAAACGCCTGGGAATCGAGACGGGCGTGATTGTGTTCCTCGTGGTGATTCTTCTGATTGTGTGACTCATGCGAACGATTGCCTACGATACAGCAAGCATTGCGCTGCTCCTTGGAAGCTCACTTTTTTTCTATCGAGCCGTCGAGTTTCTGGCGCAGAAAGATTATGTCGCCGGTTTAATCGCGGTGGGCATTGGCATTCTGGTGGTGCGTTCCGGCGTCGAGGCCGGGCGCCTCGCCATGGTGTCAAGGGGCGATGAGCGATGAAGCGTCTGTTACTCTTGGCTTGTGTTTTCAGTGCGGCCTGTTCTGAGCCGCCAAGTGTCTATAAGGCGCTAAACACCTGGCCCGCAGACCCTCCGGCTGTGCTTGAAGTCGACGGCCGAAAGGTCTCGAAAGCTGAATTTGAAACCTATTGGGAGCGTCATCCCCGCCTAACCAAAGCCGAAGTCGTCAAAGCCCTTAGCGTTCGCGAAGCACTTGTCGGTCAGGCGCTCTTGGAGCGGCGGGGCGGGGCGGCGCAATTTGATGTTGCCCGCAAGAGAGGGCTGGTTCGCTCCCTGTTGGCAGCCGAGATCGAAACGGTTGAAGCCCCCGAGGTTGTTGATGTTTCGAAGTTCGAACGCCTGTTGGCCAAGCCGCAGGGGTATCGCGTTTCGAACTTAATCGTTCACCCGAGCCCGAATATCGGTCCGGAAGACCCGGCGTTGCTCGCCGAGGCCATTCGACTGCTTGGGCTTTTGGGTGATGAACCGACCGCATTGGGCCTTGCGAAGGCAAAAAAAGAGGCGCGGCAAGACTTGAACGTCACGGTTGACCTTCATTTTGTGTTTCCATCGCCTAAAGATACCCAGCTAGAAATACCTCCAAAATGGTTGAAGGTTGACGAGAGTTTTGCCGCTGAGGTCGAGACAGCCTTCGCGCAAAAAAAAGCCGTCGCGGGACCGTTCAAAACGAAATTTGGTTGGCATGTCGTCGTGCTTGAAGAGCTCATTCCAGGCCATCGTCCGTCTGCCGATGAACTTCAAGCTTTTGCTCAACGGGTCCTTCGAACCGAGGCGCAAAAAGAGAAGTTCTTTGCGCTGATAAAAGAAGAGCTGCAGAAGGAAGACTGGACGATTTACCCCGAAGTGTTGAGCAAGGAGGAACCGTGACCGCACTGGAAGTATTGATGAGTCGACGAACGATTCAGGATTTTAAGACAGACCCACTTCCTGACGGAATCCTCGAAAGAGCCTTAGAGGCCGCCCTGCGCGCGCCCAATCATAAGCTCACCAATCCATGGCGTTTTACGCAGGTCGGCCCGAAATCACGAAAGGTCTTTGTCGACCTAGCCGCCGAAGCAAAATTTGGGGCAGATCCCAGTGAGCGTCAGCGCGAAATGGTGGCAAAAAAGCTAGAGAAATCCCCGGTTTTTCTCGCCGTATCTCAGGTGCTCGACCCAGACCCATTTCGTCGTCAAGAGGACTACGCAGCCGTCGCGTGCGCCATTCAAAACTTGTCGTTGGCTTTGTGGGCCGAGGGCGTTGGATCGAAGTGGAGCACAGGGCCTGCGACCAGGCACCCGCTTACCTACGAGCTCTTGGGCATCGATCCGGCGAGCGAGGAGCTCGTCGGTGTAGTGATGATTGGGTACCCGGCTTCGGTCCCCGACAGCCCAAGGCTGCCCCTTGCTGACGTGTTTCGCCGCGTCGATTGACGGCAGGTTGATTCGTTTCGCGGGCGCACTTCCGGCCTGTGATTCGCCATCATTGCTGATTACAAAAGCCCCAAAAAATGACCGATCATTCACCATTTATGCGCGTTGCATGGGTTGTATGCCACGGCTATAGTCCGCCGCATATTCGTCACAGATGAGGAGTCCCCAGTGAAAATCGGCGTACCTACAGAAGTTAAAAATAATGAGTACCGTGTCGGAATGATCCCAGCCAGCGTGCGCGAGTACACCGCTAGAGGTCATCAGGTATTTGTTCAAAAAGGCGCCGGCGAAGGCAGCGCTATATTTGACGCCACCTACGTCGATGCGGGCGCAGTGATTCTGGATACCGCCGACGAAGTCTGGAAGATCGCCGACATGATCGTGAAGGTCAAAGAGCCGTTGGCTGAGGAATACCATCGGATTCAACACGGCCAGATCATCTACACCTACTTCCACCTTGCAGCCGTCCCGGCCCTCGCGACCGTGTTGATCGAGAAAGAAGTCTCAGCGGTTGCGTACGAGACGATCCAGCTCGATGACGGCCGATTGCCGTTGCTTGAGCCGATGAGCGAAGT
>JBBKVQ010000048.1:0-3875 GCA_037968515.1 Bradymonadaceae bacterium
CATCAGGTGTGAACTTCTTGAGCCCTTGCATCTGATAGATGAATTCGCGTGCCATATTTTTGCCTTTTGAGTCGGTGCAGAATCGAAGCGGAATTGCGCGGAAAACTAGCCCTGACCGCCGAGTTTTGCAATCAGCGTCGCCGACCAAATCCTTGCTCAGGATTGCCGTTGGGGCAGCGCGCCGCAAGGTGTACACTTTGCGACATCAAACCAACCATCGAGAAAAACATGAAATCGAAGATGATGACGCGGCTGCTGGTTCTTACGCTGATTGGGACAACAACTTTTGCCACCGCTTGTTTCGGAAATTTTTCGCTGACGCGGGGAATTTACGGATGGAACAAGACGGTCTCGAGCAGCAAATTTGTACAGTGGATCGTGTTTGTGGGCCTTTCTGTGATTCCCGTTTACGAGATTGGGATGCTCGCGGACCTCTTCATCTTTAACGTTTTGGAGTTCTGGACCGGCTCCAATCCAATAGCCTCGCGTGATTCGCCGCAAACAAAAGAAGTTGCACTGAGCGAGTCAAAAACGATGGTCATGACAAATTGGGGAGACCAACTTGACGTGCAAATTCGCCAGAATGGCGAAGTCGAGTCGGCATTTTCATTCGTAACCACCGAGACCGGCATGTCGATGATCGACGCCGATGGCAAGGTCGTCGCGCGTGTTCAAGACTTGGACGGAGCAGTTCAGGTCGTGAACGCTCTCGGCCAATCTTTGGCGACTTACTCCGCAGAGCAAGGCGCCCAAGTCTCGGCGGCATACCAAAACTCAGGCAGCACCGGCGCGCTCCAGGCCGCACAAAACCTGAACATCAGCGACTCCGATGTTGCGGTTCGCTAGATCACACCAATAAGCGGAGCCGGCGTCACGGCCGAATCCGACGTAGTGTTCTGGTGGTTCAAGTCACAGATATTGCCAGTTGAAGAATGCCGACAGAGTGAAGCTCCCGAATTCGTCGTGGACTGCTTTCGAGAGATCGAAAGACAAACTCAGAACCTGATGCCCGGCGCGCAAAAAAACGAAGCCGACGGCGCCGTCGACTGCTACCCCGGCAGAGAAGCGCGACTCGGTTTCAACGCCACGGGTTAGGCTGCCGGAAAAGCCCGAGAATCCAATCGGGCTAAACTCAAGATACACAGTTCTAGTAGGCCAACACTGTACGGCGGGCGCGATCATGTATTGCACCAGCAAACCCGATACGTCGTCATCATCTCGGGTCAACCATGTCCCGGTCGACTTTATAAGAATCGCCAATTCGGGCAGCGCGAACCAACCAATTTTTAGCGTGGGGCTAGCGTAGCTGTTGAGCGAGACTTCCCTGCTTCTTGTCTTGAACTCCTGATGGGCCAGCCCAAGCCCGACCCCAACGGTAACTCCTGGGTCCTCCGCGATCGCCACACTTGGCAGTGAAACAAAAACTAATGACGAAAAAACCGCCAACGCATTCCAAGACATTAACTCCCCTCATTGATGGGCTTCAACCGGTCACAATCACGCAGTAAGCGCCGCGACACCACCTGAACAGGCGTGCCCAGCTTCGTTCAACGCGTCTTCAATCGCCTGAACCGTGCGTTCAAGCCACTCCGGCTGCGTGGTCGCAAACCCCATATGACCGACGCGGAAATACTTCGCCTTACACTCGGGATGAAGGCCCCCCGCAACCACCACACCGTGATTCCCAATCAACGATGGCAGGGTCGAGTCCACCCCCGCAGGATAGCGAATTGCCGATAATGTATTGGCTGCAAACTCCGATGGCCCAAGAAGCTCCAGTTCCAGCGCGGTCCAGGCAGCCCTCATCGACTGGGCAGTCCGGGCATGCCGCGCAACCACCTGCTCTACGCCTTCCTCGGTCATTTCGGCTAAACCGGCCTGCAATGCCATGATCATCGGGGTTGCCGGGGTCGCAAAGTACGAACCGCGACGCTCTTCATAGGCACGCATAATCGGAGTCCACTGGTCGAAATCCAGATACATGGGCGGGACCGTCACCAGGCTGTGACGGCGAGCCATCGCCCGGGGGCTAGCCATCAATAGCGCGAGCCCAGGTGGCAGACCGAGCGCCTTTTGCGAAGCTGTCAGGTAGATATCTGCGTCCCACGACTCCATCTCGAATAGTTCGGCTGCTGTCGCGCAGACCCCGTCAAAAATGCTCAAGGCGCCTGCCGCACGTGCAGCCAGTGCAATGGCTTTCGCGTCAACGCGCGCGCCCGTCGAGGTATCGACATGGGTCGCAATCACAACCGTAGCGCTATGAGCTTTAATCGCCGCATCGATATCGTCGATCGCCGGCACACTTCCGATTTCGGCGCTCACATGAAAAATCTGAGCGCCCCGGCGCGTGGCCATTTCGGCGATTCGGTCTGAAAAGTACCCAGAATTCACCACGACCACTCGGTCGTTGGAATCCACCGTGTTCGCAATCGCCATGTCCATCGCCAGCGTCCCGCTTCCCGCAACCACAAAGGGTTGCGATTCGTCGGAAGCACGCCATACTTGACGCATCATCTCGAGCGAGGCCCCAAACGCCTCGATGCATTTGGGAGAAACATGGCTTGGTGGGGCAGTCTCAAAAGCTGCAAGCACACCGGGTGAAATTTCAATCGGACCGGGAATCATCAAGAGTGAACGTGGCATCCTATACTCCGCAAATTTAGACCGACCCAAGGTAGGACATGACAGACTGGAAAGACATACCCGAAGACCAGTGGCGCAAGAACCTCGAGCCCCTGCAGTTCGAGGTGACCCGCAAAGCGGCCACCGAACGTCCTTTCACCGGAATCTATTGGAACAAGACAGAGCCCGGCGTGTATCACTGCATCTGCTGTGATACCGCGCTCTTCGAGTCCACGATGAAATTTGAAAGTGGCTGTGGCTGGCCAAGCTTTTTCACAGAATTGGCCGATGCCAAAATCGAACAGCGCGTCGACGACACACTGGGAATGCGCCGTGTCGAGATCGTCTGCAGCGCATGTGAGGCCCATCTGGGACACGTCTTCAACGACGGCCCCAAGCCGACCGGCCTGCGCTACTGCGTGAACTCAGCATCGCTACGCTTCGAACCCAAGCCGTGATGGTCGGGTTTCAGGTTTCGGATTGTCAGGTTTCAGGAATCACAGAAATCGCAGGCTAGGCAGGAGCCTGGCGGACCGAATCACAGCGCCTGCTTACGCCGCCCGAAACCCGACCACCTGAAACCCGAAACCTACTTGCCGAGCTGCAAGATCAACTCACGCACGACCTTGCAGCCAAGAACCGATGATACGCCTGTCGGGTCAAGCGCCGGCGACAGCTCCATCACGTCGGCAGCTACCAAGTTGAAGCCGTCAAGCACTTTGAGCATGCCGACAAAGGTCGGCCAATCGATTCCGCCTGGCTCCGGAGTACCTGTGCCCGGCAAATAGGCCGGGTCAAACACATCCAAGTCCACCGTCAGATAGATGGGACGGCCCTTGAATCGGTCCATACGCTCGGCAAATGCCTTGGCCGAGGCGTGAACTAGACGTTCCTCGCCGCGCATCTCCCGGAACTCCTCACGCGTTCCAGAACGGATCCCAACCTGCACCAAGGAATCCTTGCTCAGAAAGTCCAAGCAACGTCGCATCGCACAAGCATGTGAATTGGGCTCACCCAGGTAGTCCTGACGAAGGTCAGCGTGAGCATCCCATTGCACGAGCACCAGGTCCGGATACTTCTCCCAAAGCGCCCGCACTGCCGGGGGAGTCAACGAATGCTCGCCGCCAATCATCAACGGATGACCGCCCTTTTCGACGATTTCTGCTGTCGCGGCATGCACGGCGTTCAGCACTGGATTTGGATTCCCGTAGGGATGCTCCAAATTGCCCAGGTCACAGAACGTCACATCTTCG
>JBBKVQ010000049.1:0-3802 GCA_037968515.1 Bradymonadaceae bacterium
TACCGGTAGTCATGCGCGTCTTCTTTGCTTCGCATCGCAAAGGTCACGCCTTTGTCAGGGTTGTAGAGCCTGGTCTGTTGAATCACCTGACCGCCGGATACGATGAGCTCGATTTGGCGGTACATCTCGTAATAAATGGCGTCACTGACGAACTTGAACGAGTTGATGTTCTTCAATTCGCAACGAGTTCCAAGCTCGGTTTCCCCGCGGCGGCGCACCGACACGTTAGCATCGCAACGAAACGAGCCTTCTTCCATGTTGCCGTCGCAAACCCCAAGATAAACCACGATCGAACGCAGTTCTTTCAGGTAGGCCACGACCTCGTCGGGATGCCGCATGTCGGGCTCGCTGACGATTTCGATCAGCGGCACACCGGCTCGATTCAGGTCGACCAAGCTGAACGGCGCTTTGCTCATATGCGACGATTTTCCAGCGTCTTCTTCCATGTGGATTCGCGTGATGCCCACCCGTTTGACGCCTTCCTCAAGCTCGACATCCAGATGCCCATGCTGCGAGATCGGCAGGTTATCCTGCGAAATCTGATAGCCCTTGGGCAGATCCGGGTAGAAGTAGTTCTTTCGCGAAAACTCGCTGCGCTGGTTGATTCGGCAATCCAGCGCCATCGAAGCCCGAAGTGCATATTCGACCGCTTTGCCATTTAAGACCGGCAGCACGCCCGGCAGGCCCATATCGACTTCGTTGACATGGGTGTTGGGCTCGGCGCCAAACGCCGTCGAGGCAGCACTGAAGATTTTGGTGTTTGCGGCGAGCTGACAATGCACCTCGACCCCAACCACGAGTTCCCACTTTTCGAAAACATCCATCTTCAGCATCCTTTGGTCCGCCTAAACACGCTCGCGGTTTACCACAGCCATGACCGGGATTCCACGTGCTGAATATTCCATTATAGTGCAGCAAGCGCTGTCGGAAACACAGTGATTTGCCTACACTTCCTATCAATCATCAATTCCCATAACCTGCGGACAAGCATCAATCTCAGGGGCGACTGCATGAACCGAATTTGGTTACTCCCAATCCTAAGCATGCTTGCTTGTGACGAACCCCTTGGACCACGTGCTCAACCATGGACCGTCGAAACCGCGCCGGATTCAGCGTCGTTGGTAAACACGACTAACGAGTTTAGAAAATTCTCTTTTCAGGAATCATCAGAATCAGCGCTAGCTTCCTTTGTTCCCGGGAATGTTGGTTATGTTTTTGAGATTACTGATTATTTTTACCAGCAGGAAAAGCCATCTGAATTGCGCTACCTGTCTGGCCCGCATGATGCTGATGCAGGAATTGAAACAGTTTGGTTGCGACTACCCAAAGAGGTTTTCGGGTTCGAAGCAGCGTTCGAGTGCCCAGCGACATCTTTGCAGCTCTACTCAAGAGTGCGCGTAGCGCTAGGTATTGAAGTGTCATGTACAGTGCACACCCGGGGGGCTTTCCTCACCATCGTGTTTTCCAATGTCGAGGAACACTGGGACCATACAAACCCACGTATTGCTATCGGTCTAACACCCGATGCAATGCTCTATGAATGGCGCCTCAAGACCTGGGAAGACGGGGATTTTCCGGGTCTTTTCTACTTTGCCTACAAGATTAACGCGACATGGGTCGAAGACAGCACCTACGGGGGATATCGGCTATGAAACCGCATCCAACCATTTTACTAATGAGTATGTTTTGCGCTTCGTGTAGTGGTGGCCTTTAACTGGCGCTGGGTAGCTGAAACGCACCGCTCAACACTTGCCATGCTTGGACTCGAAGTCTGCTGGAGACGTCATGGAATCGAAAGTTCGTCCGTTATTCTGGGAAGGAGACTGGTTCTCCGGTCACCTCATGATGATCGACCAAAAAGAGCTGCCGCACCAAGAGCTGTGGCTCAAGATGGATACGGCCGAAGCGGTCGCTGATGGCATCCGCGAAATGGTGGTGCGCGGCGCTCCTGCGATTGGCATCGCAGCTGCATTTGGCGTGGCTTTGGGCGTTCGAAAAGCCGGCGATTCATTCCGCTCAGACTCCCCGGAGACCACGGCACTATTCGAGATGCTCGCTGCGACCCGACCCACAGCGGTCAACCTATTTTGGGCGCTCGACCGCATGAAGGCGTGCCTTGCGAAGCTCGACCAGGTTCCAACCAAAGACCGCATCACGGCAGCGTTTGTCGAGACTCAGGCCATCAACGACGAAGACCGCGAAAATAACCTAGAAATGGGCATGCAGGGCGCCGCGCTTTTGAAAGACGGCGTTCAGATCCTGACCCACTGCAATACCGGCGGATTGGCCACGGGCGGCTACGGCACGGCCCTCGGCATCATTCGATCCGCCTTCCATGTCGGCAAGCTGAAGCATGTCTGGGTGGACGAAACTCGCCCTTACCTGCAAGGAGCCCGGCTCACGGCGTGGGAATGCCTTCAGGACGAGATTCCAGCGACCCTGATTACGGATAATATGGCCGGCTACTTTATGCAGCAGGGTCAAGTTGACGCGGTGATTGTGGGCACAGACCGAGTGGCCGCAAACGGCGACGTCGCCAATAAAATCGGGACCTACAGCCTTGCCGTGCTCTGCAAATATCACAACATCCCGTTCATGATCGCGGCGCCGTTGTCGACCATCGACCTGAACACCCCAACAGGCGCCGAGATCCCGATCGAGCAGCGTTCATCGGTCGAAGTCACGCATATCCGCGGCCAGGCGATTGCCCCAGACGGCATCACTGCAGCCCACCCAGCTTTTGATGTGACGCCGGCCTCGCTGATTACGGCGATTGTGACCGAAAAAGGAGTCGCTCAGGCTCCCTACGGTGAATCACTCAAGGCCCTCTTCGACAACTAAAGTTTAAGGCCCAAGCGTTTCATCTCGAGCAAAGCCTCGGCGTTACCCTTTGCGTCGTTGACCGGATGATGGTCGTGCGTGGTCTTACGCAGGTGTTTCCACGGCGTGTACGCGTTCATTTGCATTCCACAATACAGGTCGCCAATCCGTCGCGCGCTGTATCCAAAAGGGTTTTCGCCCAAATATTTGTGGAAATAATAGTTGATGAACTGCCAATCAAATGCCGGGTTATCCGACATGAACACCGGCCGACCACTGCCGTTGGTCTGTTGAATCCAGTCGCGAAAGCGCTCCATCACTTCCTGTGGATCTTCAAAGCCCTCGTGCTCCTCGCGCGAAAACCCGCTGATAGCCAACGCCTCCGGCAGGCTCGCCTCAGTGATCGGAGCGGTCTGACCGTAAAACGTCTGGTCCAGCTCGTCGGTCAGCTTGACCGCCCCAAAACACACCATCGAAAAAAGCCCGGGTGCAGGCCCATCGGACTCAACGTCCACAATATAGATTCCCATGGTTTTTCTCGACGTCTTGGTCCGCGTTATTGAATCAAAGCGAATTCACAAACTCAATCAGCCGCTCACGTTCGGCTGCCGACAACTCTTTGAACGCTACCATAGCCGCTTCACCTTCGCCGCCATGCCACAAAATGGCCTCTTCGACATTCTTGGCGCGCCCATCGTGCATCAAATCCTGATGACCGTGGATGAGCTGTAACTGTCCAAGGCCCCATAGCGGCGGGGTGCGCCACTCAGCTCCATTCGCAACGCCTTCCGGGCGATGATCGGAAAGCCCCTCGCCCATATCGTGCAGCAGCATATCCGTAAAAGGCCGGATGACTTGTTCGGACAGTTCGGGCTCAGCCTGTGGGCCCGTCGTCCATTCTGCGACGTGGCAAGACGAACATCCGACCTCCTCAAAAATCGCGTAGCCTGCGTCCTGATCCAAATCTTGGATAGAGCTCGGC
>JBBKVQ010000050.1:0-5909 GCA_037968515.1 Bradymonadaceae bacterium
GGCGGTCGTATCCGTGAGCGGGAACGGCGCCTCGTCGAAATCCGTGATCATTTCTTCGGTGATCATAATATCGGCGACGTCTTTACGTCCCGGGATTTCGTACATGAAATCGAGCATGATGCGCTCGAGAATTGTTCTCAGGCCACGGGCGCCTGTCTTCTGCTTAAGCGCCTGACGAGCGATGGCTCTCAGGGCGCCGTCTTCAAAGCCCAATTTGACGCGGTCCATACGGAACAAACGCCGGTACTGCTTGATGAGCGCATTTTTAGGGCCGGTCAAAATTTGAACCAATGCCTCTTCGTCGAGTTCTTGAAGAGTTGCAATCACCGGCAGTCGTCCAACAAATTCAGGGATGAGACCGAATCGCATCAGGTCTTCTGGCTGAATGCTGGCAAGCAGTTCGTTGACCGGCTTCTCTTTGACTTTCTCTTGCTCGGCTTCGGAGCTGAAGCCCATCCGTTTCTCTCCAATGCGTTGGCCGATGACGTCGGTCAAACCGACAAACGCCCCGCCGCAGATGAAGAGGATATTGGTGGTATCGATCTGCAAGAAATCTTGTTGTGGGTGCTTTCGACCCCCTTTGGGTGGAATTGAAGCGATCGTCCCTTCGATGATCTTCAACAACGCCTGTTGCACGCCCTCGCCCGACACATCACGCGTGATGGAGGGGTTTTCAGACTTGCGGGCAATCTTGTCGATCTCGTCGATGTAGATGATCCCGCGACTGGCCCGCTCGACGTCTCCATCAGCGGCCTGCAGAAGGTTCACAATGATGTTTTCTACGTCTTCGCCGACGTAGCCTGCCTCGGTGAGGCTGGTGGCATCAGCGATGGTGAAGGGCACATCAAGGATGCGAGCCAACGATTGTGCCAGAAGGGTCTTGCCGCTTCCGGTCGGTCCGATCAGCAGAATATTGGACTTTTGTAGTTCAACTTCGGTGTGATCGACCTTGGATTCAATGCGTTTGTAGTGGTTGTGGACCGCTACGGCGAGGATCTTTTTCGCGCGTTCTTGCCCGATCACGTATTGGTCAAGAATGTCTTTAATTTCAACGGGCTTAGGGATATTTGAAATCCCGGTCGCTACGTCTTCGCGCTCAAGCTCTTCATCAATGATGTTGCCACAAAGTCCGATACACTCGTCGCAGATGAAAACTGTGGGTCCAGCGATGAGTTTTTGAACCTCGCGCTGGCTCTTGCCACAAAAGGAGCAGCACAGATTTGCGTGTCCCCCAGTTGTACTACCTTTCTTCGCCATGATCGATCCTGCCTATGCGTGCTGGCCTATACGTGCTGGCCCTCAGGGCGCGTGCTCCTAAAAAGGTACCACAGAGCAACGCGCACATGAAAAATACAATTCCCTCAGGTCTTCGGCCGTTCGAAGACTTGGTCGATAAGGCCATAATCCTTAGCTTCGGCGGCACTCATGAAGTAGTCGCGGTCCGTATCTTTGTTGATACGATCGATGTCCTGACCGGTGTGCTTCATGAGAATTCCGTTGAGAACGTCACGAAGCTTCAGGATTTCACGAGCCTGGATGTCGATGTCGGTCGCCTGACCGCTCAACCCACCCATGAGGGGTTGGTGAATCAGGATCCGAGAATTTGGCAGACTCATCCGGCGACCAGGCTGCCCTGCCGCGAGCAGAACTGCACCCATAGATGCAGCTTGGCCCAGGCAGATCGTCGAGATCGGTGGTCGGATATATTGCATCGTATCGTAGATCGCCAAACCGGCGGTCACGCTCCCACCCGGGGAGTTGATGTACAGCGAGATTTCCTTCTCAGGGTCTTCGCTCTCGAGGAAGAGCAACTGTGCGATGATGCTGTTGGCCACGGTGTCGTTGACCGGCGTACCAAGGACCACAATGCGGTCTTTGAGAATACGACTGAAGATGTCCCACCCGCGCTCTCCGCGGTGCGTTTGTTCAACGACGTTTGGGATAAATGCCATGAGCTACTGCCTTGTCAAAAGATTAGTGACGTCCACGCTGCGCGGTCAACACACAGCAAAAAAGAAAACTTCCCGATGGGCTACATTGGTGTCGAATATCTCCTAACCCAACACGATCCCCACCGCAACATACGCTTATTCTCACGACGAAATACGCTCGATGGCACCGTACTTGCCTCTAGGTGAGGAACACGACCACTGTTTCCTCGGATCCTAGGACACGAATGGCCTTTCCCACATTTTCGAACGCAATTTTTTCACTCTCTCTCGTCGTATTTCTGGTTTCGTGCGGCCAGGGCCCAGCAGGTACTGAACCGTCGGAGCTATTGCCAGAGTATGATCTCGGTCGGCCAGACTTGGGTGAAGATGTCGCGATCTCAGGCGAGGTTTCAAGGTATCTGTCGGTTGCCACGGCAAAATCGAATGGACTTGCGACAAGCCCCGTTTGTGCCGAATGCCACGCCAATACAGATGCCTCGGTGGCGATGAAGGATGCATCTGGCCGACAAATTTCCCCGTTTGACCTTTGGCAATCAACGATGAAGGCGAACGCCTCACGTGACCCATTCTTTCGCGCAGTGATGTCGGCTGAAATCTACCGCCATCCGGCAGCAGCTGCAGCCATCGAAGCGACATGCCTTCGATGTCATTCGCCGGCCGGCGCGGTCGCTGCGGAGCGATTAGGGACGACGATTTCCTTAGAGAACTCAACCAGTCCCGGCGAAATCGGAGACATGGCGTCTGATGGGGTGAATTGCGTGGCCTGTCACGCCATTACCGATGTCGGGCTTGGCACCAAGGAGAGCTTTTCGGCGGGTTGGATTCTGGACACTTCAGATCGCATCTTTGGTCCACATAATGCCCCATTTGTTGTGCCCATGAAGAACCGTTCGGGCTTCACTCCGACGGCTGGCGACCACATGATGGAGTCCGAGCTTTGTGCAACTTGCCACACACTGTTCACCGCCACGTTCTTGGAGGACGGCACCATTTCGGAGAAGCCATTTCCAGAACAAACGCCGTATTTGGAGTGGAAAAACAGCGAGTTTTCGGTGGGTGCTACGGCCCAAAGCTGTCAGGGGTGCCATATGCCCACCACCGATGAGGACGGGGTGGAGATCAAAACCCGCATCGCCCACAAGCCCGATGGCACTGATTTTGGGCAGATCGAGGCCCGAAATCCTTACGGACGTCATCTTCTGGTTGGTGGCAATATCTGGGTGCCGCAAATTTTTCAGCGACACCGAGACACGCTTGGGCCCCAGGCAAGCGACGCCGCATTTGATGCAACAATCGTTGCAACGCTTGACCAATTGCAGAACAGAACAGCCGAGTTGAGCCTAGCCAATACGGCGATGGCTCCTGGCTCCGCTTCATTTGATGTCACGATTCACAACTTGACCGGTCATAAGTTCCCGAGCGGTTATCCAAGCCGTCGCGCCTGGATAAGAGTGCGAATCTATGACACCCAGAGTCAGGTGCTCTGGGAATCTGGAGGGTTCGACGATGCGGGTGATATCGCTGGAGAGAAGGTCGCCGAGCCGTTGCCCCATCTGTTGCGCGTTGAGTCAGCGGATCAGGTTCAAATCTACGAGGGCGTTTTGGGTGATGAGCACTCCAAGAGTACCGTGGCCCTGCTTCACGCCGATCAATACTACAAAGACAATCGCCTTCTGCCCCGGGGCTGGCGCGAGGATCACGAGGACATCGAGGATATCCGACCTGTGGGGCCAGAGGGCGACCTCGACTTCATTGGGGGTTCGGACACCATCAGGTATTCCGCGACATTTGAGGGAACCCCCGCTAAAATCGAAGTATCGCTTCACTATCAAGCGCTGGGGAATCGTTGGATCCGGGAACTGCTAAGAGTCCCCACGGCAGATGTTCAGGCGTTTGGCGAAATGTGGAGGGGTATCGATCGACGACCGGTGACGATTTCGTCAGCGGTTTATCCGTGACCGCAGCAGGCGTCAGGTATCGGTTGGTCAGGTGTCAGGAGTCGCAATCGCAATGCCGGCAGGATGCGGGCACACCCATAACAATCGCAATGCCGGCAGGATGCCGGAGCACCCAAACCTAGCGCACCGGGCAAAAAAAAAGGCCGGCAAACGCCGGCCCTTTTTCAGATCTTGGAGTGACGATTAAGCTGTGATTTCAGCTTCGACGAGTCGCTCAACGAGTTCTTCTTTCTTGCCGCTGACCTTGAGGTCATTGGCTTTGCAGAGCTCTTTGAGGTCGGCGGCAGTCATTGCCGAGAGTGCTTCACTCGCTGCGACTGCATCAAAAGCCTTCTTCGCGGCCTTCTTTGGCTTCGCGGGAGCATCTTCGGCTTTTTCGGCTTTTTCGGCTTTGGCAGCAGCCTTCGGGGCTTTTTCAGCTTTCTCGGCCTTGACAGCCTTCGGTGCTTTTTCAGCTTTCTCGGCCTTAACAGCCTTCGGAGCCTGAGCTTCCATCTCTGCCTTGGCAGCGGCTTCGGCCTTTTCTGTTCGAGTGCGAGCTTCTTCCCACGAAATGTCGTTGATTTTCGACTCAGCGATCAACCAGCCGAGTGTCTTCTCGAGACGGGCAGTGGTCATCATCTGGTAAAGGCCGTTCTTGTTCTCGTTTAGGAAACGCATCAGACGAACAGCTTCCACATTCATGTGGGCCGCTTGGTGTTCGATCGTTTTTTTCAAGTCGTCGTTGTCGACATTGATCGTCTCTTTGTCGGCGATGGCGAGCAAAAGGAACTCGGTCCGGATCTGCTTTTCACGCTCGACGCGAACGGTCTCTTTCATCATCTGAACCATCATCTGGGTCTGCTCGTCGTCGAGCTTCTGTCCCATCTGCTGGAGCTGTTGACGAACAGCTGCTTCGAGTTCCTGATCGACGTAGCGAGGAGGAAGTTCGAATTCGTGTTTGCTGAGCAGGTGCTCAACAAGTCCGTCCTCGGCGAAATGCCGAGCATCGTGTTCTTGCCGATGGGCAAGGCTTTCACGAATGACACCACGCAACTCTTCGATCGTTTCTGCGCGACCGGTGTCTTTCGCAAACTGGTCGTCAAGTGCAGGCATCACCTGTTCTTCGGCCTTTTCAATCTTGAGCTTCACGTCGAATTTTTTGCCGCGAAGTTCTTCGATTGCAAACTTGTCGTCGGCCAGCACACTGGCGACCACTTCGGAGCCAAACTTGGCGCCTTCGAGTGCTTCTTCGATGCCTTTCATGGCCTGACCGTCGCCGACGCGGACTTGAGCGTTATCGCCGGTAAAGTCAGCGAGTTCGGGGTCGTCGCCTTCAGCCTGGAACGAGAACGTAACAAGGTCGCCCTTGGCGACTTTCTTGCGGCCTTCGATCGGGGAGTTCTTGGCGTAGCCGCGGCGGATGCCTTCAAGTTCAACGTCGATGTCTTTGTCGTCCACGATGATCGCGGGGCGATCGACTTTGACGCCTTTGTAGCCGACGGGGTCAATCGGAGGACGAACTTCAATTTCAACGCTGAATTTGAAATCCTTGCCCGCGCCCAGCGGAAACGACTCGATCTTTGGCTGAGATACGAACAAGACGGTCTTCAGTTCGTCGACGATCTCGGTGATCGAGGTGTTGAGCAGGTCGTCGAGCACTTCGGTTTGAACCGATTGCCCGTAGCGCTGCTTCATCACGCTCATCGGAATTTTGCCCTTACGAAAGCCTGGGACCTTTACTCGGCCCGAGAGTTTGCGCAGAGCCTTATTGACTCCAGCTTCGTAGGTGTCTTGAAGGATGTGCACCGAAGCGGTGCGAACCACGTCGCTTATCTGTTCGACCTGAAAAGTCATCGAACCCTCACTTGCGCGTTAACGCGTTGGTCTTCGCCGCAAATGCGGCATGTGATGCGAGAGGGGGGACTCGAACCCCCACGGGGATTAACCCACTGGAACCTAAATCCAGCGCGTCTACCAATTTCGCCACTCTCGCGCTGCTTAAAAAAGAAGAGCCGAG
>JBBKVQ010000051.1:0-23010 GCA_037968515.1 Bradymonadaceae bacterium
GCGCCGACGAGCTCGATATCGCGGATTTTCCAACGTTCGATGCCGTTTCCATCAATAAACGCGGTCATTCCTGTGACTTGACCGGGCATCGCCTGTGGGTTTTTGGTGCGTAAGAAAAATCCACCGGAGGGGTGGGCTATCATGCCGACACACTGGGTGGGTTGTTCATCGACGACGTAGCGATAAACGCTGGCCTCGGCGGTGGTAGCCACCACGACAGAACATCGAACAGTCGACCCCTCACCCGTGGTGGTTGCGATCACGGTCGACTGGTTGGGACCAGGTTGAATGAACGAGCCCGTCAATGGGAAGGCGCCGGGCATTGCGTAATCACGCAGGGCGACGCCGGTTACCTCGACGTCAGCGAATGCTGGAGCCGAAGCGAGCAGGATCAGGAGGAATGCCGTTGATGCGAAATGAGGCATGAAATCAGAGCTGGAAGATCAGGAAACGAAGAATCTTGGTCATATCCTGATTAACCCCACCTTGTCGTTCATTATGAAACGAAGTGTAGGTGACGGTTCCGCCTGACATAGCTTTCCACGTCAAAAGAAGTGGCGCATTGGTTTGTACGTTGGCACTTGCGGGGCAGGGGTTGCCAAAAATGCCACCTGAGGGTGGGCCGCAGAGCTTTGCTGTTCCCGAGAGGTGTACGACCGCCGTGGCGTCTGCTCCGTCCAGCACTGCCCAGTTGTTATTGATGACGTTGTTTGCCGGATCGTGGGGGAAGTCGATGGTCGCGGTTTGGCTGTTCAGGACGGCCTGTAGTGCGGGGCTCAGGACGTTAGCCATGATCGTTTGTGGGGCGTATCCGACACGCGCTTCGTTAATCACGGTGTCGGTTCCATGCATGTCCATGATTTCTGGGAATGCCAGTTCGGCCCAAGGCGCAGCCCAGTCAGCGACATACAAAGAGCCGCCCTGGTTCACGAAGTCGCGGAGGTTCGCTGCGATGACGGGGCGAGGATCGGGGCCAAAAAATGGAGCCAGTTTGCCGTAGAGATCACCGCAGTTGATGAAAATGATATCGTACGCGGCCATTGCCGTTCGACTTTGAAGGAAGGTCGTGGTGGCGTTGATCTGCGAAGCGTCGTCGCCCTTCATGTCAAAGGCGAGGTTCAAATCACCGATGATTCCCTCGACGTGGTCGTACGCGCCACCAATCACAGCAATTTTAACCGCCGCAGCGTCCAAACAAATTTTATCGGCAGAGGCCGTTAAATCTGTGGTTTCGCCGGCGCGAATGAACACGATGGTCGTGGCTGAAAACGACCCGATCTCGATCTTCAGATCGTGTTGGCCTGTGGGGATATCGGCGATTTCAAAGACTCCCATTCCATCTGTACGGGTGGTGACCGTGAAGGGTTCGCCCGTGGCGCAATCGATGCCGGTCACGGTGACGTCGGCGGTCGCAAGGACATCGCCGTTTGGTGAGCATGCACGGCCACGGAGCGTGCCGACTCCACAAACCGCGGGGGGCAAATCCGGGGTGTTCATGTCTGGCTCGACACTCATGTCGGTTTGAGTGCCCATGTCGATATCAACGCCCGAATCGCCTTGACCGTTATTGGTCGAGACGTTGGTCGTGTTGTTGTTTTCGTTGTTCGAAGCGTTGTTCTGGACGTTATTCGACGACGAATTATTGGCCGTTTCCGTGATGGTCGGGACGCAGATGTTGTCGATGGCGTTATATCGCTCGCCGAATTCGCAAACGGGACGCTTGTCTGAGCCAGCCGTGTCATCACTGCAGGCCAAAAATCCAACCAAACTCAACAATAATCCGAACAATTTCCAAGACATTCTTTTCTTCTCAATCAAGGGCGTTTTGGACGCCCGCGTTTACGCTATGGAAAGCACTGGAACGGTAGCAGAAACACTTACATGTCGCAAAAGTCACACAGGGCTGAAACAGCATGGCTTTCTGCCCTGAATCTTTCTGAAAATCGCGCATGTTCGATTGAAATTCGTGCTCCGGGTTTGCTATGTTTCCCGCGAAATTGGACATAGTTTGAAAACGTATGTTTTTCAGAGGTTTAACGAATGAAGTGGTCTCAATGGCTGGCGGTTGCCGGTGTTTTGTTTATGGTTGGTTGTGGTTCGGATGATCCGACTAACCCCAACAAGAATAATACAAACACCAATAACACGAACAACGTCGTCACCGACGCGGGCTCTGACGCGACCGATGGTTCGAACAACACGGTGCCGGATGCCGGAACCGACGACGGGACGGACATGACCGACCCTGGCTGTCAGGACGAATGCACCACCGGTGAACAAGTTTGTTCGGACACCTCAGGCTATCAAACCTGTGGTCAGTACGACCTCGACGCCTGCCTTGAACTCTCGCCGATCATCAACTGCGCTGCGGGTTATTCGTGCGAGACCGACCGCTGTGTCCCTCCATGCCGCGACGAATGTCCAGTGGGCGGAACCATTTGCGTGGATAACGATACTGTCGCCTATTGCGGCAATTTCGACGCCGATTTTTGCCGTGAATCTGGCGCTCCGATCGACTGCGACGCTGGTGAACGATGTGAGCAGGGCGCCTGTATTGATTCGACGCTGCCTTGCAGTGACGAATGCGCCACTGCCGGTGCGACGATTTGCTTCGGCGACACCACCCGTGTCTGCGGCAATTTCGACAGCGATACCTGCTTGGACCTTGGCGCACCTGTTTCGTGTGGTCTCGGCGAGCAGTGCAATGCGGGGCAATGCGTAGCGTTCTGCACCGATGAGTGTTCAACGGACGGCGAAGTCGAATGCGCAGGTGACGGTGTTCGCACTTGTGGCGATACCAACGCCGATGGCTGCAAAGAGTGGAGCCCGGTTGTGGGCTGCGCAAACGGAACGTTTTGTTCGCAAGGAAGCTGCGTAGACACCTGTATTGATGAATGCGCCAACGCGGGCCAGCCCGTGTGCACACCTGATGGTTTGGGCGTTTCGTTTTGTGGCCAATACGACGGCGATATTTGTCTCGACCGTGCAAGCGGCATCCCGTGTCCTGGTGGATTTGCATGTCAGGGCGGGCTTTGCATCGCATCATGCACTAATGACTGTAACCCCGGTGCAGCGCCACAATGTGCTGCCGCTGGCCAAGCGCTTCAAACCTGCGGAAATTACGACGCTGACCCATGTTTCGAATGGGGCGGAGATGTCACCTGTCCAGGTGGAGCCGCTTGTTCGGCCGGCTCGTGTCAGATTCCATGCAATGACGAATGTTCGACAAACGGCGTGTCCGTCTGCAACGCGACCAACACTGGGTTCTCGACCTGCGGTCAGTGGGACGTGGACTCGTGCCTCGAAAACTCACAGGAGACCGCTTGTCAGAACTACGAAGTATGTAACGCCGGTGCATGTGAGCTCGGGCCAACCCCAAATAAAATCATCATCAACGAGATCCTGGTTAACAGCCCCGGCACTGACTCGCAGAGCGGAAACATCTTGTTCATCGAGCTTTTCGGACCCGCAAACGTGAGCCTCGACGGCTACGTAATCGCTGGCGTGAACGGCTCAGACGGGGCGACCTACAATTCGATCACGCTCAACGGCGAAGTCATGGGAGCGGACGGTTATTTTGTGATCGCTCACCCCGCTGCGGCGCCGGAGCTTCTGGCAGCCGCTGACCTGACCGATTCTAAGGTCGACTTCCAGAACGGTCCTGATTCGGTTCAGGTACGCTGGCGCGCCCGAGTTGTGGATGCGATCGGATACGGAACTTTTGGTGCGAATGATATTTTTGCCGGAGAAGGCACTGCGATCGCTGCATCAAGCGAGGGGCAAAGCCTCACGCGAAATGCGACCCACGTGGACACCAATAATAACTCGGTGGACTTCACAGCATTAGCAGTCCCAACACCTCGCGGTGCGACCGCTTCGTGTTCGGACGACTGCACGGCGGCTGCTACTCGGTGTTCCGGTGCGATGATCGAGACCTGCGGTAATTTTGACGCCGACGCGTGCCTTGAATGGGGCGGCGGTGCTGCCTGCCCGATCATGGGAGAATCCTGTGTCGGAACGATTTGTCAGGCTCCTTGCAGCAATGAATGTCCAGGCATGGGACAGACTCAGTGCGCCGGTCAGCAGGTATCGACTTGTGGCAACTACGACGCCGATTCATGCGTGGAATGGTCCGTGGCATCAAACTGCCCAGGCACTCAGGTGTGTATCGCCAATGCTTGTCAGGACCCGACAGCACCTGAGGTTGTTCTGATTTCGCCTCAAGGGACGATTCAGTCGACCCAGGGAAATATCCACCGCATTTTAGCCGATGCCACCCCCTATGCGGGACGTACGATCGCCTCGGTGAAGTATTACGCAAACGGTGTGGAATTGGGCACGACGACGGCGACTCCTCACGAGTTTTTCTACACGATTCCGGCAAACCAACCGACCAACAGCCAGATTTCAATCCAGGCCAAGGCTCAAGACAGTCTTGGGCTGATTGGGAACTCTGGTCTTGCCTATCTAGACGTCAAAAACGACCTGCCGTTGGCCACTTTTACGGCCACGATCACCAACACAACGACTGTGACCGTTGATGCTTCGGCAGTTTCGGACACAGAAACGGCCACGGCCAATTTGGAAGTGTGTTGGGACTGGAATAACGACGGCACGTGCGAGACCGCCTACAGCACCACAAAACTCACCACCCATGATTTTGGCGCTTCGGGCACTTACACGGTGGGGATGAAGGTGCGTGATGCCGTTGGCCAGACAGCCACCACGACACGTCAAGTCAGCTTCGCGGACATCCAATATATCGGCGGCACCAACGTCACGACGACGCTTTGGTACGGGACGATCATCGTCACGGGCGACATCACGATTCCAGCAGGGAACACCCTGACCATCGCACCAGGCACCGACGTCTTGTTTGTTTATGCCGACGTGGATGCCCCATCCAACGTGGGCGACTACCGCATAACCGTCGCCGGTAACCTTCTGGTCAACGGAACCGCGGCAGAGCCCGTGGTGTTTTCCGGACAGGGTGCTGCCGCCAAGAAGAAGGGTGGATGGGACCGCATCGTCTTGACGGGCGCGGGCTCTGTGATCAATCACGCTATCATCGAGTATGGCGATATCGGGTTGGAGGCTAAATCCAACGTCGTCTTGAATAACGTCGAAATTCGGCAGGCTTCTGACGATTGTTTGCGCCTAGACAACGCCGACAACGCAACCCTTACTGACGTTAATATTCACGACTGTGACCAAGACGGCATCGATGTACGCGGTGGATCGATCGGAGTCGCAATGACCAACGTAGATTCGCATAATAATGGGATGCACGGCATTCAAGTTGCGGCGAGTTCGAATGTCACCGGCACCGATATGCTGTTGGCAAGCAACGGAATGGACGGAGGCCATGTCAACGGTGCCACGTTCGGTTTGAGTGATTCGATCGTCGAGTTGAACGAGAATGCTGGTCTTTTCTATGAGGAAGCAGCACAGGGAATCGTGACCAGAAATCAGATCCGGACGAACGACGCTACCGGGGTGAAATTGTTTGCGACCACCAATTCACCGAGTCCAACGTTCACAAGAAATAATATCTACTCAAACTCGGCGACCGGAACGTTCGTATACACCACGGTGAATCCGGGGATTTCGGCTTCTTATGGGTGTTGTAGCTCTTCTGGCACCACCTCAAGCACCTACACACCACCCGCGGGAACGGCCATGCGGCGTATCTTTATCTCGTACGATGAGACGGACAGTTCGACCAATTACGTGTCCGGTTACCTTCTCAACCAAAGCGGTACGGTCATCAGCACGTGGAACAGCGACTTCAGCGGTTGGGTGGTTTTGCCAGCCAACACCACGTCGATTCGCGTGCGGGTGAAGGACTCCGGTTGGGCCAGCACGACGGACACTATTACCGTCACCAAAGTCGAATACGAAGAAGCTGGCGTCGCTGATGTGGTGTCCACACTCAATGGTGGCACCGTCTCGTTCCGCGAGAACTATCTGGGTACTTGGCCAAACGTCTTGGGAAGGGTTCATATGTCTTCGGCCGCAGATCTTGATGTTCAAGGTTTTGTCGGCGTGACGTTTGGCTCAACCTGGTCCACAGGTCCATACAAAGCGGGTGATGTGGGCGGAGAATCCTGGTCAGGCACGGTGTTCATTACCGGAAATACCAATGTTCCCGCCGGAACAGTGTTGAACATTGCTGCCGGGACTCAGGTTCAGTTTGTGAATCACGACCAGAATCTGGACCTGGATGGTGACTTCAAAATCACTGCGCCTGGAGCCATGAATGTGAACGGCGCATTGGGAAATGAAGTTGTGTTTTCTGGGTACGGCGCTGTCGAACCCGATATGTTCCAAACCGTTGAAGTTTCGGGCAGCGCGGCGAACGCTTCCAACTGGACCGACGTGATCATTCGCAATGCGAAGCTACCTTTGACGATCAAGGGGGCTCCAGTGGTCACACGACTTCAAGCGTTTGGTGATAGCGGTCATGGCATCGCGATCACCAGCGGTGCTGGCGCCTCGTTGACGTCTTGCATCATTGATGGGGCCGGCGATGTGGGACTGTTAATTCAAAGCGCGACGGGGACTTTGATCAACCAACTGCTTTCCAAAAACAATGTTTCGGATGGAATCCGGGTGCTTTCAAACGCCACTCCTCAGATTCAAAACACGACTTTGCGGGATAACGGCGGTCATGGACTCTATGTTTTGAATGCAACGGCGCAGTTCAACTACAACCTCGTTACCTATAACGCCGGTTCGGGTCTGTTTATCGAAGGGACGGGAAGCACGTCGAGCAGCTACAATATTATCAAGTTTAACGACGATGCTGGGATTTCGGTGTGGGCAAATGAGGCCGGTCAGAATCCGACTCCGACGTTCAATTACTCGAATGTTTATGCCAACGCAGTTCTTGGGACCACCCTTGCAACGCTCATCGCTCCAGGCATTTCAGCCTCATATGGTTGTTGCAGCTCTTCTGGCGCGACATCGAGTGTGTACACCGCCCCAGCGAACAAGACTCTGAAGCGGGTTCTGATTAATTATAACGAGACAGATAGCGCGACCAACTATGTGTCGGGTTATCTGATGAACCAGTCCGGAACGGTCTTGCAAACATTTAACGCTGATTTCAACGGTTGGGTCAGTTTGCCCAATGGGACCACTGGGATCAGTGTCCGCGTCAAGGACTCGGGCTGGGCCAGCACCACCGACACGATAGCGGCGACTACCGTCGAGACCAGCCCGGAGCTGACCACCGACGCTTATGAAATGGTAGCGGTCACGAATTCGGGATCCGCAAACGCCAAGTTCAACTACTGGACGCCCGATATCGGCAACGTGCCGACCAAGATCTATCAGGCACGTGCGGCTTCAGTGGATTACACCGGATTCACAGGTGCTGAATATTTAGGCACGCAGGTCGGCCCACAGCCACTGCCCTAAGACTGCAAACGGTAATGGGCAGGACTTGCGGCCCGGGCACCATGTGGTAAACCCCGGCCATGCTTATTTTCCTTGATCTCGACGGCACCGTAATTGGGCCAAATGGTATGACACCCGCCGTTGGCGCTGCGATCGACGTAGCCCGACGCGCGGGTTTTCTTTTGTCCGTGTGCACCGGTCGGCCCCGTGGAGGAGTCGCCCAGGAAATCGCCCGGCGCATGGGCGAAGGCCCGCATATCTTCGATAACGGCGCGATGGTGGCGTCGGCCGACGGCAAACCGCAAGCCGTCGAGCGCCTGACACCCGAAGACGCGCTGCGACTGGCTCGGCATTCCAAAACCGCAGCGGCTGTGCTCGAATTTTACACGCCAGCGGGTGTGTTTGTGTCGCGCGATAACGCGGATTGCCAAGAGCATGCGCGTGTTCTGCAGATCACCGTCACCGAGGCCGACCTGGAGGTCATCGCCGCAACTCACGAGGTGATGCGAGCCCATTGGATCATGCGTCCAGAAAACAGTGCCGAGGCCCTGTTGCTTGAGCTCGATGATGTCGAGGTGGGGCTGGCGAGCTCTCCGGTTTTGGTGGGTTACCTGTTTGCGAGCGTGACTCGGTATGGGGTGTCCAAAGGCAGCGCTGCGGCTCGAGTGGCCGACGTTCACGGGCGGTCGCTTTCGGACTGCTGGGCAGTCGGTGACGCGGAGGGCGACCGTCCAGTCTTGGACGTCGTGGGACATCCTCGCGTGATGGGAAATTCGCCCGCGTCGTTGCTCGAAGACTTCATGGCGATCGGCGATGTCGAAGACGACGCGGTGGCGCAGTTGCTGAATTCACTGGTCGATCATACGGAATTTACGACATGAAAATACTGGTGACAGGTGGTGGCGGTTTTTTGGGCAGAGCGATTGTGGAGCAGCTGCTTAAACGAGGCGACGAAGTCACAATCGTGGCCCGCGGCGACTACCCCGAAATCCGAGAGCTTGGTGCCCGAACAATTCGTGGTGACCTTGCCGATCTAAAGACCTGTGCCCAGGCCGTGCAGGGACAAGACGCGGTGATTCATACGGCGGCAAAAGCAGGCGTTTGGGGCGACCGACAAGACTTCGTAAGGTCAAACGTCGAGGCGACTCAAAACCTTGTAAGCGCCTGTCTTGATGCGGGTGTGAAACGGTTTGTGCTAACCAGCACCCCGAGCGTCACGTTCGACGGTTCCGACGCGGAAAACGGTGCCCAAGACTTGCCCTACCCAACAAGTTTTCTGACCGACTACCCCGAAACCAAAGCTCAAGCAGAACGGCTAGTCTTGGCCGCCAATGGGCCCCAGCTGGCGACCACCGCTCTGCGCCCACATCTGATCTGGGGACCACGTGACCCGCATCTGGTGCCACGTGTTGTCGAATCAGCCAAGCTGGGGAAATTGAAGATCGTCGGCGATGGCAAAAACCGGGTGGATTTGACCTACGTAGATAACGGCGCTGTGGCGCATTTGCAGGCGCTCGACGCGTTAACGAGCCATCAAGCGCCCCATGCCGGCAAAGCGTACTTCATCGCCGACGGACAACCGGTCGAGCTCTGGAGTTGGATCAACTCCGTTCTGACCCGTCTGGATGTGCCTCCGATCATGGCACATGTGTCGCCAACACTGGCCTATCGGGCTGGAGCAGTTCTGGAATTCGTACACAAAACGTTTGGGTTGTCGGGCGAGCCTCGGATGACACGATTTGTCGCCCGGCAGCTGTCCACGTCACATTGGTACGATATGGAGCCGGCACGCCGCGATTTTGGGTATGTCCCTGTGGTCGACCCCAAGACCGGTTTTGAACGCATGATTGAGTGGCTCAAAGTTGTCTGACCTTCTATTTCGATGCGACTCGGGTTATTTTGAGGTCAACAAACTAACTGAGGCCTTTTGTGGCAAAAAAAGATCCTATGATCGGGCGCGTACTTCGTGGCTCGATTCAGATCACGCGGCTTATTGGCCGTGGCGGGATGGGCAACGTCTACGAGGCGATGCAGACGCAGCTTGAGCGCAAAGTTGCTGTGAAGGTCATGACACCTGAACACGCGGCGAATCCGATGGCCGCGGATTATTTTATCCGAGAAGCCAAACAGGCTTCGAAGATCCGTCACCCCAACATCATTCAGATCATCGACTTCGGCAAAGAAGGCGACGACGTGCTGTTCATTGCGATGGAGTTTGTGCCTGGAGTGCCGCTCACCACCTTGATGAACGATGAGTTCCCACTCGATTCCGCGCGGGTGATCGACATCATGTCACAGGCCATGGACGGTCTGGCGGAGGCACATGCTCATCAGCTGGTTCATCGGGACCTTAAGCCCGATAACTTGATGGTGGAAAAGACCCGTGACGACCGAGATTTTGTGAAAATCTTGGACTTTGGCATTTCGCAATCGAAGTCCAAAAACACCGAGATCGGTCCGCTCACCCAGGCCAATGCACTGGTTGGCACCCCACAGTATATGTCGCCAGAACAAGCCCGCGGCGACTCCGTCGATCACCGCAGTGACCTGTTTTCGATGGGGACGATTCTTTACGAGTTGCTTACCGGCGTGAAACCTTTCAGCGGCAAACATGTGCCGCAGATTTTGATGGAAGTGATTCAGAAAAATCCAACTTTGCCCTCGCACGCCTGTCCGGGACACCAGATTCATCCGGAACTCGAAGCGATTTGCCTGCGAGCCATGAAAAAAGAGCGTGAGCTCAGGTACCAGAGCGCGACCGAGTTTCGGGACGCCCTGCAACGGATTGGAGTTAAAAAAGAAGAAAAGCCGGTCGCCGCCGCGGCGTTCATCTTTAAGCGCACTCGTCGAAGTGAGGAGGCCGCTCGAACCGAGGCCAAAGTGCCGGACCCTCCGAAAATAATGGAGCACCAAGGCGCGCCATCAAATACCGGAGTGCTTGATGAAGACGAGTTACACACGATCGCGCTTGAAAAAGGATCCGGGGCTCCGGTGGCCTTCGATACGCCTGCCCTTCCTGTGCAGCTCGGTGAGCGTGTCCGCGAACACAGTGTAGGGGGCGGCGAGTCCGAGGTCGTCGATACCTCGAAACTTTTTGGCGAAGATCTCGGGGAGGTCGAACCGCCGCGCCCCGAGCGTGCACCTCAAAAGAAGAGCATTTTTGGGTTTGATGACCAGATTTACGAAGACTTGGTCGGCGAAAAACGACACGCGACGATTCTGGTGGCTCATCAGCGCACGCGCGGCGGCCTGAGTTCTGAGGAGTTATCAACCCATTTGAATGTTTACGACAGTGCCTTGGAGCAAGTCGCAACACGTTGGAACGGTCTTTTGCAATCGCGCCAAGGTTCTTTTGCGACCTTGGCATTTGGGGTCGTTCAGTCTTCGCCCGACGATGGTTTTCGCGCCACTCAGGCTGCACTCGATCTGAGGTCCCACCTTCGTCGAATGATGCCCGCTGAGTTTGCCTTTGGCTTCGGCCTAAGTCAGGGCGAGCTGTTCATGCAGGGTGGGGATGTGTCGCGGGCGTCGGGTCAGGTCATCGACCACGCAAGTGATGGAGCGCGGGAAGCCGGCGACGGAGAAGTCCTGGTGGTAGGTGGGCTTGGGGAATTGCTCGATGCAACCTTCAAGTTTGGTCCGGCGTTGAAGTCCGGAAATCGACCGATTTTAGGAATTTTGGATGTGGCGCATCAGCCCACCACCAAAGCCAGCAATCTGGTGGGTCGAGATGACGAGATTGCCAGCGCACTATCTGCTTTAGGAAGGATCTCGCGCGGACAAGGGGCGTTTTTTGCGGTGCTTGGTCATGCCGGCATGGGGAAAACCGCGCTGATCCAGGAAGTCGAAGCCTTTGCCGAGCAGCGGGGGTATCTGTTGCTTCGTGCCCGGGCTCGCGCCAACGGTGTTGAAGGTGTGCGAGACGCGCTGACCCAGTGGCTCAAAGATCTGGCGCGGATTCATGGCAGAACCCGCGACGTCGGAGTTTTGTTTCGGGAGCTGGGTCTTGCGGCGGAAGCAGCGCGCTTGCTGTCTGCTTTTGTTCGCTCGTCGGTGGCCGAAGTCATCGGTGCCCGCGGAACCGAACGTTCGATGGACTCGGGAACATCGGCGATGGCGGCTGTGGATGTGGCGTTCCGTGCGCTTTTGAACAAGATCCAAGAGACCCGACCGGTTGTGCTGATTTTTGACCAAGTCGATGATTACGACGAGGCCACATCAAGCTGGTTCGATCGCTGGTATCGCCACCTTGCGGACTCGCGCGTGCTCTGGCTGCTGGGGATTCGAGTTCGTTCAGGACACGCACAGCAGGCACTACCCGCCGATGCAACGTCTGTTTATGTGGACGCCCTGGACGAAGCCGCCACACGCTTGCTGTTCAAGGCTGAGTTGCCTCAGGACGTTTCGACCGCACTGCGTGTGGAGTTGGCCAATCTTAGTGGCGGCGTCCCATTGCAGATTCGCCAACTGATCGACCACGTTAAACGTCATAAACTGGTGTCCCCCGAAGGTGCCGAAAAATGGCTTGCGGGCGCACGAGAGGTGAACTCGGTGCTCCAGATGCGCCTGTTCGATCTGAAAACCAGCGAACGAAACCTACTCGCGCTTCTGTCTGTTTTGGGAAATGGCACGCGTGGTGAAGTCTTGTTGGACCTGGCAAGCGACGACTGGCAGCCCGAGTCGTCGGTTCAAAATCTTTTTGTCGAAGGTGTCCTAGAGATTCAAGGCGAAGAAGAAGATCCGATTCTGTCGTTTCGTCCTCAAGTCTTTCAGAGCGTGGTTCATGACCGACTTTCTGCCAGTGCCCGCCGGCAGATTCACGGGCGAGCGGTTGATTATTATTTGGGTCGGATCACAAACGTTCGCGATCCCGAGAAGAAACGAATATTCCAGCTCGCATTGGTGCGCCATTTGACAGAATGCGAGCGATATCAGGAAGCCGTTCAGGTGCTCGACCAAGTCGCTGACGAATGCATGATCGGATTTGATTACGAGCTGGCCGAGGTTTACCTCGCCCAAGCGGTGTCGATTCTTACGAAAGCGGCGGCTACGTCCGAAGCGATTGCGCAGCGCAATTTGAGGCGAGTGCGGGTGCAGGGGGCGTTGGGAAATCTGCGTGTTGCTCGAGACCTTTGTTTGTCCATGGGACGATTGTCGGACCTCCCGGATGCGCTCGCGCTTGAGGTCAAGATCGAGCAGGGGTTTCTTTGGATCAAAGAGGAAGACCCGGATCGGATCATCGACTCCACACGTCGTGCGATCGTTGGGATTCGTGCGTTAAATGCCGCCGACTCAAGCCCGTTTACCACCGCGCTGCTTGTGCGGGGACTGCAACTCATGGGCGAGGTTTATTCGCGTCAGGGACGCGATTCTCAGGCAATCCAGATTTTGCTCGAGGCCGTGGCTCTGATCGAACAAAATCAGTTGGATTCAGAAAATCCGTGGGGCCCTAAGTTGTTGTGGGAGCCCGTCAATCAACTTGCGCGCTTGAGGCTCAAGAGCCGCGAGCTTGCTGGCGCGGCGTCGTTGCTCGAAGTGGCGCTGCGTGTGGCCAATGAATGTCATGATGTACGCGGTGAAATGACCGTCCGCGGAAACTACGGCACCCTCTATGCCGAGCAAGGAAATTTAGAGGCTGCGATTCGATCGGTGCAAACGGCCATCAAACTGGCGGTCAGCGTGAACGATCTTCAGGCGCATTCAAAGCTTCTTCATAACCTTGGTTTAATGCACCTGAGACAGCGCCGGAAAGACCTCGCTCAAGATTGTTTCCAATCAAGCTACGACCTGGCCGATCAGCTTGACTGGCGCGAGGGAATCGCGATGAATACCAATCAACTGCACGTCTTGAACAAAGAAGATGAGTCGGGATTCATGAAACCGCGAAGTCATTAAGAACTGAGCCTTCTGATGACAACCACGCGTGACCCTAATTGTTGTTGAGGGTAGACTCGCCCCATGCGTCATCTGTTCCTACTTTTATCGTTCTTGGTCTTTGTGGCCTCTTGTGCGTCTTCACGGCCGAGCGCAAGCCAGGAAACAGGTTTGCTTCGGCTAGAGATTGAGCCGTCGGACGCCACTATTTGGGTCGACGATCAGTACCTTGGACAGGCCAACGGATGGTTGGAGGGTACGTTAAGGGTGCCAGTCGGTGTTCGCCGGCTGGAGTTGCAGGCTGAAGGATTTATGACGCAACGATTCGATATCGCGATTACGACTCATGAGGAGGTCATTTTGCGGCTCGCCATGCAACCCGAACTCGAGGACCTAGACGACGTTTCGGAGGAGTCATGACAGATTCGTTGAACGCACGCCTCGACACGATGCCGGAATTCCGTGCAGTGATCGAAGACGCCAACGTGAAACACGTCGTGATCCAGCCGTCTGGCCGATATGAATACGTGAAACTGGGGCGTCATCGTGCGGGCTCGGCAGCGATTTCGGAAGATCTGCTCGCCGCCTTCAACGAGATTGCAGTGGTGGGGGGGCGCAGTGGCGAATGGATGGTTCGCGTTTACGATGGTGCTTGGGGCTCCACGCTCTTGCTGGAGCGACTGCCCACCACGATAGTCGACCGCATGCCACCAGCGGTCATGAACAATCTCAAACGTCTTGTGCGTAAGGACGGAATGGGAATGGTGTTGGGAAGCCCGGGCTCGTCGAAATCCACAATATTGCTGTGGCTGACGATGCAAACCACCGACGAAACCATTCTGCTGGTGTCCGAAAATCCGCCTGTCGAACTGCCCTCGAATCATCTGGTTCATGTCTATCCGCCGTCATCGCCGGAACAACGTCGCGAGTTGGAACGCCTTGTACGACTCAGCGCGGCCGTGTTTTGGGATCGGGCCACCGTTGAAGATCTGGTGTTGTTGCTGACGTTCCCGACTGCGAAACGCCGGTGGTTTTCGATGGATGGCCGCGCGAAAGATGTGCCGAACGTTCTTCGAGCCATGGAGATTCACGGCTTAGCTCCTCGTCTTGATGCGGTGCTGCTGGTTTCGACATCGGTGATCGGTCGGTCGGAGGTCCAGAATCTTGTGGTGCGCGAATCTGGCGAATGGGACGAAGTTTATGCCGCCGATGAGCCGATGGCGCACTTGCTTGGCCGACCGCCGTTGGCGATTTCGCAAGCCTTGCCCGTGGTTCGTCCATCGCAGGTGACGCCTTCGGTGATGCCGGATGTCGAGGAGATACCTGCGGGAGTTGGGCTTCAGGAGCCTTCGGCGGGAATCAGAAAACGGCCCGGCCATTCAACGATCGATTTTGATAATCCTTTGACTATTCCAGTCGACCAGATCGAACCGGAATTCTTGTTGGTCGAATCGGATCTCGCAGAGGCCGACCAAGCCACGGGTTTGATTTCCGGCGCCGATCTGGCGGCATTTGCACCATCACATCAAAACGCAAAAGACTCGGGCGAGATCGAGGTGCCTGCTTTCGCAAACTCCAACCTTCCCGAAGTCACTCGACAGTACAGCGAGTCCGTACACCGCAGCCAAACAGCCACCGCAGACGCAGAGTTCCTGAATAACCTTTTGCCTACGATCCAAAAGGACCGCAGCACTTCTCCGGCACACGTAAACCTGGAAGACATGCGCATCACCCGGGCCGAAGAAGTCGAAGATCGGGACCTCGAACATTCCAGGGCGTTACGCGATGCCTATCTGAAGGTTCAAGGAGAAGCCGAACGCGAAAACGTCGAATTCGAAGAAAACTTTTTCGAGGACGATGATGACGATTCGGAAGTGGACGAAGTCCTCGCAGGGGTTGTCTCCGAGGCCGATTTAGAGGGCATTTCTGGCATCTTTAGCACCGACGATATCGCGACCTCAGTTGCGTCTGCCACAGATTTCGTTTTGGCCGGTTGGAAGTCAAAACCGGACATTGATGAGACCCGGCAAGAGATTATTAGTGATCCCGATACGAACCCTACGATGTCGGCAGCCATCAAAGCGCCAGCAGCAGAGAATTCTGATGCGACCGAAGACGCAAATTTGGGAGACAAGCTTCGCCTCATGCGTGCTCGTTTTCACCGCAAAGACGACTGAAGCGCGGGTTCATTCAAGATTTGGCATTGACGATGCCACCTTCGCGTCTAGGTTAGGCGCCGTAACAACATTTTTTTAGAGGAGAATCTTTATGACTTTCAAGCTACCAGCCCTCACTTATTCATTCGACGCCCTTGAGCCACACATCGATGCCCGCACGATGGAAATCCATCATGGGAAACATCACGCTGGCTACACGAACAACCTTAACGCCGCGTTGGAAAAACATCCGAAACTGGCGGAAATGACCGTCGAGCAGCTTTTGGCCGACAACCTCGCTGTGGTGCCTGCAGACATCAAGACAGCGGTTCAGAATAACGGTGGCGGTTTTTACAACCACTCGTTGTTTTGGAAGATGATGTCACCCAACGGTGGCGGACCTGCTACTGGCGAAGTAGCCAAAGCGATCGACAAAAAGTTCGGTTCGTTTGACGCCTTCAAAACTCAGCTCAAAGCTGCCGGCGGGACTCGATTTGGTTCAGGTTGGGGTTGGCTTGTCGTCGACGCCAAGGGCGAGCTCGAAGTGATGAGCACTGCCAATCAGGACTCCCCACTGTCGTTGGGACTTCGTCCGATTCTCGGCGTCGATGTTTGGGAGCACGCATATTACCTGAACTACCAAAACCGCCGCCCTGATTACTTGGAAGCGTTTTTCAACGTGATCGATTGGGGATTTGTGAACGAGCTCTACGCTCAGAAATGAGCCGTCGAGTCAAAGATGATGAAAAAGGCCGCGAAAGCGGCCTTTTTTTTGAGCTCGGTGAGTCGTTAGGGTTCTTGAACCAGCAGGAACTGCAGCGAGTCGTTGTGAACGGCTGTGAGAACGAGGTCGACTGACTGGCCTTCGAGCTTCGGCAGCGACAGCGTTCGGTCGCATTCCCATGCACAGCCTGACTCGGTGACGGTAGCAAGCCGGATACGCAACGGTGGGCCAATTGTTGTCGACGTTAAGGCCGCGATGGGAACCCAAAATGGTATGATCGTCGAATCCCCCTCGCGGGCGACCGCGACAGTGAGTGTCGGGAACGGCGCTAGCTCCTCCATGGTTGGACGCAGGAACGGATCAAACAGGATCGGCGAGTTTAACATGTGTTGAATGCCGGTCAGCAGCGTGCGGAAATCACTGCCGCTTGTACCGGCAAACCGACGAGTCCAGATCTCGCAGGATTCGGGGAAATAATCGTCGTATGCTCGCCGAATTCGCCGAATGGCCTCGTCTTGATGGTTCAGCGGCAACGCTTGGTATTGCGCGAGCAACGTTTCAAGGGTTGAACTGTACGCCCGAGCTATGCTTTCGCGGTCCGAATGAACAACGTGGGTGCGGTCGGACGCGACTTGGAGGGCCCAGGCGATGCCCTGCCCATCCGAGAGTCGCCGCTCTTCGCGGGTCAGACTACTCAACGAAAAAGCATGGGTGCTGGTGCGTTGCGGCAAGGTTGTTGCGATGCCTACAAAAAGATCCCTGAGCGCGCTTTGTTCGCGAACTGTCCAAGAGACCAGAGGATGGTCCCAAGGCAAAGAGGCTGGTTCGTTCATGCCAAACGTCACGCCTGCGTCGGTAATCACCGAGGCAGGAGGCCGGTCCACTTCGCAGGTGGTCACGCCGAAGATCCGGCGCTCCTCATCATCGAGATTCCGCCAAGCCTGATTCACATCTGCGTAGATTGGCCACGTAGCTATGTCTTCTGTAAGGGTTCGTTCTTGCGACCTCACCGCCTGCATCAATGAGGTCAGCACGTTTCCAAGTCCTGGAACGTTGTTGCCGCGCAATTCACGTCCTGCGTGCCGAAGAAACGTCTGGCCAGACAGCGCCAGCGAGTCCCAGAGTAGCTCAGCGACCGTCTCGGCGAACTCGATCCATGGAGTGTTCTCTAACGCCTCCTGCATACCGTTGACGGCGTCGGCTGTGCATTTCAGGTTGAGCACATCCGCCCAATCAGGCCAGCTGGATCGGCCACGCAAAGCTGCGTACGTCGCTTCGCCTGCGGAAAGTTCGAATTTTTTGAACGTGCCCAATGCCGCAGCAACAATGCTCAGGCGGGCGTTGAAGACAGAGATTTTGTAAGCCACAAAGGCCGGCAAGTCGTTGGCTCGAACCGGTCCGCCTGTCTCTGAGCGACGGTTCGACTTCGTTGCTAAGCTCTTTAGGAAGCGCTCGTCTCGGATTTGAAGGGCCATCGCCACAGTCATGGGCGCGATATCGATGATCAGCGCAATGGGCCGCGCCAGTGCTGAAAGAATCTCGTCGTCGCCGACGCGGTCCAAAAGCTCCTCGTTAAGCACCAATGAAGGCGGATTTTTAGTTAAATCCACGGTCGCAGGTATGCGCCTTCCGTCTTCGAAAATCGTGGCTTCGAAGCCGTGACTTTGAAGTGCTCGAATCAGACGATCGAGTCTGGAGACCTGCTCAAGCGGATCCAAGCCGGTTTCGGCCAAGAGCATTGCCAAGAGGTCAACGTGTGTATCGATCGTCCCTCTAAGCAGACGATCTACGCGATCTCGTATCGATTCGACCACCAGCACTCCTTCGGCTTAACGCATTGAGGGCGATACTAAGCCATGATCCGGATTGAAAATAGTAATTTCCGGCCATTGACTGCGCAACCCCTCTTCGAGTGCCTCTTGGGGGACGGTCCAACCCTGCACCGATGTTGGGTTAATTGCGATCCCAAGCAGGCGAGCGGCCCTTGGAACTTGGACGTTCCAGGTACGTTTCAGACGTCGAATCTGGCGGTGATCTGCTTGAAGCGCGGTTCCGTCGCTCAAAACCAACGTTCGGCCTTCGCCGCCGGCTCGAATCAGTTCATCGACGACACGGTCACTCACGACCCCCGAAATCGCGATACCTTTGACGTCCGATGTCCACAGCTCGCGAGAATTAGGCAGGGCGACGAGCGCGGAGTCTGCCGTGAGCGGAATGGGAAGCAGGCTGGGGCCCCCAAGCAGCGATCGGTCTTCCCGCAGCGATTGGTTGAGCAGGTCCAGCAGCCAAGATTCTGTAATCTCCGGCAGAATGAGTCGGTCGATGAGATGCCGTGTGGTCTCAATGATTTCATCAACCTGAGGACTCACCACCGCCCCAGTTGAAACGATCACGCCGTCCGTCAGGTCCGCATGCGCTGCGGCAACGCGTCCATACGCGCCATCGATCAGTATTAGGTCGACCCCATGGGTCTCAAGCCTGCGAATCGCGTCTTTTATGTCGGCGCGGTGTCTCAGGCCGGACAGGATGATTTCACCATCGCTGACCACGCGCGCCACCACGACTTCGCCAAGTGGTGTTTCGAATCCAAGAGTATCAAAATACTCGAGGCCAGCCGTGCTCGCGTGTGCCGACTCTTCGGCTGTGACCACCCATTGCCCTGTGGTGACGCAAACTGGGGGCTTGGCCGTGCCCAGCAGCACGTCCTCCGATTCACCGTCGATGCCGACCGACATTAAGCCGACGGTTTTTGAATGATGCACCGCAAGCCCTAGCAGCGCGTTCAACGTGGTGGTCTTGCCGCAGTTCTTGGCCACGCCGACCACCGCAATTCGACGGGCATTGAGCAGACTTGAAACCATCAATGACCCCAAGGGGCAGTGCGCTGTTCACGTAATGACACGTAGAGCTTTGCTTTTTCGGCGATTTCTGGATGGAGGTCCCCAGAAAAACGAAGTTTTCGAAGGATAGTGGTGTGAAGCGTCGGCAACACGCGTAACGCAATGCCCGTGGGTACATACGGGTTTTGAACCAGCGTTTCGCGAACACGCGTTTCGATGAACCATGTGTCCGACATGACCACCGGGATCAACAGCGCCGGCAGCGTCGGGCGGCGCGAGGCAATTGCAATGACGTCTTGAATTTGAATCAGGGGATTGCGCATCAGTTTTTCGATCACGAGCGGGTTATTATCGTGGATCAAACGCTCAAGGAGGCGTCGATCTTGTCCCGACGCCATGGTGCGCTTTTCACCCAGACTGACCTCTCGGGTTATGGGCAGCTTGGTATCGGGCAATCTGGCGTTGGGGCCCATGGCCTGATGTGCTGGAAAGTCCCGTAGCATGCTCAGGATCGAGTCTCGCTTGGTTTCATGGGCTGCAACATAGAGCCCCTGGAGCAACTCATACTCGTCGGCGAGTCGAAGTCGGATCAACCAACTGGCCGTCGCAAGCAGGGCGTCGACTTCGGCCGTTCGCCCCCAAAGAGCGCCACGCACCAGCTGATCGATGAACCAGACCGCTTCTTCAGCTTCAAGTCGTCGAAGAACTTCGTCGAGTTTTGCCCGCCGCATTTGGAGTTCAGGAAATGCGCTCACAGCGCGCAGGGTACTTTCGAACAGACGAACCAGGTGGTCTGGCGCGGGCGACTCCAAGGCGTCGTCTAGGACAACTTCGATTTCCATCGAATCGTCGGGGTCGTCCTCGTCGTTCACCGGCCCTCCTGGAGTTATCGAATCTCCACCCGCACCAGCATCGCTTTGTTCTCGCGAGCCCGAGCGGGAGGATCAGTGAACACGACCATGAAGGGAGTGCTGGCGCTGGCGTCAACACCCTTCGGGCCGGCCGGGCTGAGTTGAGCGACTTCTTCGGCGTTTTGAGAGCCTGTCAAAGATTCAAAAGCAATGACCTGTCCACTCACCGTGTTCATTTCGCCGAGGACTTTTTGTTCGTCATCAAGGAGCATCACTCGAATTTTGACTGGTTCGCTGGCTTTTGTGCCCGCGTTCACGATGTCTCCCGACACCACCATAATGCTGTCCTTTTTCCCAATGGGCAGCATCCGTGAAAAGACGTTTTCGGCGGTGATGGGGTTCGTGGGTTCGGCAGCCACGGGTGGTGGCGCTGGTTTCACCCACTCGTCGCGAGGTGTGTAAGGCTTACCTTCGACCAGCACGGCCATCATGTTGTCGAACTGTCCAAAGTCGAGGATGCCCGTCGTGCGAAAGGCCACGTAGCCAAGCACCGCAACGACCGCGAGCGTGAGGATAAAAAGGAAGTTTACAAACTTTTGAAACCCGCCACCGCCAATTCGATGGGGTGCAGCGTCAAATTCGTCGCTGACATCAGCGGACCTAACGACCGGTTTTGCGGCCTGCGGGCGCGCGGCAGCAGGAGCAGGAGCAGGGCGATTTGCGGGCCGAGGAGCCATTGCCGGTTTCGTGGGGGCCGGAGCCGGAGCTTGAACCGGGTCTACGGCTCCAGCGTTTGGATCGTAGTAGTTTTCCTGACCAAAACTTGGGTCAACCAGATCTTCTGCAGGACCAAAATCACTGGCCTGGTTGCCTAGGATCTCTTCTTCGTCGGGTAGATCGTCAACCGGCAGCGCCGACATGAGCGGCTTTTTGTAAATTGGCTTGGGTGTGACTGGGCTCGGGGTTTGTGCAGGCGCAGGCGCACGGCCAATCGCAACGTCGGCTTTCTCGACTTCTTCAAACACATCAGCGAATGGGTCGACCATCGATGGGGCTTTCACCGCGGGCAAGCGCGCTGTACCTCCGTCAAATAGGTCGATGCCATCTGAAGGTTTCGCAACGGGAGCGGGAGTCTTTTCGACCGGCGCCTTGGGTTTAGCCGGGGCGAATGGAAACGGATTATAGTCCGGAGCAGCGCTCTTGGAATGAGTCTCTTCACGCTGGCTCGAAGGAAGACCGATCATCGTTTTGTGCAGATTAGCTTCGTCGTCCCTTTCGTCATCGTCCGTGGAGTTACCTGGCGAAGAAAACAGGGTGTTGTTGTCGAAGAGGTCCATATCTTCGGCGAAACTTTCGTCAAAAAGATCAGCGAGGTCCTGGGTGGGAGGATCCGCAACCCCTTCATTTTTATAGTAGACTTCAGCCGTCCCAGCGGAACTCAGGCGGACGCGGAAGGTGTGGTTGCACTTCGAACAACGGACCTTCGAGCCACGCGTGGTTACTCGGTCTGGGGGCAGGCTGAAACGCGTCGAGCACTCGGGGCATTCAACGATCATGAATCACCTTTTTAGGGAAGGTCGCGACGGGGTTCCGACGCAGTAGTTGGCCGCGAGGGCTTGTAATCTCTGACCATGCCTTCAAGGCGTCGCACGGTGCTTTCGAGTTGTCGAACACGGGTCTCTAGGACTCGCACTTCTTTTCTCATTTCCGGGATATGCGTCATCTGGTCGACAGCATCTCTCATGCGTTCGTCGACCCGCGTCTGCATTTCATCCAACGAACGCTGAGTTCCGTCGATGAAGTCTCGCAAAGCCTTGGAGCCTTCTTCCAGCACGTCGGCCTTGCGTTTCACTTCATCGCGAAACTGCGTCACAGGGCTTTGCAGCCGATTCATGATGTCTTCGCCGGACTGCTGAATGATGTAGCGCAACGACGATAACGGAAGCAGCCGCTTATGAGCCTTTTCCTGTTCAAAAATGATCTGAGCCAATGTCACGTTGGTCAGGTCTTCTTTGGACGAATTGTCGATGATCCGGATGTCCTCACCGTCGCGCACCATGTCCCGAATCTCTTCAAGCGTGATGTAGGTACTCCGCTCGGTGTCGTAGAGTTTCCGGTTGGAATATCGCTTGATGATTTTGGTCATGGGGCAGGTCCAGGCGTCTTAAAACTCAGCGCCGATCGAGAACATCGCTTGCGAAACATCAGCGATCACGCCTTCGAGGCCAAAACTGAGCACCCAAACGTTCACACGAGTTCCAAAGAACACCCGATTGACCTGAGCGTCGTATTGCTCAAACACGAATTCCGGGGAGAACGTCGTTGAGCCTTCGCCAGCAGGACGATCAGTGTCGAATTGTGGCGATCGAGGATCCTGCGGGTAACCGTTGAGGAGTCGACTCGATCCCACGATGAAGAGCATCTGGTAGCCGACGTACGGCGTAATGGACATCACGCCTGAAATCCCAAAGGATTTCGACAGACTCATGTCGCCACCGGCGGTGATCAGATTCAAGTCAGGCGAGCCAAGCAGCGTGTTCACACTCCCGCGGATCGCGAGATCCGGGAAGTAGTAAAAACCTTCGTTGAGCGCCCATTTGACGTCGGCGCCCAGCGTGAACATATCGCTGTTGAAAATGTAGCCGAAGTTACCCGCTACCTCGAACGAGAACGGGAGGCCTTTTCGAACCTGCAGGTTGCCCATGAACAAAGACGAGTTTGGATCGCGGTCTTCGACCGCGATTTTCCAATGATCTTCTTCACTCGGAATGAAGATCAAAGACGTCTGGAAATTCAGCGCAAAGCCTGCTTCACCTAGCGTTTCTGCGGGTGAACCGATTTTGGGTGCAATGACTTGACCCATATCGGTGACGAGGTTTTCGAATAACTGTTTATTCGGTTTGACCGTGCCACACGCATTCACACAGGCCGTAGTCACATTTCCGTTCGCGTCTTTGATCGCATATTCTTGCGGATCAAACGTCGCGAAACGAGAGAGAATTAGGTCGTTGTCCAAAGCCATTGCCTGCGATGAGATCGCGGCAGTCACTAGGAGACACGCAAGACCGACGAGAGACTTTCGAGACATCGGATTTCCTCTGCTTCGTCCAACACCAAAAGGGCGTCATTGAGGTCTGGGTGATTAAACAACCGCTCAATTAGCA
>JBBKVQ010000052.1:0-25881 GCA_037968515.1 Bradymonadaceae bacterium
CCCAAGAGCAAAAAAAAAATTCTCGCCGATTTCGACTGCTTGGTTTCGGTAGTCGATACGGCCCTCGCCTAGGGCCGTCTTGGTCGCGCAAACTCATCAGGCAATGTCGCGAGAGATGATTTTGGAGCCCACAAGCAAAATTAAGAAGCCGCCGAGAAATCCGCCAAGAGCCACCATGATCTGAACCGCAACCCCGCTTTTGATTTGGTCAATCAATAGATAGCCGAACGCGAGGCTGAGGAGTCCAATCGCGAACGAAGTGGATTGCATCGAAGTGCGCACGTCTTTGGACAGGCCAGAAATTACCGTGCCAAGAGAACCGACAAAAAATGATGCAGCGGGGGCCCCGACTAGGAAAGCCACCCACCACGCCGGTGAGCCACCCCACGATTCCGAGAACGGCGCCATAATTTCTAAACTACGAACTGCAAACGTGGTGAAGCCGACAAAAACCAAATGCATCAAAAATGGGATCGCCGTCGCTCCCAGGACCTTGCCGAGGAGTAGCTGATATCGGGATAGAGGCGCCAACATCAAAAAAGGCATCGTGTTGTTGAGGCGGTCGTTCAGCACCGAGTAGGCAGACATGTACGCAGAAAAAACCGACATCGTCGTGAACAGGATGGCGCCAAAATTCATGCTAGTGAGTTTGACGAGAGTGTTTAACGCGCTTTCACCATTACAAATGCCCATTTCTAACACTCGTTTATCCAACATGCTCATGACCTGCGGATTCTCGCGTGTAGAATTAAGAAAAACCAAGACGGCGATAAAAAAAACACTCCATAACAAATAGTTTGAAGCCATCACTAAGAGCATAGCGGGCTGTCGGCGTTGCTCTAACGCTTCAGTTTTGGCGACCAGTAATACTCGTTTCATGCCACCCCCTTTTTCCAAGCATCAAGCAGTCTCGACGAGGTTTGGTCTGGTTTACCCTCACCTTTCAGCTCAGCTTTTATGCCGCCCTGAATCAGAAAGATTCGGTTGCAAAAATTCTCGGCAGCCTCAAGGTCATGAGTCACCAAAACACACGCCAAACCTGCGTCAGCACGGCTTCGCAGCTCCTGGTACATCGTTTTGGCGGCCAGCGGGTCTAAGTTTGCTGCGGGTTCATCGAAAAGTAGGACTTCGGGTTCCAGCAATAACGCCCTGACCAACGACAATTTCTGCTGCATACCGGTCGACCAACCGTCTACGCGTTTGTTCATATGCTCAGTTAAGCCGACTGACTTCAGATGGGCAGCAGTCTTCTTTGCCACCGCAACATCATCCAACCCAAAAAGGCCGCCAAAATAATTCAGGTTTTCCCAGCCCGTGAGCAAGGGATAAAGCCCAGGCCTTGCCAGCACCAGCCCGACCTTGCCCGCGGATTCCAACGCCAAGCGTTGCGCCGGCAAGCCACACACTGTGACCGTTCCCGATGTTGGGCTCAAAAGCCCGGCCATCATCATCAAAAGCGTACTTTTTCCGCCGCCGTTTGGCCCAATCAACGCCACCAATTCGCCACCTGCGACTTCAAGGTCAACGCCTTTGAGCACGGTAGTTTGACCGAATTTTCGACTCACGGATTTCAACGATACTCGAGCACTCATAGAGCGACTCCAAATCTAGTAACAGGCAACGGACGGTTCACTTTCTGCGCAATTTTGATATCGTGCGAGCGCATTTTCCACACGTAGAAAAACATCATGAAAAAACACTCGCATAAGATTCCCACTGGCCCCGTACTGGTTGTCGTTCTTGACGGTGTCGGCATCGGGCGTCAGGACGAGGGAGACGCAGTGTTTCTTGCACGAACCCCTACCATGGATTGGCTCGATACGGTGGCGCTCAAAACGACTCTATTTGCACACGGCACTCACGTGGGTATGCCCTCGGACAGCGATATGGGCAATTCCGAGGTCGGTCACAACGCGCTTGGGGCGGGCAAAATCTACGACCAAGGCGCCAAACGGGTCGATATCGCCATCCGCAGCGGCGTGCTGTTTAACCCCGAAGACGAATCCAGCAAGACTTGGAATGCCATGGTCGACCAAGTCGACACCCGGGGTTCCACCTTGCACCTTATAGGCCTGTTGTCGGACGGCAATGTCCATTCGCATATCGACCACATCGAGGCCTTGCTGAAAGACGCAGCCAAGAAGAACGTTCAACGTGTGAGGCTTCATGTGCTGCTTGATGGCCGCGATGTCAGCGGGCAAAGCGCCCACGTGTACGTGCAACGCATCGAGTCCTTACTCAGAGTGCTCTCGACCAACGGGCGAGATTATCGAATCGCCTCAGGCGGCGGTCGAATGTTGGTCACGATGGATCGCTACGAGGCCGAGTGGTCGATGGTCGAGCTAGGCTGGCACGTCCACGTATTAGGCGACGGCCCTCATTGGGGCTCGGCCTTGGAAGCTATCGCTGCGGCGCGGAAAGTCGACCCAGACTTGAATGACCAGTTTTTGCCGCCCTTTGTGATCGTTGAAAATGACGTCCCCATTGGCACCATCAAAGACGACGACGCGGTTTTGCTGTTCAACTTTCGCGGCGACCGCGCGATCGAGCTAGCCCGCGCTTTCGACTCGGACGATTTTGTTCCGTTTTTGCGCGTTCGTCGGCCCGATGTATTTTTCACAGGCATGATGCAATACGACGGCGACCTCGGTGTGCCCAAAAACTTCTTGGTCGGCCCCTCAAAAATCTCAGGCACGATGGGAGAATTGCTCGCTGAACAGGGTGTGAAACAACTCGCCGTGAGTGAGACTCAGAAGTTCGGACATGTGACTTATTTTTGGAATGGAAACCGAACCGACCCGTTTTCTGCGAGTCTGGAAAAATACATCGAAGTCCCATCAGACCGCGTAATTTTTGATACGCGGCCGTGGATGAAAGCCGCAGAAATCACAGACGCCACAATTGAAGCATTGCAAGAGGACCCAGACATTCGTTTTGCACGAATCAATTATCCAAACGGCGACATGGTCGGCCACACAGGCAATCTGGCTGCAGCGATTATCTCGGTCGAAGCCACAGACCTAAGCCTTGCAAGGCTCATTAAAGCCGTCGAAAAGATGGACGGCGCGCTCATCATCACAGCGGACCATGGCAATGCCGACGAGATGTTTGAAATCAACGCAAAAAGTGGCGAATTCAATCTGGACTCTCAAGGGCGAAAAATTCCTATGACGGCCCATACGCTGAACAAGGTACCGCTTTGGATCTACGCGCCGTCGATCAAAGGAACAATCGAACTTCAAGACCTGAACGTTCGCAGGCTGAGCGATATCGCCCCCACTGCATTAATGCTGCTTGGCTTCGAAGCGCCAGAATCGATGGATCCACCGCTGATTCGTTTCCTCGGCTGAAATCATGCCAATGTATCGAACGAAACATCCGGGCAAAACGCCCGCGCACGCAACATCGGTCCTTCGACTAGGCTTGTTATGACGAGCGACGCCGACCACACAGCCGAAGCTGAGTACGAAAAAGTCCCGACCATAGAATTCGCCCGTTTTGAAAATCATCTGAACGCGACGTCGACAATTATGCCCGAGGCTGCTCAGAGCAGCCTGAGAGCCGCGTCATGGGTTCCTGTGCTCAAAAGCGGAGACGAGGTCGGAGACGACATCTCGGAATACTCTACGCTCGGCTCAGGCGGCATGGCGGTGATCTTGCTGGCAAGGCAGAACTCGTTAATGCGCGATGTGGCCGTCAAAACGATTCGCGAAAATGACACCCCTGCGGCCCGCGAGTCGATACTGAACGAAGCCCTGATTACCGGCTATCTTGAGCACCCCGGCATCATCCCGGTGCATATGGTCGGGCGACGAGAAACCGGCGAGCCGCTGATCGTCATGAAGAAAGTCGAAGGGGTCACTTGGTCCCAAGTCATTGCGTCGCCGGGTTCGGTGCCATGGAGTGGGGACCGAAAGCCAAAAGTCGATCTTGAGTGGCATGTCGATGTTCTAATTCAAGTGTGCCGGGCCCTCGAGTTTGCTCATAGCCGCTGCATCATTCATCGAGACATCAAACCCGACAACATCATGATCGGCCGCTACGGCGAAGTCTATTTGCTAGATTGGGGAATCGCATTAGGCATTCCTCCGCGCATGCCGCCGTTCGTTCAAAATCGCGACGAGGCACATGAACTGGTGGGCACCCCCGCCTATATGGCCCCTGAAATGGTCGCAGAACACGGCCGAAATCTGGATGAACTGACAGACGTCTTCCTGCTCGGGGCTACGCTTCATCATGTCTTGTGCGGCAGCGGCCCCTACGCCGGAAAACCCACGCAGGTCGCCGTGCTGAACGCCTTTGACTGCGTCGAACAGACCTACGACGACGCCCTACCCCTCGAACTGGTCGGGATTGCCAAAAAGGCCATGAGCCGCGCCAAATCCGGCCGGTTTGCAAGCGTGGATCATCTACGTGAGGCTTTACAAGACTACCGCGCTCACGAGGCGTCGCGCGTTTTGCTGAAAGCCGCGGCTGCTTTGCTGACCAAAACCAACCCCAAAACCCTGAATCGCCCCGAACATTTGGAGCAGACACGCGCGCTGGTACTGCAATCGGTGGGCATCTGGCCCCAAAACCCTGGCGCCATCACCTTGCTTGACCAGGTCTCAGAAGAGTTGTTTTTTCAGTATTTAGGGCGTTCAGATATTGGGTCTGCGACCAACGCACTGTCGACCATTTCAGCGCAGCGGTCGGCACCACTGCGTAAAAGGCTCGAGGATTCCCGCCACGAACATGCAAAACAACAGTCCGAAGTGCAGCAAATTCTCGCGACACACTCGACCTCGGTGGACACACGGCATCGACTCTTTTTGGGGGGCGCGATTTCGCTCTTATGGATAGGTTTGGCGTTGTACAAAGGGATTTCGAGGCTGGGCGTGAAACCCGACGAGATTCCTGTCAATCACCTGGTTTCTATCTTGCCGACAGTCGGCATACCGCTGCTGCTTGCCTTTCCAGCGCGAAAGCTCTTTTATTCGAACGAATTTAATCGCCGAGTGGCCAAGTATTTTGTGGCAGGCCTCGCCTGCATTGCGATGATGCGTCTGGTGTTTTGGCGCTTTTCAGTCGCCGCCCAAGTCGCCACCGCACTGGAGTTTATCGTCTATTCACTGATCGCAGTGACCTTCGCGATCATGGTGGAGCCGCGGGTGTTCCGTGCGTCGTTTTTCATCGTAGCTGCGGCAGTTCTGGCGGTTATTTTTCCAAATTATCAGTATTTTTTCATGGCCATCGCCTATGTCCCTTTTGCCGGTCATGTCACGCGGGTTTGGGCGACCCAAGGCAAACCCATCTAGGCCACCCGCCACCAAGCCTCATTGCCATCCCAGTTATTCGGCTCAAAAACTTGACCCATTCTGGGCAACATCAACGGCCGGTCGCCTGCAAGCTCCAAAACACGTTCGGCAGGCTTCTCCCAAGGGTGCAAAGCCAGGTCAAAAACGCCCCAATGAATGGGCAAAAACAGCTTACCTTTCAACATTTCAAACGCTTTCCATGCGTTGTCTGGGCCCATGTGAATCCCAGCCCAAGACTCATGAAAAGCGCCGATCTCAAGCGCGACAACATCAAAACCGCCGAATTTTTCTGCGATTTTGACGAATTGAGGCGTCAGCCCAGAATCCGCTCCAAAATAGAAGCGATGATTCGGACTCTCGATTACGTAGGAAGCCCACAAAGTAGAGTTTCGGTCCGTCAAACCTCGACCCGAAAAGTGTTGCGTTGGCGTAGCCGTCAATTTCACACCGCCAATTTCACACGACTCCCACCAATCCAGTTCGGTGAAGGCTTCGGGCGGAATTCCCCACTTCTCGAAGTGCTTTCCGACCCCTAAAGAGGTCACGAGTGGGACTTTCTTTTGGGCAAAGCGCTCGACCGTGCGGCGGTCTAGGTGGTCGTAGTGGTCGTGGGAAATAATCACAGCATCTATTTTCGGCAGACTCTCCAAGTCCACCGGCATGGGCTGAAACCTTTTAGGGCCCGCGAATCCGACGGGCGAAACCCGATGCACCCAGACAGGGTCAGTCAATATGCGAACGCCGTCGATTTCGACCAATAATGTCGAATGTCCAAGCCAGGTGACTCGAAAACCGGAATCGTTGGGTTTCGACCATCCGGGTAAGGGATCGACAGTGGGTAACCCCTCGCCCCCAGGGGAGCGTTTTCCGGTCCCCATGATGAATTCCTTGATTACCGACGGGGTCTCTGCCGCGCCAATCATGGCGCTGGCACCAGATGGATTGCGGAAAGCTCCGTCGCGCCATTGAGGCGACGCCTGAATCCGCTCGAGTCGCTGGCCCCGAGATCGCTGAGTGTCTTTTTTCATGTCCGAATGATGACGCTTGAAGGGTTTGGGTTCGAAAAATAAACCTAGGATGGGTTCAAAGCTTCCATCACGACCTCTCGCAACTCACTCAACGAAAATGGCTTCTGCAAGAAGTAGGTTCCCTGCAAGACGCCTTCCTCTGCAAGTACTTCAGCGGTGTAACCTGACATCAAAACCACGGTCATTTCTGGATGCACCGGTGCCAGAAATTCCGATAATTGTTTGCCGTTCATTTCCGGCATGATCACGTCAGTCAACAAAACATCGATATGTTCGAGTTGTGCAGCCAGCCGAATAGCCTCCTTGGCCCCCAGCGCCGCGTGTACTTCGTGCCCTAGCCCCTCCAACATCCGAGTCGCAACCTTCAAAACTGTCAGCTCATCGTCCACCAGCAAAATGGAAGAAAACAGGCGAATCGGAGTTCGCTCGGAGACTCTGTCGGACTTTCCTGCGTCAAGATTTTCATGACGCGGAAAATACACTTCAAAACGACTCCCGATACCTATTTCGCTCTCAACTCGAATGGCACCTTTATTCTGTTTTACGATTCCATACACGGTGGCCAACCCAAGCCCCGTGCCTTGTCCGACGCCTTTTGTCGTGAAAAAAGGTTCGAAAATATTTTCCAGAACCGCTTCAGAGATTCCCGCTCCATCATCAGCAACCGAGAGACACACGTAAGATCCTGGAACACACTCACTAAAACCCGCGATGTCTACGGCGTTCAAAATGACGTTGGCCGTTGAAATCTTAACGCTTCCCCGTTTGCCGATCGCATCCCGGGCATTCACGCACAAATTTGCCAAAATCTGATCGATTTGAGCGGGATCGACAAAAACGGACCAAAGATCGGGCTCTGATTCCCAGGACAACGCGATTTGCCCGCCGATCAAGCGGCGCAACATATTCACCATCACCGCGATGGTGTCGTTGATATTAACCAAAACCGGTGACATGGGCTGCTTGCGGGCGAACGCGAGCAACTGATGAGTCAGCGCCGCCGAGCGTTCCGCAGCCAAGCGAATCTCTTTTAGGTCCTCCATGAGTTCGCTGCCTTCGGACACGGTCTCCATAGCGAGTTCAGCGTGGCCCAAAATGACCGAAACGATATTGTTGAAGTCGTGGGCGACCCCACCTGCAAGTCGTCCGATCGACTCCAATTTCTGGGCATGTAAAAGCTGCTCCTGCAGCTTCACATACTCAATTTCAGCCATTTTTTTCGAGGTGATGTCCTGAACGGCGCCAAATAACCTGACCACGCGGCCCCCGGCTGATTGTGCGCGGCCTTCAGACCGAATCCAAACGTGCCTACCGATCGGCGTCATGAGCTCAAGCTCCAAGGACCACGGGTCACCTGTTTCGGTCGCGCGTTTCATCGCGGATTTCAGCCGCCGTTGAGATTCAGGTGTATAGAGCTCCAGAACCGTCCTCACTGACGTGTCGGGATTCAGGTCCAGGATTTTGTGCATCTGATTGGTCCAGGTTCGAACCCCGCTGAGCAGGTCGAGTTCCCACCCACCCGTTTCAGCGATTTGACCCATCGATTCCAAGAGCAGTTCGCGGTTTCGGGCCGCTACCTCAGCGTTCTTCCGCTAGATCGCGAGCGCCGCAAAATCGGCTGCGGCGGTCATGTGCCGAATCAAGTTCTGATCAGCTGCCTGCGGCGAGCGGAAATAAGCGGCGAGAGTCCCAAGCAATTGTTTTGATGACCCGATAACAGGGACTGAGCAACACGCTCGGATCTCCGCAGATTCAGCAATTTCTCTAAATGATTCCCAATCCGGATCCAAACGCACATCTTCGCTGACAACCGGCGCTAAGAGGGCCGCAGCGCTTCCGCAGCTGCCATTTCCGGGACCGATTCCGAGGTGATTCGATTGCTCTAAGTAGAATCTCGGCAGCGAATGTCCGGCTCCGTGGACAAGCGACTTGCCGGAGGCGTCGAGAAGCATAAATCCCATGCGCGCATTTAACTCTTCCTCCTCGAGCACATTGACGAGCACATTCAGCACCTCTTGAACCGACGCTGTCGACACCACAGCTTCCAACACGCGGTTCCGATTACGTTCCCTCAGTTCTGCTTCCCGCCGCTCGCTCAAATCGAGGCAGAGACCGACAAATCGAGGTCCCTCTTCTGCCGAAATCATTTGCCCAAAAGACATAAGGTGGCGAATTACACCGTCCGCAAGGACAACTCGAAACGTCTGAGTCCCTTGTCCGGACTCGAGCGATTCGAAGTACTCTTCGCGGGTCCGCTCCACATCCTCGGGATGAACCGTATTCGAGATGATGTCCATTGGACCGACATAGCCCTGTTGTTCCATGCCAAGGATGGCACACATCTGAGCATCCCAAGTGACCGTTCGGGTCGCCATATCTAGCTCCCAAAAACCAATGCCCGCGGATTCCGACACGAGCCGAAATCGATCACTTGCCCGAACCAGATCGCGTTCGATCCTAGCGATATGCTCTTGCTGTTCTCGACTGACGGTCGAGTCCCAAACCGTCCCCAAAAACCGAACTGGCTTTCCATCGGAGTCCCGAAATAAAGCCCCCTTGGCGTCCAGCCATTTCACCTCGCCATTGTGCATGATCGCGCGATGAGAAACTGCATAGTCTGGAATAGCGCCACTCAGGCAATTTTCGATTGCGGTATGGACTGCTTCAAGATCCTCGGGATGGATGAAACTCTCGTACGCGCGGAAGTCTCCGGCGAAGTCCTCGACGGAAATGCCAAACATCTGAGCAACTTTGTCCGACCAGGTCACGACGTTGAGCCCGATATCCCAATCCCAAGTTCCCATTCCGGAGGCGGCCAATGACATCTCCAGGCGCGCAGCCTGATCTGCCATCTGCCTGTTCGCGGCAACCCGTGAGCTCACGTCGATACTCATGCCGGCGACCTCAGTGGTCACCCCTGCAACGACGATTGCCCGACCAAAAGCTTCGATGACTCGCTCGCCTCCTTCCGGAAGCACCATTCGGACGACGCTATGAAGGTCTCTGCCCTTCGAGATTGCGGCTTGGATCTGGCTATCTATCATCTCCCGATCAAGCTCATTAATCGACTCCAACCACGTCTTGTAGTGGACGTTGAATGCTTTCTTCTGATCCGCAGAACCAGATCGATGCTCGATCTGCATCTCACCGGATCGAACATCCAATTTCCAAAGAACGGTGCCATCTGCCAGCGCCCCCTTTTCCTTCACCTTGTCCATGTCGTCCGGTTCTTGTCCGCCGAACGCTAGGCTGACCAGTCTAAAAGCCCCTGAGCGACGCACAGTTAGAAACCCACTAACCTGCTTCCCATTCACGTCGAGGCAGTCGACGGGTATTGGAGCACCATCCCCGTGGTGAATCGCCTCAAGAACAGCTTCGATCTGGTTGGGCGGAACAAACTCTTCGAAACTTGCCACGGGTTTCGTGAAACCGAGGTGGTCACCCACGGAATCTTCGATCAGTATTACAGGAGAGACCATTTCAAAGACCAACTAATGCACAGGGATAAAAATTTATCGTCATATTCAAGACAGGCTTGACGATCTTCATCCCATGGGATGGCTTGATTCTAAACTGGGTTCAAAGCTGCCATGATAACCTCGCCGAGTTCACTCAACGAAAACGGTTTTTGCAAAAAAAGCGTGCCTCGCTGAACACCTTCTTCCTCAAGAACTTCGGCTGTGTAGCCGGACATAAGAACAATCCTCATTTCAGGATGCAATGGCGCAAGGGCCTCGGATAATTCTTTGCCGTTCATGTCTGGCATGATCACGTCTGTCAACAAGACGTCAATGGTGCCGATTTCAGCGGCAAGGCGCATCGCCTCGTCGGGGCCCAACGCAGCATAAACCTGATGCCCAAGTCCCTTCAGCATTCGTGTCGCGACCTTTAATAAACTCGGCTCATCATCAACGAGTAAAACCGTCGAAAACAGACGAGTTGGAATGTGCTCGACAACTTCATCGCGAATCGTGGTGTCTGTGCCGCCCTCTTTTGGAAAATACACTTCAAATCGAGTCCCGACTCCGACTTGGCTTTCTACTCGAATTCCGCCACCATTTTGTTTCACAATTCCGTACACGGTAGCGAGCCCTAGCCCCGTCCCCATTCCGATGCCTTTTGTTGTAAAAAAGGGTTCGAAAATATTCTCGAGTATATTTGTTGAAATCCCGCACCCGTCATCGGCGATCGACAAACAAACATAGGGACCTGGAGGGCAATCGTCCAGTCCTGCTGCGGCCTCTTCGTCCAGGACGACATTGGTCGTCGAAATATTAACCGTACCGCGTGTGTCGATCGCGTCACGCGCGTTGACACACAGATTGGCCAGAATTTGATCAATTTGTGCGGGGTCAACATAAACTGACCAAAGGTCAGGTTCCGATTTCCACGACAAAGCAATTTGCCCGCCGATCAAGCGACGCAACATGTTCACCATCACCGCAATGGTGTCGTTGATATTGACGACTACAGGCGTCATCGGCTGCTTGCGCGCAAACGCGAGCAATTGTTGAGTAAGGGCAGCGGACCGTTCGGCAGCCAGCCGGATCTCATTCAAATCTTCCATCAACTCGCTGCCTTCCGACACGGTTTCCATGGCGAGTTCCGCATGCCCCAAAATGACCGACACAATATTATTGAAATCGTGCGCGACCCCGCCAGCAAGCCGACCGATCGACTCTAGCTTCTGCGAGTGAAGCAGCTGTTCTTGAAGCCTCAAGTAATCACGTTCGGCGAGCTTCTGTGCAGTGATATTATGAGCGGCGCCAAAGAGCCTAACGATCCGTCCATCGACGTACTGTGCACGACCGTCGGACCGAATCCAGACGTGTTGTCCGGCCGCCGTGTCCAGCTCAAGCTCCATGGTCCAAGGCTCGCCCGTTTGTGCCGTATGTGCCATCGCGGCTTGAATCCGGACCTGTGACTCGGGGGTATACAACCCCAGCACATCTTGTTCGCTCGAATCTGGGTCTAGCCCATGGATTTTGTTCATCTCGTTGGTCCAAGTTCGGACTTGGCTGAGCAGGTCGAATTCCCAACCTCCCATGCCGGCAATTTCTCCCATCGACTGCAGCAGTTGCTCGCGGTTTTTTGCAGACACTTCGGCCCTCTTGCGTTCGATTGCAAGTGCAGCGAAGTCTGCTGCTGCGGTCATACGGCGAAGCAAATCATCGTCACGAAGACGCGCCGTCCCAGAATACATTCCGAGGGTCCCAAACAGCCGCCCGTTGGGCCCCAAAATCGGAATCGACCAGCTAGCGCGGATTCCTGCGGATGCTGCTAAGTCACGGTATTGCCCCCAATTGGGATGGACTTGAACATCTTCTGCGATCACCGGCTCACGCAAGAAAGCGGCAGTTCCGCACGAACCCTGCCCCGCACCGATGGGTAAATGATCAATCGCGTCCAAGTAAAAACCGGGCATCGAAGGAGCCGCTGCGTTATCGAGGAACTTGCCAGACGCATCGACCAGCATGAAGCCGAAGCGCGAGTGGTCTTCCTCTTCTTCAAGCACGGTCACCAAAACGCCCAACACCTCCTCTACCGATGCCGTCGACACTAGCGCTTCGAGCACTCGATTTCGATTTCGCTCGCGCACCTCGGCCTCTTTGCGCTCGCTGACATCGATGCATAGACCGACCAAACGGGGAGCCATCCCGGATTCTGAAACCACCTGCGCAAATGACAAGATGTGGCGAATCGTCCCGTCCGGTAGCACCACGCGAAACGAAGACGTTGCTTGCCCATCCTCGACCGCGCCCATAATATCGTCCACGGCCGCAAAATCATCGGGGTGAAAAGCATCACCCCAAGCCGTGCGCGGCCCAAGATAACAGTCCAGCTCCATCCCCCAAAGCCGACACATTTGGGCATCCCACGAAGCGACGAAGGTGTTTAGGTTGACCTCCCAAAGCCCGATCCCGGCGGCCTCTGTTGCCAATTTCAGACGACCACTGGCTCGAACGAGTTCGTGCTCGATTTGACGAACCCTGTCTCGTTCTAGGCGCTGAGTGGTTGCATCCCATAGGGTACCTATAAACACCGCAGGCGCCCCGGCTTCATCGCGGGTCAGGTTTCCTCGTCCCTCGATCCAGCGCACCTCGCCGCCAGGACGAATAATCCGATGATCGATCACATATTCGGGCGAAATTCCCGACAAAAAATCTGAGATCGTCGATTGCACATGAACTGCATCGTCAGGGTGCACAAACTCCGAAAACGCATCCAACGTTCCAGCAAACTCGTCGAGCGATATCCCAAAGATCTCAGCTATCTTCTCGGACCAAGTCACGTGGTCGGCCTGAACATCCCATTCCCAAATTCCCATTTTCGACGCTGCCAGAGCATGCTCCAAGCGCGCAGACTCTTGGGCCAAGGCGTGTGAAGCTTGCATCCGCGAGGTCACATCGATGGTCATGCCAACCACTTCTATCGTCGTATCATCCTGGCGCACGGCTCTCGCAAACGCCTCAAGCAGCCGAACCTCGCCTGTCGGGCGAACGACCCTGAACGACAGATGCATGTCCTCGCCCGCTTGGATACATGCCTGAACTTGAGATTCAAACGCCTGCCGATCTGCCTCATGAATGGATTCAATGTAGGGACCGAGTTCAGCCGTAAATGAGACCAACTCTTCCGAAACACCAGCTCGGTGGGTAACTCGAATTTGCATCGTGCGCGTGTCGATTGCCCAAAGAATCGTCCCATCCGAAAGCGCACCGCTGGTCGGGAAATGAGGATTATGGGACGGATTTATCGCATCGATCTGAAGCCGTACAAAACGCGCGGCTCCTGAGCACCACACCGAAATTTTTGCGCTAACTTGATTCAGATTCGCGTCGATACAATCCACATCAAGGCTTGATGCGTTTCCCGCGCGTACGAATTTTGTCGCCGCCCCCAGGTTGGCCGGAGCAATGAAATCTTCGAGCGCAACCACAGGTCGATCATACCCGAGCTGTTCGCCCACAGAGTCGTCGATAAATATGTTCAAGGTTCCCATTGGTCAGTCCAGTAAACGGACGGTGGCTTTTCTACCGTAATCTCGCGAAGTTGTGTAGTCCAGCCAGACATTCAACCCAACGAACCTTTGAGTGCAGTCATGTGGTTATCGACACTCGACTGCACTCCTATAGCCATTTTATTGGATGCACTCGTTCAGCACTCTGGGTTGTGAGCACCGAAACTTTTTGGTCTTAGGGTGCATCTTCACCACAACAATTGGAGCGCAACATGAAATCAAGTATCCCTGAAAAATTCCGTTTGGCATCGATGCCTTGGCCAACGACCGACCCCTTCCTTTTTTGTGTCCACCACAGGGATAACTACCCCAAAGGTAACGCTGAAATGGGCCCAGCTGCGAGCCTAGATGGTCGCGCCATCGGTTCTGACTTTTCAGGCAAAGACGGCTGGAGCATGTACCACGGCGACAAAGTTCCCGGCTTCCCCGGACACCCTCATCGTGGTTTCGAGACTATCACAGTCGCCCGAAATGGCTTCATCGATCACCACGATTCCTTGGGCGCCAACGCCCGGTTTGGTAACGGCGATGTTCAATGGATGACTGCCGGAAAAGGCGTCGTTCATTGTGAAATGTTTCCTTTGGTTCATCAGGACCAGGATAACCCCACGGAACTATTTCAGATTTGGCTAAATCTTCCGGCGCGGCAAAAGCTCGTCGATCCTCATTTCACAATGTTCTGGTCCGAAGACGTTCCGAAAATTGAAATGACCGACGATCAGGGACTCCAATCGACGATTACCGTAATCGCCGGAGCTCATCCGCAGGCCTCACCCCTGACGCCGCCACCCAATTCGTGGGCCGCCGATTCCAATTCGAATCTGGCGGTGTGGACGTTGAAAATGGCTCCAGGGGCCGAGGTCGAGCTGCCGCCGATTCCGGCAGGCGCTATTCGCACGCTGTATTTTTTTGAGGGCGACGGCGCCGAAATCGACAACGAGGCCGTCCAGAGCGGCTGGGGCCTAGTCCTTGCCGCTGACGCCAAAAATCAGATCAAAAACGGCGATAAACCGTCTGAATTCTTGGTTTTACAGGGAACTCCAATCGCCGAACCGGTCGCCCAACATGGACCGTTTGTCATGAATCACCCGAACGAAATCCGACAAGCCATGATCGACTACCAAAACACAGGATTCGGCGGCTGGCCTTGGCCAAACGCCTCGCCGGTGCACCCAAGAGAGCAAGCGCGATTTGCGCTCCACGCCGACGGGCGTATCGAGAAGCCTTGAACGCCCGTGACCCGAATTCTCGATGCATTGAGGCACCAAACCCAGTATGATTGCGGAGTATGAGCAAACACATCGATGAATACATCAAACTCTGTCGTGATCAGGGCCCGTTGGAATTTTCTCGAACTCAGGGAACCGCTGTTCTTGTGGGCCTCGGCGTCGTGGGAACACTTGCCGAAGATGGCGCGCGCGGCGGAGCACAGACGTTTTTAGCGTCGCTCGACATGCACGCTCAGGAGACCAAATCTTTGCATCGGCGAATCTGGCGGGTCGAGAAAGCCCGATTTGGCCCAGAAACCAAAAACGTTCGGCTCGGCAGGTCTTCGGAAAACGACATCATTATTCCTGAGTACTCGATCTCCCAGACACACTGCGAGTTCTCGAGAACCTCGGAAGGTGAGCACCGACTGCTGGATTTGGGCGCCCATAACGGGACCCTCATAAACGGCGTCAAATTGCAGCCACATGCGCTGACTCCGCTCGAGAGTGAAGACGAGGTCGTGATCGGCCGATATCTTTTTGAATTCCTTGATTCACGAACTTTCACGACGCGTGTCGCGGTGATGGCTGGCTTCCAACCTTGAGAAAATATGCCCGACGATATCTATAAAAGGGTCTTCGAAAATAATAAGCGATGGGTGGCCGAAAAGGTTGCTGAACGCCACGACTATTTTGAACGACTTGCCGCGGCCCAGACCCCAGACTTCTTTTATATTGGCTGCGCCGATAGCCGAGTTCCCGCCAACGAAATCATGGGACTCGAGCCAGGCGACGTGTTTGTTCACCGAAACGTCGCAAATCTGGTGTGCAATATCGACATGAACGTTCAATCCGCGTTGCAGTACGCCGTCGAGGTTTTAAACGTCAAACATATCGTGGTCTGCGGGCACTACGGTTGTGGGGGCATTGCCGCCGCGATGCAGCCGCGCGACCTTGGCTTCATGAACGGATGGCTTCGCGAGGTTCGCGATATCTACCGTTCACACCAAGTCGAGCTTGACGCGATCGAGGACGAAAACTTGAGGTTTCGGCGGCTCGTTGAAATCAACGTTCAAGAGCAGTGCATAAACGTGATTAAGACGTCATGGGTGCAGCGGCGATGGCTGCGTGATCGCCAACCTGAAGTCCACGCATGGGTGTACGACCTTAAGAATGGCCTGCTGGTGGATCTTGAAGTTCCCTTTGTTGAAATCCTTCAAAATATCCAACAGATTTATCAACTAGAGCCCGGTTGATTGGCGACGACCATTCGCGACCTCGACGTCTTTTTTGACGTGTTCGAGCACCCGCAAATGAATTCGATGAATCATGGCATCAGACATCATCGACCAGTAAGAAGTAGGCGCGATATCGATCTCGTACCACGTGCTTCCTTCAAGCCGTGTGCGCCCGTCGGGCAATTCAACGAAGCGAAACTCTCCACGCTTTGAGCGCAGGTAGCCGTCCAGATGGGGCGGATGAATCTCGCGGTAAGGGCTCCACTCTTTCATCGGCAGCGGCTGAGATTGAACATCAAACGCAAGGCGCTTGCCGGGCTCCCAAACCGTAATGGGCTCAATAAAAGGCCCAGTCGAAAACTCGCAATAGCGAATAGCACCGACACCCTCGCCCACTAGCCGTGCGCGAATCGGATAGGCAATCCCGGTGGCCTGCACCCATGCGTCTGGAGCATCAAGCTCCGAGAAATGAATTACTTTATCCCACACTTCCATCGGTGTGCCGTCGATGACGACTGTCGTCTCGACTTCAAAGAGTGGAGAACGAGTATCGAGCGACTCGGCGCCCGCCATGAACGGCAGCAACGCGATAATAATCGAAAGCCCCATCACGTCGTTGGCGCGCTTGGAGCCCGCGATAGCACGGCCCAATAGTGCTCCTGCAATCGCCACAAAATAAGCGGGAATCGCAGCCATCCCAATGCAAATGACTCCCTCTAACGCAAAGAGCAACGTTGCGATGGCGCTCAGTGTGATCGACGCGATCGCGGTGACGATGGACGCGCCGACAGAGCGACGTCCACTTCGATTTGTGAGCCAGCCCGAGAGCATTCCCACGACAAAAGGAGTGCCGATGAAGAGGCTCCAACCGTAGTCGCCCAGAATGAACACACTGGTCGCCACCATGGACATGGTCAGCGCCACACCAAGACCCACACTCAAAAGCACTGTGCGCACATCCACCGGAAGCAGTTCACCGTCTTCTTCGGGTTGCCAACCGGCTTTTGTAGGTTTGAGACACAGGTATAGAATCGTGATCCAATTCCATATTGGCAAAAGAAACGCGGCGCCGATCCAAGGCGAATACCCCGCGTCGGCAGCGCGCCGCACACTCATGGTCAGGCCGATCCACGCAAAGGGCAACGTGTAGGCCGCCATGGCCCACAACAGCATTTCTGGAGCCGGGTCGATGGCTTTATGACGAAGAACCAGGATCGGTGACAGATACGCCACGAGCGTCCAGATCTTGCCAGTCGTCAAATAGACGACCGTGAAATCCAATGCGTACTTCAGGGCCGCCAGAGCAAGCCCGGCACGAATATAAGTTTTTTGGTCGATCGGAGCTTTGAGCCCAAAGAGCAGACGAAGCAGTCGCACAGGTTCCTCCAAGTTGAGACGTTAGAGAGAACCTAGTGCGACTGCAGATGCCGCGCAAGAAGCGGATTAGCGACGACGGCGAATCACTAAGAATCCCAAGAGCATGAGCACGACACTTCCGTCGTACCCCTTGCCCGTGGAACCACATCCACACCCATTGTCTGCGTTCCCCCCGGAATTCAAATTTGGTGTCGGTACGGTGCTGGAATCTGCTTCGGCCATGTCGCGTTCGACGGCCATGTCGCGTTCGGCGGCCATGTCGAGTTCGGCGGCCATATCGGTTTGCGCACTCATGTCAAAGCCAGCGTCAGACTCCCCTGTCCCCATGTCTTCGCCCGGTAATGCGACGCAAACGGACGGTCCACGCACCAGCGAAAGCTCATCCATGGCAAAACCGTTGCCGGGTCCGCCGGCGTACGCGTTGTATACGCTCAACTCGACCTGCGCCGCCGTGGCGACAAAGGTTGCCGACAAGACTCCCCAAGGTGCAGGCGCCGAGGACAGCTGGTCGAATGCTGGCGTCACATCAACGCCGTCGACTCGCAAAGTTAAGATTGAGCTCGCGTCCCCATCGGACCGCACCGCAACAAACGCGCTGAAGGTATAAGACGTGCCTGGCAAAACGGTCACGGTTTGTCTCCAAACTGTGCCTCCCCCGTTTCCATCCAAACACGATCCGAAAACACATTCGTTCGTGACGTACGGATTTGGCGCGGCCACGACAGAAAGCGACCCGTCTTGGGCGACATCAATGGTGTAAACCGGAATATCAGCGGTCCAACCCACTGTACCGTTTTCGAATCCAGAATTGGTTATGAGGTTAGTCGACGCAGCGTTATCGCAGGTGAAACCGGTGTCAACGAGGCAATCCGTGCAACCTTCTGCCGCGTTTTGATCGTCGCACGCCTCGGCTCCGTCCAAAACACCATTGCCGCAGAGCGCCTGCGCAAATGTTGGCAGCGCATACAGCATCGTGGCTGTCAGAAAACATAGGACCTGCAGGTTCCGCACATGGACTCCGATACATGGAAGTATCGCAAGTATGCATAGGTCGGCGCCCTTGGGCATCCCACCGATTTCCTACGAGGCAACCGTTCAGCGCAGGTTATGAAACACTTTTTGGACGTCGTCGTCCTCTTCTAGCCGGTCCACGCACTTCAGAACCTCTTCTTCCTCTTCCTCGGTCAGGTCGCTCCAGGTCGTTGGGATATGCTCATCGTCCGAAGAAACGGTCGGAATTCCCAATTCTTCAAGGCCCGCCTGCATCTGTCCAAACGAGTTGAACGGACAACGCACAACCAGCAACGGCTCGCCGTTTTCGCCTTCTCCGTCCACCAATTCCTCGAGTCCAAAATCGATCAGCGACAGTTCGAGTTCGTCGCGGTCGACGCCTTCTGGGTCGAGTCGAAACACGGCCATATGGTTGAACATGAACTGTACCGAACCACTGCTGCCCATGTTGCCGCCGCCCTTATTGAAGTGCATGCGGATATTGGCCACGGTTCGGGTCACATTATCCGTCGCGGTGACGACAAGAATGGGCACACCGTGAGGCGCGTAGCCTTCGTAGATGACTTCCGCGTAGTCGCTTTGGTCGGTGCCCATCGCACGCTTGATGGCGCCCTCGATATTATCGCGGGGCATCGATGCAGCTCGACAATTTTGAAGAACGCGGCGCAGACGGGGGTTGGTGTCCGGGTCGGGGCCACCGGCTTTCACCGCAATGGTGATATCTTTCCCAAGACGCGTGAACGTCTTGGCCATCCGATCCCAACGTGCGAATTTTTGTGCTTTTCTAGCTTCGAAAAAACGACCCACCTGATCCTCCTGCGGTCCAAATCTTCCTGAGTTCTACTCGTGGATTTTGGAGGACGCAAGCGGCCAGCAAAGCGGCTATCAGGCGACCGTCTCGCAAGCGCTATCCGAACAAACGACTCCTTCATCAACCTGAGGAGCCTTCGCGGCCAAAAGCTCGTGGATCGCATCGCGCAGCATCGCGGCTGGTTGAGCCCCAGAAACCGCGAATTTATCTTCGAAAACAAAAAATGGAACGCCAGAAATGCCCAACTTACGCGCTCGCTCTTGGTCACCACGAACAACAGCAGCCCATTTAGGGTCGTCAAGCGCAGTGCGAGCTTCAGCGGGGTCTAGGCCCAGGTCCGCGACCAATCCGACCAAAGCATCCCGGTCAGAAATCAAAACACCGTCGGTAAAGTACGCTTTCATCAAGCGTTCTTTCATCGCGTCGCCCTTCCCGAGGCTTTGAGCCCACTGAATCAAGCGGTGCGCATCGAACGTGTTTCCGGTTTTTGCTTCGGAAAATCGAAAGTCGATGCCGTCTTCGGCGCCGACGTTGGTTACGTTTTCACCCATTTGCCGCGCTTTTTCGACGCTCATTCCGTACTTTTTGGCGAGCATTTCTGTCAAAGTCCCATCGATCGACGCAGGCGCGCGAGGGTCCAATTCGAATGAGCGCCATTGCACGTCCACAGACTCGTCCAGGCCTTCTAAGGCCGTCTCGAGCCGACGTTTCCCAATAAAACACCAAGGGCACACGACATCTGACCAGATTTCTACTTTCATTTTACGTCCCGAAAAGCTGCAAGCGCCTCTTGCGCTTGCGTGAACTCAGATGCCAAGCGAGACACCAAGGATTCTACAGAGATCTCGTCGTGAATCGCGCTGACGCCGTGACCGGCTGACCAGACGGTCTTCCATGCCTTGGCCTCGTCACCAACTGACAGTTTTTTACCGAAGTCGATATCCGCTGGATTGGCGATTTTGGCCAAATCAAAACCATTATTTTCAAGACTTTGGCGCATGAAACTTGCCGGAACCCCAGACACCGCGGGGGTGTAAACAATGTCTTGGGCACGAGCCTCTTGGATCATTTTTTTGTATTCGTCCTGCGCGTCCGCCTCATTCGTCGCGATGAATCGTGTTCCCATATAGGCGAGGTCTGCTCCCATCGCCATAGCTGCTGCGACGTCACGGCCCGACGACAGGGCCCCAGCAAGCAAAATTGTCCCCTTAAAAAACTCACGAATTTCGGCAACGAGAGCAAAAGGATTAATTGTCCCAGCATGCCCACCGGCACCACCCGCAACCAGAATCACACCATCCACGCCGGCCTCAGAGGCCTTTTCCGCGTGTCGACGGTTGGTGATGTCGTGAAACACCAGTCCTCCATAGCTGTGCACGGCGTCGACGACGTCTTTGACCGCGCCCAAAGAGGTGATGATCAGCGGAACCTTCTTTTCGACACACACCATCAGGTCAGCCTGAAGCCGAGGATTGGACCGGTGGACGATCAAGTTTACGCCGTATGGAGCGCCGTTGGTCTCAGCCACGACTTTGTCGACACATTCTGAAAAAGCTTCGGTCGTTCGGTGGTTCAGGGCCGGGAATGTCCCGACGATACCGGCATTACAGCACGCAATAACGAGGTCCGGGCCGGACACAAGGAACATTGGCGCGGCCACGACGGGCAAACGCAGATTTTTGAATATTGGGCTTAGCATCAGTGACTCCTAAAAAGTGGGCTTCACGGTTGGTCTACTTCATTCTGAGGTCGCGCAACAGCCAATTTGGCATTGACCACCAGTCCGACCAACACCGCGGCCACTAGCACCCATGCGATGATGACCCCGCCATAGATGGATTTTTGGAGCGTGTCGCCAGACCACCAGGCAAGCAAAATCAAAACGCCCGAAAATCCAAATCGGCCCACCAAGCTCAACAACGACAGATAGGTTGCCCGAACATGAGGTGGAACCAAGGGCGTGATGGCCTCACGGATGGGAGCGTCTTGAAGCGCACGGGGCACAGAACGAAACGCCAGCGCGGCCGCAATGACCGGACTCGAAAGCATCATGCTCGTCATCACCATCGCCTGAAGAGCCATGGACGCAACCAACACCCGTTTTAGGCCTACGCGGCGAGCGAACAGAATGCTCCCACCTGCGATGAATGCTGCAATCAGCTGCACGATTGCGGCATGCGCACCTGCGAAGATTGGGGTTTTCGAAGCGCTCCATAATCCTTGCCGCGATAACGACTCAAAATAGGGCTGGTAAAATTCGTAGGGTAGGTGGTTTACGACCACCGCACAGACCCAGAAAGCCGCGAGCCACCAAAGGCTTGGCAATGTCGACCCGATTCGAAACGTCGCTGAATAACACGAGCGCAAAGACGAAAAAACACCGGCTGGTGTGGTCGCTTTTTTAGGCTCTTTAAAAAACAGAGAAGCGCCAAGTGCCACAGACGCCATCAGCCCCGAGGCGATATAGGCCCAAGACAGGTCTACCGACGCAAGCAGGCCGCCGCCCAAAGCAGACGCAGCCCCCGCTAAAAACACCAATCGTGAAATGCGCGCCTCGCGCGGGCCGTATTCAGACTCGCGACCAAGGTCGGTCAACGTATCAAGGTGAAAAACGGTGTCCGTGCCGGAGTTAAACGCTAACCCAATCGCCAACAAAACCTGAGCCACGGCAAGGTGCCAAAACTCGGTGCTCATCCAGAACCCAAAATAGGCCAGCACCAATGCAGCCGCCGCCACCACCAGCGTGGGTTTTCTGCCGATTCGGTCCGAAAAATAGCCCGAGGGAACCTCAAAAACAAACACCCCAGCGTAATAAATCGACTCGAGCAGCAGCACCTGAGACAAATTTACCTTCGACCCAAAATACAGGAAAAAAACCGGCATCCACGCATAGAAGGAAATGCCAAATTGGTACCATGTGTAGAGTCGGAGATTTCGCAACATCGCTATCGAACCGTGTTTATTGAATTTGCCGTCGCCCGACACAGTGTTGCACAAAAATGAAACCGCAATCAGGTCGGAAACATCTTCGCTCCATCATTTGAAGGCAGACCAAGTTTGAAGAGTCGCAAAGACGCCGTGATTGTTGTGTTCGCACACACTCCGGCGGCCGAAAACAAGTCGCTCGGGCTCACAGACCGAGCTGCGAGCCGAGTTCACGCTCGGCTGCTGGAAAACACCCTGCGAATGGCTCACGCGACCGGAGCGCGGGTCATGCATGTTCACGACTCACCAGATTCCGAGGTCATGCAACGCGGCACCGGCTTTGAAGAGCGCTTCATTAACGCACTCAAAGATGTGGCCGCGCTTGGCGTAAAACGCATGGTGGTGATTGGTTCGGACTCACCGGGCCTCAATACTGCTCAGTTGCAAAAAGCCCTCTCGGCGCCTCAAAACAAGGTTTGCATCGGTCCCTCGGTCGACGGCGGCATCTACCTCTTGGCCCTCAACGCCAGCGAAATCCACATCCTTAAAGGGCTCCCCTGGAAAGAGCGAAGCCTTTTTCGTGTCCTGAAATCCAGAGTCAAGGCGACGTTATTGCGTCGCCTTTCCGATGTGGACACTTGGCAAGACCTGCCCAAGATCCAAAAATGGCTCGGTGGCCTGGACCTTTCGGCATCGCCGGAGTTTCCGCGGCTGCCCCGCCCATCAGCGCTCCCACGTCTTGAAAGTTCGATTTCGACTCCAAATCTGCCTTCTCGCGGCCCGCCAGTCCTTAGCCTGCTCGCCTCGTAAACTAAAACAATCAAGTTGAACCTCAAGTCTGGAGACTTGAATGGAATACCTGTGGTTATGGGTCGCGATGGCCCTCTATGGTCTGGTGATGTTTCTTGCATCGCCACGGACTCAGGACTTTGGCGGATTTTTTGTGGGCCGCGACCGCGCGGGAGCCGACGTCGGTACTGGCATGTTGGTGGGATCTGTCGTGATCTCGTGGCTCTTTGCCAAGTCGATCACCAACGCCGCCAATCTTGGGGCCAGCTTTGGACTTGTTGGCGGCGTCGCCTACGCCGGTTGGTACCTGTCGATCCCGGTCGCCGGAATCATTATTTATTTTTTACGAACCAGACTTGGCACGACAAGCCTTGCTGAATTCATCACCCATAAATACGGCGTCGCCGCCACGCTTGGGTTTACGCTCGTCATCATGGTGCGGCTTTTTAACGAGATTTGGAGTAATACGGCCGTAGTCGGCGCCTATTTCGGCGAAGCAGGCAGCACCGCGTATTACGCAGCGGGATTGATTTTTGCGGGGCTTACGCTCGCCTACAGCCTGCGCGGAGGCATGCGTTCATCCATCCTTACCGACGCCATTCAATTTGGATTTGGTGTGTTGCTCCTTGGGTTCATTCTGGCACTCATCGTGCCGGAGTTCGGACCTGCCAAATTCGTGCAAACCGGGGAATGGACACTCATCGGCGGGGTCGACCTCTTGCTGGTCGCAGTCGTCCAATCCTTGAGTTACGCGTTCCACGACCCAGTTTTGACCGATCGTGCTTTCATCAATAAACCCGCAAAAATGCTCAAAGGCTACTTGATCGCCGGAGCGGTCGCCGGGCTTTTCATCATCCTATTTTCGTTCGTCGGTGTGTACGGAAGCCTCGCGGGAATCGACGTTGGGCAAGATGCTCCGCTCAAGGTGGCACAGGCGTTTGGACTCGCGGCGAGCGCGGTGATGAGCGTGCTGATGATGATTTCTGCGGGCTCAACCATCGACTCGACGTTGAGTTCGTTTTCCAAGGTCACTGTCATCGATTTGGGCGGCCTATCCGAAAGCGGACAAACCCACATAATCCTTGATCGATTCTCGGATTGGGTACGACGCACAGGGCCACTCAAAGTCGGGCGCTGGACGATGGTCCTCACTGTGATTCTGGGGTCCTTCCCACTTTTTGCGGGCACGTCGATCCTCAAGGCGACCACGGTCAGCGGGACGATGGTGATTGGATTGGCGCCGGTTTTCCTGTTTTACATGTGGAAATCCGCCGGGCGCCTGGCCTTCCATCTTTCGTTTTGGCCCGGAGTGGCGCTCGGTTTTTGGTTCGCGTTCGGAACGATCCCCGAAGCCCTGCAGATCGGTTCGGGAAAATACGCGGGGCTTTTGGGCGTCAATATTTGGGGAAGCCTACTTGTATTTGCGCTCTATATTCTCGGCGCTCTGATCGAGGCCGGATTCAAGAAATCTGGCATGACTATTTTGGCTGTTTTATGGGTCCTTCCTCCCTCGCTTTTTGCAGAGACACCGCCGACCCAAGCCAATGAACCGACGATCAGTTTTTCAGGTCAAACGATGTTACGGCTCACCACAAGGTTGGATGATTTGTCCAGGCCCGCTGCCGAAATCTATAATGTCCGCCTCGTCGCGAGGGCCGAACTGGACCCTTTTACGTTCTTGATTGAACCACGCTTACGGCAGTCAAACCTGCGTTCTTTCAGCCCGTCCAATATCTGGCTTCAACAGGCCTATCTTGCCTACGACACGCCACTTCCCGGACTGAGGGTTTCCGGTGGCCTTCTCTACAATCAACTTGGCCTATTCTGGGACGACTCTTGGTTTGGAAATATCCTTTACTTGAATGGTCATAAACTCGACCCAGACATGAACCTCGAATTTCATTTCAACAATAAATGGGGGGATTTTGGCTTGGATGCCTGGCTTCAGTTTTCGCCTGCAGAAGATGGCCTTAACGGGATGTTCAGCACGCCAATCAAGTCGACAAGGCTGCTCTTACCCGCTGACCTAGAGGTCCAACCCGATTTCCGCGAAGCACTGGCCCTGCGAGCCAGAGTCGTTCCAAACTTCCGGTTTGGACCGCTCGATATTTCCCCAGGGGCATCGGTTCAGTATTCGGTCTACGACCAAACTCGCCCTCCGGATTCACCCCTCACGGGCAATCAATGGGTCTGGGACGCTGAGCTTTCCGTCAGAGTCGGCGCATTGTCTGTTGGCGGCGAATTCCTAGAAGAATCAATCAACGGCTTTTTGAATCAGGACCTCAAACGCCAGTATATGTTGGGAAAGGTCGGCTTCAACATTTTCACCAGGGACAGCAAATGGTTCAAAGAGTTGGGGGTTGGCTCTTCATTTCAAATGGCCAAATATACACCCGAGGACTTTGAGGAATGGATGCTCACGGCCCGGATCACCGCTCGTATTCATCAAATGATTGGCGTCACTGTCGAATATGTCCGGTCCGAGGTCTCCGACGCCACCCAACCCGAACTCGACCGCATAGAGTGGATTTTGCACATTCATTACTAATTTGTTTCGTCGCATCTTGAAGACTTTGGCGGTCGAGAGGGTTAGCGTCGAATAGGTCTCAAGAACACGGATCGAGGAATGAAAATAGTCACGACCACCAATGAAAGAGCCCGCTATTTTCGGGCTTTGCGGTCCCATCTGGTTGGCCCTGGCGCTGCAGACCCTGTGGAGTGCGCGGCACAAATCGCAGGCGCGCAGGCTCAAGTCGAATCCTGTGCTCTTCATGCGATAAGCCTGCGGACGGCTGGGAGACCAACGGCCGAGCAGGTGCGCCAATTGATTCTGAATGATGACCACACACTCGTCAGAACCTGGGGCCAACGCGGCACCTTGCATCTTTACGCGTCAAACGAGTGGCCACTTTTTGTAACCGCACGACAGAAATGGCCGCCAACAGGACGGCGCGAAGACATGCCGTCCGACTCGTTGACTGATCATATCGGGCGAGTATTTCATGAGGCCGGCCGGCCTCTGCTGCGGTCGGATTTTTTTGACGAGTTGAGCGACGAATTTGTTGAGTCGTTTCTGGACCATCCTAGCGCTGGCAAAGACCTGCGTCGTTTTGCCGCTTCCCAGGTCATTCGGAAACTGGCCGGGCAAGGTCATATTATATTCGCGCACAAAGAAG
>JBBKVQ010000053.1:0-4865 GCA_037968515.1 Bradymonadaceae bacterium
CGTGACGATGAAGCATCCTCAATCTCTTTTTGATAGCGAAGGTCGCCTCGATTTCGATCGATTTGACAAAGATGCAGCCAAAGTTCTGCATGACGCGAGAGATCTGCTCATCGGGCTCAGACGCCAGATGTTCCTTCCGCTCGACCTTTTAATCGTCCTCATAGAAAGCGACGACCGAACGCTTGCCACCTCGGTTTCCGAGGGTACGGACGGAAGCGTCACCCACGAAGAATTGGCAACTCGATTGCGTGTATTATCGCGTGAAATCGAAGAAGATCCCGCCGAACACCTGCCAGAGTTCGAGCAGAAGAGTTTTTCAAAGGGGTTCACCCGACTGCTGCTTGAAGCTCACGAACTTGCTCAAAACCGAAATGGTCTGATCGAGCAGGCTGACTTTTCGCGCGTACTGATGTGGCGCGCTGAAGCCACCGAATCCGCGAGTATCCGTTGGGCCATGCGTCGGCTGAGCGAGGGCGGAGGGGACACGCTATTCGATTCGCGAGGAATGTTGCGGGAAGACGTGTTTTCGGAACCCATCTGGAGCATCTTGCGCGGCTCGATGCAGCTGGCAACCAACCACGGGACTCCGTTTCTCGGCACTCCGCATTTTGTGGCGATGATCTGCTCGATCAAGAATTCGACGATCTGGCGAAGCGCCAAGTCGAGAGGTCTGGAGCCGAGTCGACTGCGTGAAGAACTCCTTCGGCTGATTGGCTCCAAACCAAACCAGATCCCTGAATTCCATATTGGAAGGAAGACGCTGACGCCTCGTATGGTTCGCATGCTCCATGCGGCTGTTCGGCACGCTGAAGACGGCCAGGTGGGCGAACGTGAGATGGTTGAGGCGTTCCTCGAAGACGGCGGTTCGAGCCTAGAACTCGTCCAAGCTCTCGGCCTTGAGTCCGAGATCCGACGAGCCCTCGGCGAGCCCAAGGTTCTTGAGGAAGCCCTGCCAGTTGAGGCGGCGATTCAGTTAGGGGCTCGACGTCAATCGACCCCGACCCTCGATATGTTGGGCAGGGACCTGACCGCCGAAGCGATGGAGGGCAAGCTGCCCGAGATCGTCGGCCGCGAAAACGAGCTACAGCGCGTGATCAACGTGTTGCTGCGACGCGAACAGCGAAACCCGCTGCTCACGGGCGAAGCAGGGGTAGGTAAGACCGCCCTGGCGGTAGCGTTGGCTCAAAAGATCGTGTCGGGCAAAGTCCCGAAGAAGCTCCAAGGCCACCGCCTTGTCGAGATCAATGGGGCCTCGCTCATGAGCGGCACCTCGTATCGCGGCGATCTCGAATCACGAATCAAAGGCTTGCTCGACGAAGCCGGTACTAACGTGATCTTGTTTATCGATGAGGCTCATGCCGTGTTTGCGCCTCGCTCGGGGAGCCATGCCCCAGCGGAAGTGCCCAATCATTTCAAAAGCGCGCTCGCTAGTGGCCAAATCGCTGTGGTTGCTGCCACGACCGAAGCTGAGTATCGCCGCTGGTTCGAGCAAGATCCTGCGCTCAAACGCCGTTTTGAACGCATCGAGATCGGAGAACCAAGCGACGACCTCGTTCATCAGATTTTGACGTCGTTGGTCGAAGAACTAGAAGACGACTACGAAGTGACGGTTTCGCCCAAAGCAATCGACGCCGCAATCGAGATGAGCGTCCGCTACCTTCCCGAGCAACGACTTCCAGATAAGGCAAAGAAGTTGCTGATGGACGCGTGTATCTCTCGCGCCAATCATTTGACCGAATCCGAAGACGGTAAAGAACGCCAGGTGACGAGCGCCGACATTGCGTTGCAGGTCTTCATGAAGACCGGAATTCCCACCGAACGTCTGCTCAAAGGCGAAATGAGCTGGTGGGATGGTTTCGAGAGTCGTGTTCGGGCACAAATCGTAGGGCAAGACGCCGCGATTCATGCGCTGGCGCGGGCGTTGGTGACAGGGCGTCTGCGGCGAGCACGCAAGAATCGCCCGATGGCGTCGCTTGTTTTTGTCGGACCGTCGGGGGTGGGCAAAGGAACGCTGGCACGCGTGCTAGCCGAAGAAGTCTTCAACGATCCGAAAGCCGTCCTTCGCCTAGATATGACCGATTTTCAGGAACCACACTCCATGAGCCGACTGGTAGGCTCGCCGCCGGGGTATGTGGGTTACGAAGACGAAGACATGTTCGTCAGCCCGCTTCGCCGCCGGTCGTCTCGCGTTGTGCTGCTTGAGGATTTTGATCGCGCCCACCCTCGAATTCAGGAACGCATTCTGCGGGTACTCGAGGAAGGTGAGATCGCCGATACCCGTGGGTCGGTCGCAGATGCGTCCAACGCCATCTTCATTCTGACGGTCAATACAGCCTCGGTGAAGTCCGCAGGAAAGATTGGGTTCGGTTCTGACGTCGACAAGGCCGATGGGTCTCAAATTCTCGACGACCACGATAGACTGCTGGCTACCCGTCTGCGCGAACATGTCGACGCCGTCATCGCGTTCCAGCCACTGGGCGACGGGGCAAATCAATCGGCCGAGCAGTTGGTCAGTCGCCGCCTCGCGACGTTCGCTGCGGCGATGCAGGATGAGTACTTGATCGAAATCGTGATCGGAGACGGGTTGCGGCAATTCCTGCTCAATGCAGCCACCGATGCGGCTGACGCACGGGCAATTCAGGCCGTCGTTGAAGGCGAATTGATTGGCCCCGTGACGGACGCACTTCTTGAAGGAGGCTGCGGTCCGCGTTTGATGCTCGATCGTGACGAAAACGGAAAGATTGTGCTTTCCCACTGATAATATTGTGGCCACTATTGCAGGGGTACCGGCTTTCGCGGTAACCACACGCGCCGGTCGATGCTCGTTGCACTCGGTGTAACTCACATGAGGAAAAAGCAGATGTCGAACTCCAAAGCTTGGGAGTATATGCACGCAAGCGCGTCGCTTAAACACCCACAGATCGTTAGTTTTTATGAAAAAAGTCACGACCGGCTTTTCCGCGATGTTGATCTCAACGTCGTCGGTACGCACGGTTGGGAACTGGTCTCGGCAGTGGTCGTTCCAAACGACGGTGGCATGCGCTTTGAATATTTCTTCAAGCGTCCATCGCGGCAAGAAACCGCCACGATCTACGAAGCTCCAGACAACTGAAAACGAAAGAGGCCGCGATTGCGGCCTCAACTCTTTGGGTCTTCTGAACGCGGTGCCGTTATTCGGCGCCCGATTGGATAGCTTCTGTCGCCTCCAGGTCTAATAATTCCTGAGTCGTCTGTTCGGGTTGAACGTTGGGCGCTCGCTTCGACTTCTCCTCGAACTCAAGTACCTCCGCCAGCAGGTTCGCGTTGCAGGAATGGCAGCGTGCATGAAGAATTGCTCGGCCTCCAAGAACCAGACGAACTGCCTCCTGACCGCATTTATAGCACCGCACGGTAAATACCACGTCGGCCTCGTCTTAAGTGATGATGGATGGGGTACGAGGTTTTTCCTCGGCCACGACCAAGTTAACGAATCCGCGCCGCTGTGACAAGCCGAGGTCCACCGGAAAGTGGCCCTTCGGATCGAAGTGGTGCGGTCGGAATAGGCTTCGGGATCCGAAACAGACCCTCCCAACGATTCCACCGGTAGATTTCGGGGAGGCCTGGCTGACCGCCGACGTCCGTTGGAACGTACTCGATGAACCGATTCTTTTGGCCCGTCAGGAACCGAACATCACCCAATTTGATCCATTTTCCATCAGTCAGACGGGCAAGCGGTTTCCGAAAAACGATGGCAACTTCGCCACCGATGACCTTCCAGATCAACAGCTCCAGCATCTGTTCGCCCGCCTCATTCTTCGAGACGACCCGGGTCACGACCTCGGAATGACCATCACGGATCAATTGACTCGCTACCACAAACGGCCCCAAGTCCTTGGGCGGTGCTGAAAATACGAACGGGCTTTGGGCGACGCGCGCCGACTCTGAATAAACCTCGAAGGTCTTACCGGCTTCGATCACCGCCAGCTCCGCCTGTCCCCGCGAAGAGAATTCACCCTCGATGACCACCCGTCCATCATCGGCTTCGCCGCGGAAGAGGTAGTTTCGTTTTACACGGTCTCGTTCAGCCGTAACGGTGACGTCCACAGGGCTCACCCATACGATCGGAAACTCCTCGAGCGCGGCTTCGTCGTGGGTATCGGATTCCGTGACGTCGATCTGTTCGTCAGGCGTTGGTGCAATTTCGTGTTCAACAGAGGCGCGATCTGGATCGTCGTCTTCCTCGTACTCGTCATGAACCGAGGTGGCGTGCTCCAAGGGTGTCTGGCACTCACAAACGTATGGACGTAGCCATCCCTTGACGGTCTGACAACCCGATCCAAATACGATCACTGCAATGAGTAAGGCGTGGCGCCGTTGAAAAACGTGCATCAGGGGTAGTGAAGGTCCATCGCGGCGAGATTGAAAGACTCGCCGGAGTTTCGTGTCCAATAGCGCAGTTCCACTCGTTGCAACCCAACTTCCATGATGCCAAGTTCCGTTGCTGCGGCGATGGACATGTCGATGATGCCTCGCCAGTTCCCTTCGGATTCGCTGTCAGTGCGAAGTCCCCAGGAGCCGTCCAGCATGCGCGCGCCATAAGGGCCGCGGTCGTTGATTCGACACCAGACCCGTCGTCGGGTGGTTCGATTCAGAATCAACACAACTGTATCAAAAGGGAGCGTGCGGTGGGCACAGGTGAACTCGGCAGGGTCGAAAACCTCGCCGTTTGCGGTCACGCTCCCGTGCCACGCGCCGTCGCCATACCAAGAAGCTAGTCCTAGCTCCTGAACGGGAGGGCCTTCTATGGTCGGGAACTCAACGTTCTCACCCGCTTGGTAGTGGGAGAGCATCGCGACCATCATTAACATTTTTACTAGCGACACATC
>JBBKVQ010000054.1:0-8930 GCA_037968515.1 Bradymonadaceae bacterium
GGATCATGTGGCGCCAAGTATTCGATTGCCGACGAAAAGGTCCAGGGCAAGGTCTTTAAAATTCGTTGCAAAAAATGCAGCAATGTCATTGTTGTTAAGGGCAACGAAGAAGGTGACGAGACTGTGACTGCTACAGTTGGTAGCGCGGTTTCGGCCGAATGGTATGTTGTCGTCGATGGCGAACAGGTCGGACCTGTGGCCATTGATGAGATCGAAACCTATTTCAATGAAGGCCGAATCAACGCCGAGGCGTTCGCCTGGAAGGATGGCCTCACCGATTGGGTGGCGCTTTCCAAGCTCGACGAATTTGCGCATCTCTCGCACGTGGGTGCGGGGCCGGAAGAAGCCACGCAGATCTCGGATGACTTCTCGTTGTATCAACAGCAAGTCAACGCAGAGGCCGACGAAACTAGCGTCATGAACGCATCGTCAGACTTTGGTAGCGCTGCCGGTGGATTTTCGGCGTTTGAGTCGTCTGTCGCCGAGGAAGACCCAAACAGTTTCTCTGCCGGTTTCAGCGATTTTGATTCTGGGACGGCCCAAGACGATTTCGGTTACGCCAAAGCGGGCGGAACTTCTAAAGACTCTGGGTTTGATTCCGGGGGCTTATTCTCGAGTTTCGACGAACCGGCCAGCGGGCCTCAAATTCAATCTTCTGGAAATGTAGGCGGGATGTTCGCGTCCTTCGACAGCGACTCCAACAGTAACGACGACTTTCTTGGTCTTTCTTCTGCAGAACCTGCGGCTCCGTCGCGCACTAAATCAAGTGTGGGCTCGGCGTCCGCGGCCATGGCGAACGCCAGTGTCGGCAGTGAGCTTGTCGGCAAGCGAAACGAAAACTCGGTGTTGTTCAGCCTCTCCAGCCTAGACCAAGTTCAGGCCGTGGGTGGTGGACCAGCCGCGGGCGCAGACGTTCCTGTCACCGACGGTTCGGGCCTTATCGACATTCGCGCGCTAGCCTCCGCACACAAGTCCATGATGAGTCCTGGCTCAGGTGATGGTCCCAGCGTGGATCCGTTCACGACGGGAACGATGGCGATGCCAGCGCTGATGCCCATGGGGAGCCATCGCTCCAACAAACCGCTGATCATTGGCGGGGTCGTTGGTGGCGTTTTGCTTTTCGGTATCGTCGGTGCTTTGGCCTACATCGTTCTTTCGAAAGAAGACACGCCCGCCCCGGCACCAGAGACACAGTACGTATATCGTGATCGTCCTGCAGCTGAAGAAACTGCCGAAGACAAGAAAGCAGCGGCAGAAGCCGAAGCAGCGGCAGCGGCGGTCAAAGAGCCAGTTGAGGTCGCTAATAACGACACCGCTGAAGCCAAGGATCCAAAGGACACCAAAGCTGGTAGTCGTCGGACTCCGGACAAGAAGTCCGCGCCCGCTGCGGCAGACGAGCCAAAAGAAGAGCCGAAGTCTGAACCCAAGAAGGCCGAGCCCAAGGGCGATAATATCGACCAGTTGCTGAATCAGATCGACAAGGCCTCTGCGAAAGAACCGAAGAAAGCCACCTCGAAGCCTAAAGAAGAGTCTTCATCGTCAGGCGGAAAGGACAAGCTCGACAAGTCCGATGTGCTCAACACCATCAAGGCACAATCGGGTCGGATCAACACGTGTTATAAATCGGCCAACGCAAATAACCTCAGCGGCACGATGAAGGTGAAATTCTTCATCAAGCCGAACGGTAGCGTCACAAACACCGAAATCGTCTCGGGCAACTTTGCTGGAACCGACATCGGTCGTTGTGTTCAGAAGGCTGTCGGCGGGATGAAGTTCCCGTCCACCTCGGCCAGCGATAATGTGCCAGTGACTTATCCCTTCAAGTTGGAATGAGCAAAACTCGGCTCTGAACTCAAAAGCCCGCTTTCGCGGGCTTTTTAGTTTTCTTGGACTTCGTTGGCCAGCAGTGCCTCGACCCGCGCCTGATCCAATTGGATAGCGATATTGGCTGCCCCGGCCACAGAAACCGAACCCGGCGCTGCGCCTTTGGGCTTGCGGACGTGTTTATTATGCGTCCACATCACGTCGATCACAGAGTCGTTCTTGTTCTTGCTGAACCAAGCCGCCAGCATCGCGGCTTCAAGCAAATCTTGGCCGTCGACCTCCGCTCCCTTGTCCTGACGTAAAACCACGTGTGAACCCGTGACGTCTCGGGCATGCAGCCAGATATCGCGCCCGCGAGCGTGACGAAGTGTGAGCGCGTCGTTGTCCTTCGCGTTTCGTCCCACAAGTATGGTTGTCCCCCTCGAACTCTTGAACTCTCGGTAGGGGATTCGCGGCGCCGGCTGCGCTCCAGCCTTTGTTTGCGGCCGGGTGGTCAAGCGAAGCTTGCGCAACTCAGCACGCAGGGACTCCAGATCTCTGGTTCCGGCTTCGTAAGCCAGCGCCAGCCGGTCCAAGAGTTCCATTTCTTCCATGGTCGCCAAGAGTCGTGCCTCGACCTTAGTCTTGGCGTTTTTCATGCGACGGTATTCATGAAAGGCCCGGTCGATATTTGCCTGAAGGGACCGTGACGGATCGAGCTCGACTTCCACCTCAGGCATCCCATCTTCCCAATAGTCGGTTACCGTCACGCTTGACGCGCCTGCCGTTACCCGACCGTGCATCGTGTTCAGTAGCTCGCCCTGACGTCTGAGGTGTTCGGACTCATCGATGCGTACAAGGTCTTTAGAGATCGCCTTCTCGCGGCGCTGAAGCTTCTTCCGCGCGTTTTTCAGAAGAGCGTTGACCTCCTTGGCTTCGCTTTCTTGGAATTCTTGCTTTTGCCCTTGTGCGACTAGCTTGGCGATATGCGCCGAACGCTCACCAACCGGGACGGCATCCAACACACCTTTGCCATTGGCCCAGTCGCCCTCTGGCGCCGTCCACTCATGGTGGATGCGCACACGCTCGTTGGTGCGATGCGAACCCAGAACTTTGCCGTTTAGGACCAAAGCGAGATTCGACCACCGCAGAGACGTCTCTAGGTAAAGGTGCAGCGTCTCGCCGTCGTGCTCAAAGCTCAGATCGACGATGCGGTCGTTTTCAAAAACACTTGCGCCCAAAAAAAACGAGGGCAGCAACCACTTACGCATCAACATCGTCAATGCATCGGCGGGAAGGGCATCTTTGGCCTTACGTTCGACCAGATGAAGTCGTGCCCAGTTCAGGTCACAACTCACTACAAAATAATGTGTTTCACCCGGGCCGCGAGTTTGAAAAACCCAAGTTCCTGGTGCCACAACCCAAAGGGATTGGACGGCGCCACGCGCTGTGGTCAGTTCTTCGGCGAGTCCGACAAGGTCTTGATGGCTAAGAATCACTTCATTACTCAATCGGCCAATTTTGATTTCGTGGCCACACGGTGTAGAACTTTCAGACTCTCGGAGTCGTTCAAGCCGTTCAAGGAAGGACGGAGGAAAACATGAAAAAACTAATGATGATAGCGTTCTTGGCCCTGATTTGTGCTTGTTCTGGTGCCGACACCAAGAAAGAAGAGGACATCAAGAACGCGGATTGGCACTATCAGATGGGTGCTGGGTACTTCGGTTCCCAAGAAATGCCCTTAGCGATTCGCGAGCTCACGACCTCACTTGAGATGAATCCGGAGCATGCCGAGGCGCACCACCTGCTTGGTTTTATCTACATGGGGCGGCGAGACTACCAAAAGGCTCTCAAGCATTTTGACAACGCCGTCCGTATCAAGCCGGATTTTACGATCGCGCGAAATAATCGTGGGTCGGTTTACCTGTTCATGGAGCGTTGGAAAGACGCCGAGGCCGACTTCGAGGCACTGCTCGATACTCCGCTTTATCCAACCCCCGAGCTCGCCCACAACAACATCGGGTGGGCGTATTATAATCTGAAGGATTACTCGCGATCGCTGGAACACTTCAAGATGGCGACGTTTTTGAAGCCTCAACTCTGCATCGCTCACAACAACACTGGGCTGGCTTATTTGGCATTGGGCTCCCGAATGGAAGCCGCTGAGAGCTTCCAGCGTGCGGTTGAAAAGTGTCCGGACAACTACGCTGAGCCCCATATGCATCTGGGTAAGATGATGGTCGAGGACAATCACCAGAATGCCCGTGCCCAGTTCGAACGTTGTTACGAGTTGGAGCCCGAAACGAACCTGGGCCGGCGTTGCCGCCAGTACCTGCAGATCCGCTAGGTTGCTTAGCGCCGGCCTTCTAAGGTCTTGATGATCGCCTGAGCGACCTCACGCGCATATTCTTCTTCATCATTATCGGCCAGCACTCTGGCAAACCATTCCTTTTGTCCCTTGGCATCAGCGTTTGCGACGATATACAAGTACTTCACACGAAGACTGTCTCTGTACGTGACGTAGTGCTGTTTTTCGTTCCGCTCTTCCCAGATCAGCGGTTCGCAACGCAGATCATGGGGCGAATTCGAAAACTGCAGACGCGCCCAAATGACATCTTCTTTGGTGGCGACCATCTTCAAAGCGTCCAAAACTGCGCATTTTTCGTTGAGTTCGAGCTTCTGTTCGAGTTTGGCTCGAAGCAGGTTATGGGACGAATCATCTTCGACCTGTCCGGCGACCCAATATGCCAACACACGCGTGTGTGCATCGTCTGATGGGAACTTGCTGTGAATGAAGGGCAGCGTCAGCGGTGACGCCATCAAGGCGAGCCCTCGATACGCACCTTCTCGAGCCTCTGCGTCTTTTGAAAGGGCCATGGCCTCGAGGACTTTAATCGTGTCGGGCGACGAGCCCAGTTTCCCTAACGCGACCGCGGCGTCGCCCCGAACCGCGGGCGAAGGGCTGGTTTTCGCCTGGTTCATCAGCGCCTCGGAGGCCGTCTGCAGCTTGAGCAATCCAGCGCAGAAGATGGCCTCGCGCTGGACCGATACATCGGGGTCGTCGATATGGCGAAGCACGAGTGCCCGGATTCCCGGCCGTTCCCAGAGCTGAAAGCTCATCGGGTCGCGAAGGTGTTCCAACGCGGCTTGGCGTTCGCTGGGATCTTCTGCCCGAAGTCGAACTTCAAAAAAGCCTTCGTGGTGATACTTTTCGAAAAAGCCACCGGTGGCCAATTCTAGCGCTGCAACGTTAGCCACGATCGCAATCGTGGTGATGATTAGGAACTCAGCCCCATGGTTACGCACCGAGACCCGGTCGCCGTCGCCCTGGACGCCAAGGATCACCTGTTCCCTCCACGGCCCCGGAAAGGTCAGGTCACCTACCAAAATCGCCTGCAAAGCCGCCGTCACGAGCACCACCATCATATTTGCGGTGATCGCGAGCAGGTTCAGAACAACCGAGGTGCTCACGTTTAGAGCGTACCAAGCGCTCGCAAGTCCGATCGCCCAAGCGAGGAGTGTCGAAAGCACGACGGTGATGACGAGTGAACGCCTGGTCTTGGCGAATAATCGAAAGAGCCCGAGGTCGGAAATATCGGTGGAGAATCTGAGCCGAGCCATGTGTTTCCCGTACGGAGGTCTAAATAGTGACACTCGCCAGAGGGCAATAGTTCCATCTAGTCGTCAAGGTCGTACGTTTCGTTTGGCAGTGCGCGTTCTGTCGCATTCTGATCGATGGGCATTCGATACTCTTCATTGATCCAACGCCCAAGATCGACCATCTGGCAGTGGTCCGAACAGAACGGGAAATGGGGGTTGTCGGGCCTTAGTTCAATCGGCTGGCGACAAACAGGACATTTAGGCAAACGTTTTTCAACCATCACAGCGCCTTGCGATGTGGCCCCTGTTTCCAGTTCTCGCTCATCAATGACGACATCGAGAGTTCTTGTGGATGGGGTTCATTTGAGTTTTCGAGCCTCAGCACACCACGAGGGCAAACTTCGGCGCACATACCACAACCCACACAAGATGCTCGAACGAACGACTGGTTTCTCTGAGCATAAGCCCGAACGTCAATTCCCATCTCGCAATACTTGCTGCACATCCCGCAAGAGATGCACATGTTTTCTTTAACCGTGATTCGAAATTTCCCAAACTTCTGGATCAACCCAAGGAACGCCGCCATCGGGCAGAAGTTTCGGCACCACAACCGGGTACCGCCGATGGGATAGAGGCCGACTCCGACGACTCCAGACAAGATGCTAGAGACCAGCAGTCCATAGGCCTTTTGTACCGTCTTGGCGCTCTCGGCGAATTCAGGATGTTTGGTGCCCACCGCGTAGCTAATGACCACCATCGCGGTGGTCACAATAGAAAAGACCAGGATGATATGAATGGAGTATTTTTCAAATTTCCACGCCTTCTCGGATTTGTTCGAGAGGTGTCGCCAAGGTTCGCCGAGCGTGTTTGCAAGTCCACCGCAGCCGCATACCCACGAGCAATACCAGCGTTTTCCAAAGAAAAACGCCAAGATTGGCACCATCACCAAAGAGCCCAACAACGAGTACAAGATGAACGGGATCGGCATGTAGAGGATGCTGGTTGGGTAGAAATAATCGATCTTCAGCGGCCAGAGATAACTGAAATAATAACCTGGCTGATCCAGCGCCTTGAGCATGATGGGTATGGAAAACGCAAAAGTCGTCTGAACAAACATGACGACGATCGTCCGAATCACTTGATACCGATTATGGCGGTATTTGTAGAGCATCCACCCGCCGCCACCCAAGATCGCGAACGTGTACAGCATGCCGTAGAGCGTCCACTTGCCCTCAAAAGGCTTCTTATCGAACCCTAAGACGTGCACAAGAGGCTGCAACTGTTCTGTGAAGTAGAGCAGGATATAAAAGGTGAGGAATACGGCCGACAAGAACCAGGCAGTGATGCCACGGTTTTTGACGTCGTGAAGAAACCAACCGACAGGTCCACCGCTTCTCATAGTTCAATCTCCAACTCTTCGAACGTTTCGATTTTCGCTCGGCCAAATTCGTTGTCGAATTGTGCGTCTCGAAGGTGTTTAAGGACAAATTCCAAAGATCTTCGATGGTGAATCCAGCTTTCCAAAATCGTGTGATCCCAGCGGGACCCCAGCATATTGAAGCCAATCACGCATCCATCTTGGTGCACAATGCGCTGTGAAATCAGGCGAGTACGGTGGCGCCTGTAAAGTGATGGTGTGCCGGAGGGAAGATTGACGACTTTTCCGACCGTTGTGTATTCGACGTCGAAAAACTTCGAACTGTTGTAGAAAAGCGGGCGTTTGTACGCCACGTCGTCTCCCAACATCGAATACGCTGCCATGCGACCATGAATTTTTGCTGAGTACCAAATGGTTTCGGCAAAAGTTTCGTGTTCGGTCACGATTTCGCAGCAGTCTCCCGCGGCATATATATTAGGCAGGTTCGTCTCAAAGGCAGTGTTGACGCAAATACTCCTACCTGTCTTCACTGGGGTCGTTGCCTCTTTGAGCCAACCGAGGTCAGCCCCGACGCCAACGCAGATGCCGAGCATCTGGCAAGGTAGGTCGTTGCCCTTTGAAGTGTGGATCGAGCTAACGCGGCCATCTTTGTCGACATCGATGCGTTTGATCTCCTCTTCGAGTCTTAGGTCAACACCGTGTGACTTCATATGTTCCGCGATCGCTGTGCCTTCCTCTTTGCCCAGCGCCATCGGCCAGTACCAAGGTTCACGAACCAGGAAGGTGACCTTCACGCCGTGATGCAACAAGCACTCGACGAGTTCGATCCCGATAAGGCCGCCGCCCACCACCACCGCTTCCCGTGTGCTTGGGGTCAGCCGTTCACAGGAGTCGAGGTCGTTCATCGAGACAAAATGAACGAGTCCGTCTTTGATGTCGTCCAGACCAGGCCACGGGAATTTCCGCGGACTCGCTCCGGTGGCCAGCAATAGGCGGTCGAAGGACATCACAGAACCGTCAACAAGTGTGATGGTTTGTGCTTCAGCGTCGATATCCTTCACACGACCGCGAACTCGTTCGATTTTTTGTTCATCGTAAACCGACCTCTCAAACGGTTCGAGGTCCTTGCGCTGCATTAAATCCATGTAGGCGTACATCAAAGCCGTGCGCGAAAAGAAATAGTCCGTCTCATCGGAAATCACGATGACACGGGCTTCTTCAGGGGCACAACGTTGCCGAATTGTAAGGGCGGCTTCAATGCCAGCCACTCCGTTCCCGACGATTACGTAGGTGGTCATAGGCTCTTCAATTAATGGTTGCCCCGCATGATGCCCTTAGAAGTGCTAATGTTTCAATTTTCTTGGACAAGAAACTTGTACATAGTTGACAATCGTTGAAAACGGGGTACAAAGCCTACCTTCAGAAGCTAGTGGGGCACGTATGCGAAAATACTCCGTACGACTAGGCCCCGAAACGAAAATCGGAAATGATCCCGTCCTTGGACGGAAAAATATCCTCAAGGAGAAATCCATGAATCAAACGCTTAAACTGTTCCTCCTCGGCCTCTTGACCGCTGGCGTGATGACCGGCTGTGACAAGAAGGATGACGCTGCAACAACAACGACAGCCACTCAAACAGCCGCTCAGACTGCTGCTCAAGTGGAACCAACTGTCACAGCTGCTCAGACGGCTGCCCAGACTGCTGCACAGACAGCTGCTCAGGCACCTGACAAAGAGCTGTTCATCAAGGCTGCTTTCGAAGTCACCTGTGTTCGCGCTAAAGTCGCAGACACTGAGACTCAGAAAGCAATCTTGACTGAAGTGTTCGCACGTTACGGCTTCACTGAAGAGTCGTTCGGCCTTGCCGAAACAGCTCTTTCGGCTGAAACCACCGTTCAAGAAGCCATCAAGTCGAAGATGGAATCATGTACTCCAGAACTCGCTGCTAAGCTTAAAGAAGCTGGCGCAGACGCAGCTGGCACCACAGCAACTGCTGACCCAACCGAAGTCAAGAAAGTTGCTAAGCCTGCAGTTGCAGCTGGCAAGTACAAAGGCGCAGTCAGCGGTGGCGGCCACGAAGATGCAGAAATCGAAATCACCGTCAAAGACGACATGTCGATCTACGCAAAGTTCAACGGCAAGCGTGAAG
>JBBKVQ010000055.1:0-3361 GCA_037968515.1 Bradymonadaceae bacterium
GAAAAGAACATGGGCAGTGGACGATCTGGCATTCGAACAGTCAGCTGCACCAGCAGGGCGATTACGTCGACGGTGTGAAAGTCGGCGAATGGAATACCTTTGCCGAAGACGGAACCCTATTGAAGGTCGATACCTTTCAGACTTTTGAATCTCAATGTCCGGCTGCTGCTGGTTCGGGCGCAAAAAGTTTGATTGTCTCGTTCCTACTACGCCTCGATGGTTTGAGGGGATCGGCTTTGGAACAGCCATTTCGAACGTTTGCAGAATTGGTGCCGGAGTACCGGTTTGCGTTGGCAAATACCGGTGTGGACCCCAAGAGTCTAAATTCAGTGGTTATGGGTTCATCAAAAACCGAAGTCCGGGGCACTTTCCTGGCGCTTCGCCATAGCCTAAGCCATGCAGCGATGAAAGCCGCGCTCGACGGTCGTTCTGACGCCCCTATGCAGTGGAAAACCTTTCGCGATGTGGAATCCCGTCCGCTGGTTTCAAATACTTCCAAAAGTTCGGACCTCCCCAAAATATTCTTAGTCCAATCGGGCCTTACCGTAGTTGCACAGCCCGAGTTATTGCCACGATTCGACGAGGATTTGGCCACAAATACCTCGTTACAATCGGGATCGGACGCTGAAGTATCGGTGGTCGATCGGGTGGAAAAACTTGAGCGTTCGGCACCAAAAGACGTGCTGTTATTAATCAACATCGGGGGCGCGACGGCCAAGCTGCGAGGCCTTGGCGATGTTAAATTCGATTCAGCTAAGCTAATAATTACAAACCCCAATGCGCCGCTGGTAGACGTCGAATTCGTGTTTGGTAGCTCGAAAGAGGCTGCCCGGCTTTCAAGCTTTTGCCCCGAAATGAAAAAGCAGCTGATCGCCGCAACTCCAACCATCATGCGTGCAGTGATAGCGGATCTTACGAACCGTGTTGAATGCCGTCAGAATAAAAAGGTCACTACATTGAGCGGGCTCTATTCCATCGACGAAATGGCAAGAATCATTAGTTTTGGCGCCGCAATGGTAGCTCCAAGCCATCCCCCAAAATAACTCGTCCGATACCGGTGTGCAGATAGATGAAAGAATTCTGGGATACGCGTTACGCCGAGGATACTTTTGCCTATGGCGAAGAGCCCAACGATTTTGTTCGCGAATCCACCGCATTGTTCGCTCCGAAAAGCCGAATCCTGTGTTTGGCCGAAGGGCAGGGCAGGAACGCCGTATGGCTCGCCAGGCAAGGCCATCAGGTTGTTGCGGTCGACCAGTCGGCTGTGGGCTTGGAACGCGCAACGGAGCTCGCCAGACGCTACGGCGTCGAGATTGAGACCGTGGTTGCCGATTTGATGGATTGGAGCGCCGAATCGAATAGCTTTGATGGTGTTGTGGCGATTTTTGCTCACCTGCCTAAACCCGGCCGAGCCCATATGCACAAAATGGCCGTTCAGGCGCTAAAATCCGGCGGCATCGCGGTCGTCGAGGCCTACACGCCGCGCCAGTTGGCGCATAAGACCGGTGGTCCACCCGTCTTGGAATTACTGGTCGAACCCGCCGATTTACGCGCTGAATTCGAAGGCCTAGAAATCGAGCGCCTCGAAGAAATAGAGCGCGACGTCAAAGAAGGGCCCTACCACCACGGCGTCGCTTCAGTGGTGCAATTGGTCGCCCGAAGGCTGTGAGCTGCGATTGGTGCGCGTGGCTCCAGCCGCGCCCTGTGACTGGTACGCGGGCAACTATGGCCCGCGTGTTTCTGAATAATCGCAGGAATCACATGCAGGCCATAGGGCCTGCGCACCAAGCACTGCTCAGCGCTCACTGCTCACCGCTCACTGTTAAGGAATGACGCGGTATGTCTTGCCACCGGCTTTGACGACGACTCGTTCGCCAAGTTTCATGACAGCTTTCAGCTCAGGGAACTTCTTGAGTAAGTTGAAGTAATCGGTCGAGAACGCCTTCACTTCGGTCGCCTTGGCCGTATCTGCGCCTTCCTGAATCCAAGCATTAGACTTCCACTCAAACGTTCGATTGGCGACATAACGACGGTTGGTGGCATTGCCCTTCACCGTGTTGGACTCTTTATAGTCCTGAGTCGCTTCAGCGGCTGCCACTGCGCCTTCGCCCGAACTTGCGTCAAAGTCCTTGAACGCTTTGGCCTTCGCTTCAGCTTCACGTTTTGGCGCGGACGCAGCCATTGGCCGACGTGACCTGCCGTCGCCACCTCTTATGGCGTCCGAATTGAGCAGAACTTCGTTGGGTTGGTCATCACGAGGCGGGCTATTCTGCTGGAACTCGGAATCATCGACAGCCAAGAAGCTAGTGTACGGCGTGACCAAACCGAATTTCTTGGCCAAGGTAATGACCTCGGTTTCAAGCTCCGGTTGGCGGCCATTCAAGCGAATTTGGTCCAGCAAAAAGCCGACTTTTCGGGTCGCCCACAGTTTTGGCATGAACTCCAAAGGAGAAGTCGATTTTTCGTCGAGTGCCAGGGCTTTTGCCCCGCCACTGCCATACGTAAACTCCCGAACCGCCGCGCCCACGTTACCTTTCACAACGATAGGTTTGCTGAATCCTGAGCGGAAGCGCCCAAACAGTACAATCTGGTCTCCACGAAACAGGTCCGGGATTTGGGTCGGGTAAACGTCGTAAATCCGCGCGCCACCGTATTCGATCGAGATATTGGTCAAAACAGGCGAAGAAATTCGTGTGTAGAGCGCCGCAACCGCCTCTTCCATCGACTCGTCAGGTTTGACGTAGTCCGAGCGCCCACGGCCCTTTGACGCGATAGAATCCAGCAGCAGCGTGTTCACCGAAAACCCGACGCCAAACGTGAACACGCGTGTGTTCGTTGGTTTAACCGCATCCAACGATGCCAAGATTGAACCGTTATCGGTCATGCCGACGGTCGGAAGCCCGTCGGTCACAAAGATGACCTGGTGCGGCTTCGATTTGGGCACCGTCTGTTTGAGCGCGGAAACCAAGGCAGGCTCTATCGCAGTGCCGCCTGCGGGCTCAATGGCTTTTGCGAACGCCATCGCCTCCTGAATCGCACCAGCCGTGGCTGGTTTAGGGTTCGGGTACAGCGATTCCACGTCGGTCGAAAAACGAATCACGTTGAAGTGGTCCTGAGGTTTCAGGCGCTTGACGCAGAAGGCCAGGGTGGTTCGTGCTTGTTCGATCTTGTCGCCGGCCATCGATCCCGACGTATCCATCACAAACGTGAATGTCTGGCCGATCTCGGTGGTTGCGGCTTCAGCACTGACTTTGGGGGCGATCGCCAACATGAAATAGCCGTTTTCAGTGCCGTCTCCGTCGGGATCGTGGGTCATTAAATTCACGCCGATATCTTTTTCGGAGTATCCCAAAAACAGGTC
>JBBKVQ010000056.1:0-3118 GCA_037968515.1 Bradymonadaceae bacterium
GAAGGAAGTTGCCCGATTGCCACGTGTGAAGCGCAGTAAACGTTGTTTTGCCCAAACAATTGGGTTATGCGTCTAGCACGAACTGGATCCTCGCAATTCGAGGATCTCACCGTCTGGAGTGTCCGATGTCCAACGACCAGAACAATCCATTTGAGGACCGCCACGATACGATGACCCGTCTGCAGCCAATGCAGGACAAAGGTTACGTGATTGTAGTGACTCGCGCGTTCGGTCCGAACGGCGAAGACCTCATTGATCATGATGGCCCCCGCTTTAGTGGGGAGCCTGGAGTGAAGTTGCGTGTGAAGCAGGGTGACCTGGTCGAAGACGTCGTTCTCAGTCCATTTTATGGCGACCACACAAAGATCTCGAGTGTGGCGTTTAAAGAAGGAGTCCCTTGTCAGCTCTTCGTGGGTGACTCGGATACTCCTCTAGACAAGATTCCAGGCTTGGCCACTGACGATGGCGGCGATTTTTACGCTGTTTATCTGACGCCCAAGCTCAAGGAAGGCGAAATGGTTGCCATCAATAATATTTGGGGCAACTACACATCGCAGATGCTCAGTGAAGGCGAGATGATCGCCCTCATTGGAGAGAACGAAGGCAAATAATCGTCAGCTTGACAGTCCCGAAGGCCGCTCTTATAGTGCCGCGCCTAATCGGGCGCCCGGAATGCCCGGAAGCTTAGCATATTCAAGGGTTCATCGCTCTTGGTGGACCAACGAACGTTCGGCGTCGATAGAGACGTCGCACTTGTGGAGAAATCATGTCGGAACAAGTGTTTCGAAATCATGGCCAGCTTTTTGAAGAAGCAGGTCTCGCAGAAATCGCCAGCACATCCGAATGGAGTGCCGAGCGTAGTACGACGGTTCGTCATCGCCTCGAGGAAGCCCTCACGCGTTTCGACCTGGTCCGCGAAGAATTGGAAGAAGGCGCCGTCATCGGCGAACTCGAGAACCAGTACCATTGGGTTGGCGCAGTATTGCGAGGACTTGGCTACACTTTCAGTGTTGCCGAGTTGACTCCTGCCGGCGACGAAACAGTGCGTCCTGATTTCTCCTTGTTCTACAATTCGGACGACTTCCGCACCGCCCTTCCACATCGCGGAGAACGAGAGTTCTTCCAGAATGTGATCGGTGTTGTGCGTTGTCTCGGATGGGACCAGTCGCTCGACGAGTACCCAGAAGGTCACGAAGGTCCGGCTAACCCCGCCTACGAAATCGACCGAATCATTCGCACAACCGGCGTGTCATGGGGAGTCATGACAAACGGCCGAATTTGGCGTTTGTATCATCGTGAAACATCAGGTCTGTTCAGCACCTTCTACGAGGTTGATCTCGTGGCAGCGCTGCAGTCCGGTGACCTCAATACGTTCAAGTACTTCTGGGCAATTTTCGCTCCAGAAGGACTTGGTGGCTATGACTCGCAGGATCCGATCGTGCATCGGCTTCTCCACTAAACGGAATTAGTATTATGGATAGACGTAATAACCGTCGTGATGAAACCGTCCTCGGCCCGATTCAAGTCGATGTCGTTGACAACAATATCAATCGAGCCATGAACTCGCTTAAGCGCGAGATCGGTCGCGAAGGCGTGAATCGTGAGTTGAAGCGTCGCCGCTTCTACGAGAAGCCAAGCGTGGCAAAACGTCGCAAGACGGAAGAAGCCGAACGCCAGCGTCGTAAAGACGCGCGGCGCAACAGCACCGCTCGCTCGTTCTAATAAAAAAGGCCACCTCCGGGTGGCCTTTTTTTTGGCATATTTTCAGGCACAGCGCTTCAATCGCAACGCCGGAGAACCGATCTCACCCGCCTACTCGGCGTCGAAGATCTCTGCCAAGAACTTCCCGGTATGTGAGCCTGCGACCTTGGCCACATCTTCTGGCGTTCCAGCCGCAACCAGATAACCACCAGCGTCTCCGCCTTCGGGCCCAAGGTCCACGACCCAGTCAGCGGCTTTGATGATGTCCAGGTTATGCTCGATCATCACAACCGTATTGCCGGCGTCGACCAACTGGTCGATCACGTGCAAGAGCCGCCGGATATCGTCAAAATGAAGGCCGGTAGAAGGTTCATCGAGGATGTAGAGCGTTCGGCCAGTCGAAATCTTGGCCAGCTCCCGAGACAACTTCACGCGCTGAGCCTCGCCGCCAGAAAGCGTGGTCGAAGACTGGCCCAATTTTACGTAGTCCAGCCCGACATCGAGCAAGGTACGCAGAACCCGTGCGATCTTCGGCTGAGCCTTAAAGAACTCGTGGGCGTCGGCGATCGTCATGTTCAGAACTTCCGAGATGTTCTTGCCCTTGTACTTAACCATCAAGGTGGTGTGGTTGAAACGTTGGCCATGGCAGAGATCGCATTGCACAAAGACATCGGCCAAGAACCCCATCTCCACTTTTTTGACGCCGCCACCCTGGCACTCTTCACAGCGCCCACCTGCCACATTGAAGCTGAATCGGCCCTGATTGAACCCGTACATCTTGGACTCGGGCATCTGCGAAAACAGGCCTCGAATCTGGTCAAAAACCTTGGTGTAAGTTGCCGGATTGGACCGCGGGGTGCGGCCGATCGGTGATTGGTCGATCTCGATGACTTTGTCGAACGCTTCAAGACCGAGGATCGCATCGTTTTCGCCGACGCTACGGTGTTTGAAAAATACGTTACGTCGGACGGCAGGCAAAAAGATGTCGTTGACGACCGTGCTCTTGCCCGCGCCCGATACACCGGTGAAACACGTGAACGTGTTGATCGGGATCCGGACGTCGATATTCTTTAGGTTGTGGTGTCGCGCACCTTTGACCTCAAGGAATTCACCGTTCCCGGGCCTACGAGTCGTCGGCGTTTCCAGAACTCGTCGTCCAGCGAGGTAGTCGCCTGTGATCGATCCTGTGGCGGCGATCACGTCTGCCGGTGTGCCTTGCGCGACGACGATGCCACCAAGCGTGCCTGCGCCCGGACCGAAATCTACGAGCCAATCGGCCAGCTCCAGCGTCTCGCGGTCATGCTCGACCACGATGATCGAGTTGCCACGGTCACGCAGGTTTTCAAGCGTGTTCAAAAGCTTGCGATTATCTCGTTGATGCAGACCGATCGACGGCTCGTCCAACACATAAAGGACC
>JBBKVQ010000057.1:0-4794 GCA_037968515.1 Bradymonadaceae bacterium
TATCGCAGTCCCCGAATAGGAGGCCGCATGCTTCCCGATTACATCATCTACGACGAACTTAAGCGACTTCGCCGCGAAGAGCAGCCACGAGACGAAGAACGCCCCTTTCTTGAGCTGCCGCTCTATATGCCACTTTGGGACAAACGCAGCGATGCGCCCGAAGAAGAAGAAAACGACGAACGTGGCGTCATCATCATGCAAATGTGATGTGCCTCTTAGGGTGAGCCGGCGTTCTCGTCGCCGGTCGTCGAAGCCCGACGGCTCGCCCTCCTGTTTTCTTCCCTAGGTCCCCGGACCATTTCTCATATTATCACCATCACAAGGTATCTCGCTGATCTTCAAATGGTTGGCGAGGTCATGCAGCCCCGTTCGCAGTCCTTCTTCCAAGACAGGATGGTAGAACGGCATGTTGAGACAATCCTTGACCGTCAAGCGGCGCTGGATACCCCAAGCCAGCAGATGAGCCATGTTCTCCATTCGTGGACCGAACATCTCGGCTCCAGACAAGAACCCGCATTGACGAGTCCCGTAAATGCGAACCACACCCGCATTTTTGCCCATCACCCGTGCCCTTCCTTGATTTGAAAAGCTCACGGTTCCAGCTTCGTGATGTTCTGGGTTAAACCCACCAAACCCACTTCCGACCACCGCGATCTGAGGATCCGTAAACACGACGGCGATTTCAGCTCGTCTGAGGTCAGCACGTACGATCGGGAACATTCCAGCGTTACGCCCTGCAATCGTGCCCTCGTCGGCAGCTTCATGAAGCAGCGGTTTGTCGTTGTTGGCATCGCCTGCAATGAATATCGGCAACCCTTCGACCTGCATCGTACGGTTGTCGAACGACGGCATTCCCCGCTCGTCCAACTTACACGAAGTGTTTTCCAGGCCTAGACCGTCAAAATTTGGTCGCCGGCCCGTCGCGTTCAATCCATACACAAACGTTTGCTCGTGGGTCGTTCCATCCTCATGAGCCCATTTCACAAAGATTCCGTCTTTTACCGCCTCGACTTTCTCGATCTTGGCGTTCAAATGCAATTTCAGTTCAGCGCCCAACACCTCTTTGATCGAGGCGCGAACTATGGGGTCGCGCACGAATCCAAAACCCGGCCCAGGGTCAAGAATCACCACATCAACCCCAAGCCTGCTGAACGCCTGTCCCAACTCAAGGCCGATAACTCCGGACCCAAATACGACCATCGACTCAGGCAGCATCTCGAGTTCGAAAACTGTTTCGTTTGTCAGCATTCGCTCACCGTGATCGGCGAGCTGCTTGGGCACAAAGGGCGTGGAGCCTGTCGCAATCACGATCGCCTTGGCATGAATTTCTTCGCCGTTCACCACCAAAACCGAGTCAGACACGAACTTGGCGTGGCCGCGAATCTTTTGTTCTTCTGGGATGTCATCAACCGCTTCGACCACAAACCCGGCGAATCGATCGCGCTCTCGTTGAACACGCTGCATGACCTCGATGCCGTTCACCACGACCTGAGTCTCCACACCAAATCGACCGGCATGTCGGGCTTCATGAGCCGCATCTGCGGCCGAAATCAGTAGCTTGCTTGGCATACAGCCAACGCGGGCACAGGTGGTGCCGTACGGGCCGGACTCGATCATGACGACCGAAGCGCCTTCCTTAAGGGCCGCGCGACGTGCGGTAAGTCCGGCTGTTCCTGCGCCAATGATTGCTACATCTACCTTCATTTTATTCTCCAAAAATGGTTTGCGTTTGGATGCATCCGTCACGCAAAACGTCTCAAATCAAAGGCCATCCACATCATGAATGACTTTTTTCATGCCTTTCTGAAGGCCGTTCTGTTGCTGCCGTAAGGGGTTCGCTTGTTTGATGAAATTTTTCTCTTCCTTTTCGGTCCAACGGCCAGCTCCGTGCGTCGCTACTGCCAACCAGGCCGAAGCGATCACCACCGTAAATACCGCAGCCCAGGCTTGTCGGCTCCTGTTCGGCAGATCAGTCAGGCCGCGGACCGCAACAAAGACAACCAGTAGCAGACCACCCAATATTAATGGCACCACGGCCAAGTAACCTTCGAGCCCCAGAAGCGTTTGCCCCAAATTTGGCGCAATGGGCCCCGTCAGGCTCTCCCAGACACCTTTGGGTACAATGATTGGCGACTGCGCCGTCACCGTAAAAACACTCAGCGTGATGATGACACCCGCGACCGATAGCCCCCGAGTCAGTCCGTGAACCGTCGGCATTTGGCCAACCACATCCATCATGTGTCCGATCGCAAATGCCATGAACACCAACGCAACTGGGTACGCGGATGAGCCGGTCGATGTCTGGTACGCACCAATCAGCCATAGAATGGGAGCCACAACCGTGAAGATCGACAGCCGTCGTAGCCCGCGCCTCCAAAGAATGCCCGCGCCGATCGGCCAAAAAACCAAGATCGGCGATGTGAAAAAGACGCCACGTTTGGTCGAGATCAGGTCGGCCAGCAGATTGGCCTTCCAGCCCTCGATCGCCGGAGCAGCAAACGGCGAGCCCGTGATCAAATTCGTGAGGTAGAGCGACATCGCCAGACCAAAACCTGCAGCAACCAGCATCGAGACCAACGCTGGCCGATGATGCCGTATCGTTCCGGTGACTGCGTATCCCAGAAACAGCATCGCCAAAAGCCAACCCATAGTGTGGGACAGACAAGCCCATCCCATGGCGGCTCCGGCAGCGAAGCCCATCAACGTTCCGATAATCGGACTCAAAGGTTTGGTCTCGAGCGTCAAAAGCGCACGCAACGCCAGTAGGAGCAGCAACGCCAAGAAGACGTCAGCATCCAACCTCGTCCCCTGCGCCATCATTGGCGTGCCGACCGCAAAGACCAACGATGCGACATCGATCCCTGGCCCATCCACGTGAGTCAGTTTCAAGATTCGTCGCAATGATAGGAAACACAACAGGGCTAGCGGAACCCCCACCCATCGGTTCAAGAAATTCACCAGATCTGCGAGTGATGGCAAATCCGAGCCATACGCCATTCGATAGGGAACCGAAGCCACGTACGCCAAGCCCGGAGGCGTGCTGATATACGTTTTTCCTTCGACCCGGACACTGTCGACGCTATGGCCGTAGTGGGCCATCGCGGTATCGATCGCCAGCGTGCCTTCCGCGATTCCGACCGTGAGGTACGGTAGCTGCGCTTTGTAGTCTTTTGTTGGCCAACCCTCGGTAAACACCAACACAAACGCGACCAAAAGCGCGAGGGTCACCTCAATCAAGAGTCGCTTCTTTTGATATGTTTCCATGACGCTCCGGGATGGCTGAGCCCCTGTTGTATGTTAGAAAGAATCGGAGGTCTGCAATGAATCAAACTCAGTATCAGGTGGCTTGGCCCCCATTTTCCCGCAACACCAAGATCTTGATTGGGCTTATGGCGGCTCAGTGGTTGGCAGTGGTTCTGATCGAACCGCTGCGAACCTTTGTGACCGATTGGCTGCTCCTATCGACCAGTACGCCACTGTCCCTACAACCCTGGCAGATCTTCACCTTCGGGTTCTTCGATAACGACTTCTTAAGTGTGCTGTTTGCGGCCGTGGGCGTCTGGATCTTCGGAGCCGAACTCGAGCAACGGTGGGGAGCCAAGAAGTGGTGGATCACTCAGTTGGGCGGCATCGCCCTTGGGGGGGCCTTCGCTTGGTTGATCGGTCTGGCGACTTCACTCGTGATGACCCCTATGCCCTTCATACAACAAGGATGGCATCCTGCCGTGACAGCGTTGGCCACAGCTTACTGCATCCGGCAATGGAATACTCAAATGTCGATTTTCGGCATCCCCATGAATGGCAAGATACTTCTATCCTTCTTTGTGGGCCTTGCTGTAATCATGAGCGTGATCGCGTTCAACTTTGCTGGCGTAGGCCTCGAAGCCGGTGGAGTCCTAGCAGGCTACATCGCCACTCGCCCGTCCGGCTTGGTCCGCGACCTAAGAACCCGTCTCCGCATGTGGCAGGCCCGTCGCCATCTGAAAGTAGTTAAGAAACCTGAGGACGACCGTCCCGACCGAAAAATGATGAACTGATGCGCATAATTGCCGGTGACTCCCGTGGAATCATTCTTGTCTCGCCGAGCGACGACAAGGTCCGACCCACCCCAAATCGTATTCGTGAAGCTTTGTTTTCTATCCTCGGAAGTTTCGAAGATTGCACAGTCTTTGACGCGTTCGCGGGCACTGGCGCTTTGGGTTGCGAGGCCTTGAGCCGCGGCGCAACCACAGTGTGTTTCGCCGACAGTGCCACCACGTCTATCGATATGGTGACCGAGAACGTCAAACGTGTGGATGGTGCTGGCCGAAGCCAGATCTTCAAGGGCACCTACGAATTTGCCCTGACCAAGATGGATTTTGATCCCGATATCGTCTTTCTTGATCCTCCCTATAATCAGGGGCTTACCAACAAGGCACTAAAAGACATGGCGGCATGCTCGCGGATCACCAAGGGTTGTCTCGTGGTCGCCGAACAACATGTCGACGAGGAACCATGCGCCCATCCCGCGTTTGAACTCGACGATGAGCGCGTCTACGGCAGCATTCGCCTGCGGTTTCTGCTCCGCAACGACCTCGCTCAAAAATAATATCCAGCGTTTTTGACCGCATTCCGGGGCTTTAACTACACAGCTTGTAAAGTTGGCGCAGAAAGAGCTTGACGCCACGTCCGCGACGAGTAGAGTCCGCCTCCCAAGTCGAGGCACACCCTCGGCGAGGCGACGCAAGTCGGACCGAAATTCAAGAGTCGGTCGCAAAAATAACTCTTGACAGGTGAAGCCAACGCAAGTAGCTT
>JBBKVQ010000058.1:0-7619 GCA_037968515.1 Bradymonadaceae bacterium
TTCTGAACCTTCGTGCACCGAGTTTCTAACGGATTTTGGCCGCAGATTTCCTGCGCTAAAAACCTTCGAACATGCGATCGGTTATCATCCATCGTCGATGTTGGCGTTCGCCCAAGGATGCCAAGGCCATCAACATCTGGAAGACATCGAGATCGACATTATGGCTTCGAGCGCTGCTTATTCGGCGTTTGCTGAGTTGCTCAAAAACACAAAAATCAAACGTTTGCGCTTTGGAGATTTCACGCCTCATGGCGAAGAAGTTCCAGCGGATTTAAGCGCAGATCGAATGTCGGCTTTTGAAAATGCCCAACATCTTGAGGTGTTGGACCTCCAAGGGTTCATTGACAAAGACGAAGCCGAGATGGTCCGAGCGCTCTTGGTCACTTTTACAAAACTTCCAAAGCTCACCGAGGTGTTGGGTCTTTCATTTGACGATGAAACGCTGCTGGAAGACTACGCCAGCCTTCTAAAAAAGAGCAAAGTGCGGAGTTTTACCGGAATGCACCCTGACCTTGTGAAACTCGTTCTTAGAGACAACGCGGTCGAGCATTATTCGGTTAATGTTTCCTACAACAGTTCAGAGCGCCTAGCCCACATAGTCTCACTTTGTGAGTCAAACACGTCGCTTGTCTCTTTAGGCGTGGTCGATGGCGAAATGGACGCTGAGCTCGTGAAAGCGATAAAAGCCACGCTGGCTGCCATCCATGGACTTGAGCGCCTCGTGCTTGATGTTAAATGCCCTGAAGACCGATTGCTGACCATTTTGCGCGCAGCGAAAAAGACTCCAACCCTCAAGGAAGTTGTGGCACAGCCCTTTTCGGCTTTCACCACTGAGCATCTGTTGCAGGCAGCGGCCAAGATTAAAGGGCCACGCTTGGCGTTTCTGTAGCGCCTTGCATGGCGCCATTGGTCGATTGATTGGGGTTCAAGTAGAATCGACGCAACTTGGCGGTGCCGAGAGCACCGATGCGCGATGGATACAGATGCAAAAAACTTTCACAGTACTTCTAATCCTTGGGCTGACGGCTTGTGGCTCCGACGCAGTCTTTGACGCTGGAGACATTTTTGATGTCGGGAGTTCCAGCGACGCCGCGGATATCGGGACACCAGATACCGAAGATGACGCCGGCGAGGACGCAGCAGATCTGTCTGATGCCGCGATTGACGGTGCCGCTGAAGCTGAGGACGCTTCGGACTCTGGCGGCGATATGACCGTCGAACCAATTTGCCCAGGGCCCGAGTGTGATTGCACCGTTATGCCCTTGCCTACGGGCTGTCCGACACCGGCAGGCCAGATTGACGTGTCTAAGCTGAACGTCGTGACCAGTGAAACACCCACACAAGATAGTTTTGAAGTGTTTCTAAAGTCGGCGCCGACCAAAGACGTGGTCGTCTGGGTGCAGAGTTCGAGTGCTGATGAAGCGGTGGCTTTTCCGATAAAACTGGTCTTTTGCCCGATTGGATTTACCGAGCTCTATGGTCGTTGCGATACGGTTGCTGCCGCAGAAGCCGTGCTTGGGCCCATCCCAGAAGTGAGCTGGAGCCGTCGTGTGCCGGTAGAGGTGAATGGCGTTAGGGATGCGGTCGATGACGGAGACACAGCCTACGAGTTCACGTTTTTTGTGGTCTCGGATGATCCAAATTTTGCGACGAACACGACGCTGAAAGTGACCGGTTTAAATACTGATATCCCGAATACTTCAAGTGTTTCTCGATTTGATGGTCTGCAAGACGAGGCGCTGCTTCGGGCGATTTTTGCAGACGAAGGCGGACAACGCCCGCTTGGTTATTCGGGCACAAACAGTGCCAGAACCGTGATGTTTTCGGCGGTAGATCTGGACGATCAGGGAAAGGTGGAATGCATTTATACCGGAACCACGATCGACGAACCCCGTGAGAGTGGCATAGCCATTTTGCAAGGTTTCAACACCGAGCATTCATGGCCGCAATCGCAGTTCGACCAACAGGAGCCGATTCGTGGTGACCTCCATCATTTGTTCCCGTCCCAAAGCGGCGCCAATACAGCCCGTTCGAATTATGATTTTGGGATGGTGGCATCAACAAGCCCGACCAACCCGTTGTCGCTAGTGGGAGTGAATTCAACAGGAGCTACCGTCTACCAGGTGCGACCCGAACGACGCGGAGACGTAGCTCGAGCCCACTTCTATCTTGCGGCGCGCTACCGTTACGACACGGCTGTTCTGAATGGCTTTGACGACGACGTGAATGTTGATAATGGCAGTGTGAATTCGTTTGAGGAAGCAGTCCTGCGCCAATGGCATTTGGACGACCCCGTCGACGACCTAGAACGTCAGCGAAATAATCGAATCGAGGGTTTTCAGCTCAATCGAAATCCATTCGTGGACTGGCCGCAGCTAGTAGGCCGGATCGCTGATTTCTAACGTTTAAGATCCTATTCCGATCAGTTCGTAGGCAGGAAGCCACCTTCTGATTTCTTGGTGTCGCCCCCGACATTCAGAAGACCACCTGACTTAGCTTCCGGCTGAATCAATGGAACGTCATCGGTTTTTTTGACGATCTTCTTAGGTTTTTCCACCGGCTTTTCGACAGGTGCTTCAATCTCTGCAACTGCAGGTGGCTGCTCGGCAAGCGGTTTGGGTGCAACTTTGATCGCTGCAGGCTTTTGCACAGGTCTTTGGACGCTGACAACCGGCTTCGAGACAACTGGCTCAGCTGGAATAGCCACTGGTAATTCAGCTGGAATTTCAGGGGCGGGTTCGACCGGCACTTCGGCGGCGACAACAACAGTAGGCTCTTCGATGGGTTTTGGCTTGACCTCCAAGTCCACCAGACTGGCCCGATTAACCTCTGCTGCCTCGACCCCAAATTCTTCCGCGGGTTGGTTTTTAGAGCCGTTGATGACGCTGACGCCAATGGTGATAATCACCGCCGCAACAGCTGCACCGACCAGCCACGGCACATAGATCGGGACGCCCTTCTGTCTTTCTTCATCGATTGAAATATCGAATTCACCACTCTCGATTTCGGTGAAATGATCATCAGCCCGGACGGAAGCAAAGGAACCCGAGGTCCGAGTCGCTTCGATGAATGCGTGCGAGGGTTCGGACAGATGGGCAAGTCCCATCTCTTCATCGCTCGAGAGACGCGCGTAGATTTGAGACAGCCGATCCAGGAGTTCTTTGGCCGAAGACGGGCGGTCTTTGGGTTGTTTTTTAAGACACGATGCCACCAGCGCGCAAAGCTCCGGGTCGATATCGTGGTTTTCACACAGCAGTGGGGGGACTTTGTGCACATGCGCGTACGCCATGTCACCGGTCGGGTATGGGAGCTCGCCAGCGAGCATCTCGTACATCGTGATGCCCAGCTGATAAAGGTCTGTGGATACAGTCAGGTGAATGCCCATCACCTGTTCAGGCGCCATATATGCTGGGGTACCGCGGACTCGTGTGCCGCGAACATAGAGTTCGTTGAGCGACCGGGCCAAACCGAAATCCACAAGTTTGACGGTGCCGTCGCCTTGAACAATCACGTTGGCGGGTTTGAGGTCACGATGAATCAGTTCGTGGTCATGCAGATAAGACACACAGCGGGTCAACTGGATGAGCATCCGCAAGGCGGCAAGCTCTGGGATGGCCCCCGTCCGCTCGATGTTTTTTTCGAGGTTTTCCCCAAGGACATATTCGAACACCATCAAGACGCGTCCATCGACACTGAGGATATCGTGGATGGCGACTAGATTGGGATGGCTGAGGGTGGCTAAATTTCGTGCCTCAACCAGGAAGATCTGCTGAGCTTCTTCATTGTCCTGAAGTTCGTCGCTGAGCATCTTGATTGCCACAGGTCGATTCAAAAGACGGTCGATGGCCTTGACGACGATGCCCATGCCGCCACGGCCAAGGACGGTTTCGAAAACGTAGCGGTCGCCCACTAGATTGGCCAAATCCATCTGCAACGTGTTCATCGTAGAAAGCGCGGCTTCGCGCGATTTACTCACGTCGATGATGAAGAGCGGGGCATCACCTTTACGCGCAAATGTGCGAGAAACCCATCGACTGTTGATTTCGATCTCGAAGGTATGCGTACCCGAGATGACATCAATGACGATTTTCCCCTCTGCATTTGTGATGTGGATGTTGGCGTCTCCAGCAAGTCTTACTGGAACATCAACCAGAGGTGCAGCCTCGTTGATGAACATCACTGTGGTCTTCATATATTCTCAATAAAAAGCATGCAGAGAGGTTAACGCGGTGTAAACAAACCGTCAATTTCGGCGCTGACGGCACCCGCACTGACTTCGAACGAGGTCACTTCGTCTTCAAGAAGAATATAGTCACGATGTGTCGTCGTTATAAAGACCTGACCCTCGCCCCGCGACCTTAAGAACTCGAATAGATAGCGATTTCGTTCGCGGTCGAGCTCGCTTGAAACGTCGTCTAGAAGCAGGATTGGGACAAATCTATAGCGTTCCTCAAGGTAGCGAATCTCGGCTATTTTCATCGCCAGGACGAAGGCTCGGTTCTGTCCCTGACTTGCGTACGTCTTGACGTCGTAGGTGTTCAACGTGGCGACCAGGTCATCACGATGTGGACCCACGGTCGTGAACCCACGGTCACGTTCTTCAGCCGCAGCGCCCTTTAGCGCGGCTTCGAGCTGCCGCTCAATTTCGATGCGACTGACATCTTCGAGCAAATCGCCAACCCACCAGCCCATTTCGTAACGAACATCCGCCTCAAAATCGGCATCAAAAATGGCACGGAACGTCTTCATCATGACGGGGCGAAAATGCTGAACGAAATCCAGACGACGGGTCACGATGTCAGCGCCGTACTGAATCAGTTGTTCGTCGTAAATCCCGAGCAGGACTCGATCGAACGTGGGCTGTTTCAGCAGAGCGTTTCGTTGTTTAAGAACTTCTTCGTACCGACTGGTTTCATCAGCGTAGACTGGATGAGCATTGAAGATCGCGCGGTCGATGAATCGACGCCGCTCGGAAGGGGAGCCCTTCAATAGTTGGATGTCTTCCGGACCAAACACGACGACGTTGACGGTGCCAAAGAAGTCCGAGAGATGTCGTACCGGATTATTATTGAGGAAGACTCGTTTTCCACGGGAGTGGAGTTCGAGTTTAACGACCCGTTCATATCCTCCGCGGTCTACTCGGGCCTCGAGCAGCGCCTGGTCGTGGTCGTGTCGTATCAGCGCCTGAGTCGTCTGAGGACGGAAGCTCTTGGCAGCGCTCAGAAGATAGATGGCCTCGAGGAGGTTAGTTTTCCCCTGACCATTCGCCCCATGAAAAATGTTGAATCGAGGATTGGGCTCAAAAAGAGCGCTCTCGATGTTCCGAAACTGCGAGATGCGCAGCGCATCAAGCCGCATCGATCAGAGACGCATCGGCATGACTACAAAGAGCATCTCTTCGCGGGTCGTGTCGCGAACCAGGGTCGGCGAGAGCGTGTCGATGATTTCGATGCTGACTTCATCGCCGTCGATGACGCCGAGGACATCAATCAGGTACTTGAAGTTGTAGCCTGCTTTGACCGGTGTGCCGTCGTACTGCACTGGAACAGTCTTAAGACCTTCGCCGCGATCTGGGTCGGTAGCGTAGAGCTCAAGGCCGTTCTCGCTGAGCGAGAGGCGAACGTTGTGAGTCTTCGGATTCGAAAACAAGCTGACGAAACGAAGCGCCTGCTGGAACGTGTCTTTATCGACGATGGCTTTTCGGTCTGATTCTTTAGGCAGCACCTGAGTGAAATCAGGAAACGAGCCGTCGATAAGACGAATGGCCAAGGAAACTGCACCGTGTTTGAAAACGATGTTGTTGTCTTTGAGTCCAAACGAAAGCTCAGGACCCTTAGCATCGACCACTCGCTTGAGCTCAGTGAGACCCTTACGAGGAACGATGATGCCGTCACGCAATGCTTTAGGAGTGCTGCCGCTGACTTCGAACTCGGCTGGTTTTTCTTCGATTTTCGAGAGGCGATGCCCATCGGTCGAGACCATCAACAAGGTGTTGGCATCGGTAAGTCGGAAAAAAGCACCAGTCAGGTTTGGTCGGGCGTCGTCGGTTGAGACCGAGAAGATGGTCTTGTCGATCATGTCGAGCAAGCGCTCGGTGCCAATCGGGTACATCTCGACGTCGGTGGTGCCAAGCATCTGAGGGAAGTCGTCAGGGTGAGTTCCGACGATGCGGCAGTTCACACTGCCCGATGTCAGTTTGGCCCAGTGATTTTCTTCGGTCTCAATCGAGATTTCGCCGTCTTCAAGATTCTTGACGATATCGAAAAGATTCTTGGCGTTCAGCGTGACTCGACCGGCTTCGAGGACTTCGCAAGGGCACGACGTCGACATCGAGATATCGAGGTCTGTGGCATGCAAGGTCAGTCTGTCGCCTGATGCGTCGAGCAAGGCATTCGACAGAATTGCTAGCGTGCTTCGCTGACTGACAACGCCCTGGAGTTTGTAGAGCTCTGAGGCAAGGTCTTCTTTGGAAATTCGGATTTTCATAACCGCCGTCCACCGTGGGTTTGATGGCCGACAATCCACCACAAGCGATCTCGTTTCGCAACCTCGAATGCTTTTGTGACCGTCTATGGGACTACTTGTCCTACAAGAAGAATTAAATAAGTCGGTGTATTCTACACCGTAGTAACAGTAGGATCTGTGGAATCTGTGGAAAGGACGTCAAGCCTTTGAAGCTCATCGATTATTAGTCCACAAGACTTGTTGGAAAACAGGGGTACAACCAGTGGGAAGATTTTGACCAAGGTTTTCCCGATCTCGATCACAACCTGATTCACATGGTTTTCCCCGGGGTTCTGCACAGGTTTTCCACAGTGATCTACCGTGGGGTACCTTCGCGAAGTTTTTAAGGGATCGGGTGAGGGCTGGAACGGACGTTTTTGGTGACTTCATTGGAAAACACCTTCATTGCAAGGGTTTGATGGCGTTCGGGGTAAGAATGCAAGTGGATCGCAAAAGATGTCTTAAATCCACGGGGCCTGGGCTTTTTAAAGTCTATTCTTTGTAGGCTAAAAGCCGCAGCGCGTTGATAACCACGATCAGTGTCGAGCCCTCGTGCAGGACAACCGCCCACCCAATCCCAGCGAAGCCGGTTAGGGTGGCAGGAATCAGAAACGCCACCATGCCTAAACTTACCCAAAGGTTCTGACGAATAATACGGCGGCTCGCCCGGTAGTCCGACAGCGAATGGCAGCTTCGATAGATCATCGGCCATAAGTGCGACATCTGCGGTTTCGAGCGCAACGTCCGAGCCCCCGGCTCCCATGGCGATGCCCATCAACGAAAAGCCAAGCTCTAGCTTCGAGCTGCCGTGCTCATGCGCGCCAGGTTCCTGGCCCTCGCCACCATCTTCGTGTTCGTGTTTCATGCTGGCCTCATTTCTACTGCCTTCACATGCACGCCTACGCGACATGATTCGAATCTTCAGATTTAGAAACAGATTCATCCGTCCCATGCGCCGGCGTCGCGCCCCCGCCGAACCGAGCATACACCGCCGGCAAAACCAGAAGCGTAAGCAAGGTCGACGAGACAAGCCCTCCAATCACAACCGTCGCCAAGGGACGCTGAACCTCACCGCCGGCCGAGGTCGCAAGTGCCATCGGGATAAAGCCTAACGC
>JBBKVQ010000059.1:0-37632 GCA_037968515.1 Bradymonadaceae bacterium
TTCCTCAAGTTCCTCAAGGGCGACGAAAACGGGGCCGATGAGCGGTTTGAGGGAAGCTATTTGGATCATTTGCTTGAGCAAATTCGTCCCACGCTTATCAAACAGCTTCAGCATTGCCCTGAGCACGATCCGCTGTTGCTCGCGGTTGTAGGCGTTTTAAGGTCGACCATGCTGAACGCATGGGACCTAGAGATGCGCGAACCTCTGGTCGATAAACAGACCCCTGGTGTTCGCCCTCCTCCGGCTCCGAGCGACGTCGAAGGTGTCCTCGAAGACACCCAAGAGCAACTTGCGCCGACAGCCAGTGTGGTGGCGCCCGTCGAAGATACGCTGGATTTCCCGAGGCCGACGATCGACCCCATCTCTGATGTTTCCTCCGATGAGGAACACGGTGATCTCGAAGCTTCCGAGGATGCTGATGCCGACGCCGAGAGTGGTGAGAGTCCGGATGACGCGGATGACGCGGATGAAAACGGCGAAGATGCCGAAACCGCTGGCGACTCCGAGGTAGCCGAGGACGAAGCCGAAGAAAGTGACGTTTCCGACGACGATATTGTCGAACAACGCGAACCCGAGAGCCGGTCCGCCAGAATCACCGAAGAGATCGATGTCTCTGAGTTGCACATCGTGTCGCCGCCCGATCGAGCTGATCGCGATACCACCGTTGAAATCGAGCGAGAGTCCATAGTCGTCGACTCGCTTCCGCGCCTTGATACGCCTGAGGTCCTCCAAGCCGGTCGAGTTTTCCTCAATCTGCTGATCGACAACGACCGCTTGCCAACAGATCTACAACTCAGCGTCAGCGAAACCACGCTGGCTCGAGACCTTTTGCTTGGTTATTTCGTTGGCAGCGACGATTTCAACGGCAAGGCCAAGCGGCTTTTAACCACAGTTGAAAAGAAGTTCGCTGACGGGCTTTTCTCGCAGGCACGCCTGCTTCTGCAGCTCTTTCACACCGATGAATCTACACGGATCACCAACGACCGAAATCTGTTCTACGAGGACATGATTTTGCGATTGGGCATCCGACGTCGCCACAAGATCACTGAAGAAGAGCTGACCCAGCTCCGGGAGCGCTTCAAAGCGTCATCCACGGACAAGGGAATGCGCGAGCTCTTTTCGTGGCTCGATTCCGGGTTGCTGGTCAAGATGCACCTGCTTGGTCGTTCTCCGGCCGCGGCCGCGGTCTGGAGCGAGAGCATCGAGGTCTGCACGAAGCCAAAAGCGAAAGAACGCTTTTTGGAAGTCATTCCTGCGGTTCGTTGGCGCCCAGCCGACCGCGGCGAGTTGCCCATCGCAGAGCAGATTCGAAACCATGTCACTAAAAAATCTGCACGCGTTTTTGTCGTCGCGCAGATCCGAACCTGCTACTTCGTGCTTCGTGCGGTCGGAGACACCGGACTCGAGGGCTATCTCGACTCGTTCTTCGACTGGACCGAGCGTGAGTTTGGGTTAAACGGCACACGACTCATGCCGATTTTGTACAACCGCTCCATGATGGAATCTGACTCGATGACTCAGATTCTCGAGGAAGTGTACGAAACCTACTTTGAAGCTCAGGTAGACCTGAAATTCGCAGAGTTCGATGCAGCCTCGATCGACAGAGCTTTCGAAAAGGCCATCAAACTCGTTGAAAAATACGATTTTGGTGAAGTGGCGCCTGGATACTACGATCTTGGCGGGTTCGTGTTCGATGAGCTCTTCAAGATGAGCTACCCGTCACGTGAATTTGCGGCCAAAGTCCACCGCATCACCTGATTAAGTCTAAGGCTTTTGGAACTCCAGACGCCAGGTCAGCAAACCCTCGGGGTCGAACACCAACTGATAAGCGTGAGTTGCGCCTGCGACCTTGGCCCAGAACAGCAACACCTGCTGCCCGTTCTTGCCTTCAACCAATCGCGGATTCTTGTCCGCTTCGCTCAGAATGGTGCTTCCCGGTCGGTGGAAACGGACAAAAAGCTCAAGGCATTTTGTCGCGTCTTTGGGTGACAAAGACTCCACCACATATTTGAGCAGCCGCGAGAAATGCTGACGAGTTCCTAACAACAGGAACTCCCCGGTGTCTCGGATGAACGCGTTCGCAACCTTGGTCTTCGACATCATGGCGGCACCACGCGGACCGCGAGCAACAGAGGGAACCCACCGTTGGTCAATCGAATAGATGATGGCCGAGGGGCCAATTTCGATCACGTTGATGTCATCTGCGATCTCGACCTGGCCCGATAGCGCGACCCGAGGGAAGTAGTTCATCCAGATTTCGGCCAAGCGAAGCCGCAAAGGCGATTCTGTTAACCCGCCGGTGGTATCGAAACGAGCATTCACAGCGGCGGAAAGCCCCGAAGACGCCAGCAAACGTCGAACAGGATAATCGAGGTAGGCATCGTCCTTGTCGGCCGAAGAGAGCCATTCCTGGGCCGCACGGAATGGATGCATCCGAGCGTCACCCAAAACAATCACCGATTCCGACGCCTCGCGTTCAAACTCCCAAACCGCCGGAGTCAGCCGTGTCGCCACGACACCCAAAAACGACCCTAAGGCCAAGGTGGGCAGATCGACTTTCGCTTCTTCGAGGTTGTATGCGTTCGAAAGGGCGGGAAGCCTGTCGAGGACACCATCTAGGCACCGCATCTCGATCTGCGCCAATCCGTTCAAGTTCATCTCTGGAGGTCGAGCAGCACCGCCCGAGACGGCCGACGATAACAACTCAACACCACGCGAGATCAGGATCTGTGCCGCGACGCTACCTTTGGTCATCCGCATATCGGAGCGCTTCAGGATCTCCAATGAGAAGCCCAGCAACTGAGGCCGGATCGACTCAATCGGGTCGAGTCCCTCCAAATCTGAGGGCCAAGCGGGCAGACCGATAGGGCCGATCGATCCCTGGAGGCTCTCGTTTTGTAGACGGTCCTCGTTCATCAGCTTCAAAAGTGGTCGACCGCCGGAGGCCGTAGGTTCAATCGATGCACGCCCTCGCATACCGTATTCCGACAAGGAAGCTGGCGCGTCCCGGATCGCAGGTCCAGAAGGACCATTGGGGCGACCGGCCATCGGCTGGATCGATTCCCGACCCTGCATGCCGTACTCAGACAGTGACTCTGGCGCATCCCGAATTGGCGGAGGGCTTCGGCGAGCGACAGATTCTTCGCGAAGTGTTGTTGATTGCCCTGAAATGCCGCCCGATGACTGTTGTCGAGGTAGGTCCGACGCCACCATGGGTTGTTTTGAGCCAATTGCCCGTCGGGCCGCAACAAAAAACTGGGACATGGTAGGAGTCTTAGCCGCAGCTGCTTGGTCAACGCGATTCACGAGCTTCAAAGCATCGTCGCCGCTCACTTTGCCCGCGGCTACTGCATCGGCCAGGTCTGCAAAAACCGACGCGACATGAACAAACGCTTCGTCCCGGCGAGACTGGCTGAGCGCAGCGACCATATCATTGCCACCTTCGTCCCACTTTCCTCGACGGACCTTTTGTTCAGCCAAAACGGCACGGATCCAACCATCCTTGGGGTCAGCTTGCATGGCTCGAGTCAGCCAATCCTCTGCTTCCCGGCGTTTGCCAGTCGCGCCGATGCTTTCGCCCAACAAAGCGATGCTGATGGCTCCCGGATCGGTCTGCAATAGGGTCTGCGCGAGCTCCACGGCCTCGGCTGGCTGCCCTTGCGTCAAACGCACACGCACCAAACCACGCAGTGCTTCGGACCGATTCGTGGCCATCCCTTGAAGGAATGCCCTCTCTGCGCCTGAAACATCCCCGTCATTCAGCGCTTGCCAACCATTGCTCTCGCTCATTCGTGCCCCGTGCTCATAGCTTTGATCCGCATCTTAACCCCCATTCGCAATAAGTTAAAAGCGCGACCTAATGGGATCGCTGAGGCAGCTCAATATAAAACGCTGTGCCTTTACCCAGTTCGGTTTCTAACCGCAGTTGTCCGCCATGCTGACCGATGATCTGCTGCGAGATATTCAGGCCGAGTCCGGTTCCCGACGACCATCTCGATAAACGGTAAAATCGCTCGAAAACATGAGGCACATGTTCGGGGCCAATCCCATGGCCGTCGTCCCACACACAAATCAAGACAGTGTTTCCAGTCTGCGTGATTCGGATCTCAACCGGAGATTTATGATGAGAATGTTTACGAGCGTTCTCTACAAGATTCACGAGGACTTGCTCAATCCGACGAGGATCCACCCATCCGGTCACGGATTCATCGCAAATCACCAGCACATCAGGCCAGAAACGACCGACGAGGTTCTTGGCCAGCAACCAAAGATCGACGGCTTCTGGTGCCACAATCATATGGCCCGAATCGATCCGGCTCACGTCCAACAAATCATCGATCAAGCGAGCCAATCGGTGGGTTTGTTCGTTTGCACGACTCAAAAGTTTCTGGTCGACTTTCTCGCCACGTTCGACCTGTTGGAGAGCCATTTGAATGAGGCCCTTCAAGGGTGTGAGTGGGCTGCGTAGTTCATGACTCGCGACGGACAAAAAATCATCTTTACGCCTGTCGTCTTCGGTTCGCTGCGTGACATCGCGCAGGGCACCCAAGAAATGAGTCGTTCGCCCATCCGCACCCGGCAGCAACAACACGCTGACTTCGATGTACTTAAGTCGGCCTTCAAAATCGATGATGATCGATTCATCCGAAATGATATGCCCTAATCTGGCAGCACGAAAAAACGGCCACTCCGCGCGAGCGAGCACGTTCATCGACGAGTCGCGCAGCTGATAAGGCCGTGGATCGGTGTTAAGCCGTTGAAGGTCCATCTCAAGAATTTCGCGGGCCGCCGGATTTGAGATCAAGACCTCGCCGCGGCCGTTAAAAACAAGCACTCCTTCAGGAAGGCTCTGAACAAGCAAACGCAGACGATTTTCCTCGTCGACGAGCTTCTGAAACGTCATCACGTTTTGCAGCGCGTGGGCGATGTAGCCGCCCAACTCCTGAAGAAATTCTAGGTTAATCAAACCCCACAATTCGTGCGCCGAGGCCACAAAACTAATCTGCAGAATCCCTTGAACCAAGCCGTCGCGCTTGAGCGGAATAATAAAATAGTCTTCAGAATCGAACGTCAGACTGAGTTCGGTGCCTTTCGCAGGAATGACTTCACCGGTCGAAATGGCGCGTTGAATCACCGGGTCTCTGAGCGAAATCGGCGAGCCCACGGGATCGAGCAGCAACCCTCGCCAGGCGACGGGGCGCAATACGTCGCGGTCCAAAACCGCACACACCGCCATATCCAACGGCAGCTCCTCGAACAAGAGCTGGAGGATTTGAGAAGGAAATTCCGTGGGACGTGACTCGCGGCTGCGTAGACTGCCAATTCGGGCGAGCAACCTCTGTTCGCGCAGCGTCTGCGAGGCCACCATGGACTCGACGGTCATAATAGTGGAACCGTTCGAGGTCTGTTTCCGTTCAAAACGCACCAGCTGCGCTTTTGCAGAAACAACCTCAGCCCCACTCACCCCAAGTCGCTCCAACGCGGTATTGAACGGAGCCTTTACTGCGGAAATCAAACCGCTTAGGTCTTCGATTGCCACGGTGCCACACAGTTCCAAGAGCTGTCGTGCCTTGGAATTGATGCCAGTGCACGCACCGGCCGCGTCGAAGACGATCAAACCGATCTGGGCGCATTCCAAAACGGCCTCGAGAAGGTCATCTTGATTGCGGTCAAGTTGTGAGAGCGAGTCGGTGGGCATCTGGTTCACATATCAGGTGGATTCACCAACGGTTTCGCGGTGTCGTAGGGTGACAACGAAAGACTAGAGGCCATGTTAGGCGCTGAGTCGCCGGTCATAGCCGAGTTAGAGTCTGCGATTCCGCCCTCATTACCATTTCTGGCCCAGTTGCATTGGTCCACCTGTCCGTCGGCTACTTCCGAAACCATCAATCCATATCGATTATTACCGATGAAATCGGAATTGGTCATGACCGCCTGTGGACTGTTGACCACTACAAAGCCGTCGCCTTCAGAAACCGTTGAGTTGGGGGCGACGTTCCGGCTGAGAAGGAACTGTGAGTTATCGACATTGACACTTAGGTTTGCGACGAACGCGCCCACACCACCGTTTTTAACGAAGGTTGAGGAAGCGATCTCTGGGATGACTTTGGGCTCTGAACCAAACTCGGCCACAACAACGACGCCGCCTGAGCCATTATTGAACAGAATCGAGTCGCTCATGGCGAAAGCCCCCATGTTGGCTCCGCGGTCATAAACACGGACGCCGCTGCCACCGTTGTCGGAAAGATCAACACGTAGAAGGCTCATGAACGCGGGCTTGTCTGCGAAGATGCCATCACCAGCTGTTGTGGTCGCACCCACCGCGACCGATTGGAATGTGCCGTCGACTCTTACGTCGGCGAACAGGCCCCCCACGTCACGCAAATCAACGCCGACTACACCAGCGTTATCTACGCTGACATCATTGAGTCGAACTGCGGCAAAATAATCTGCGCCGCCAAGCGCCAAAGCAAACATATCGCCGGGAATGAACATGTCGCCGGGAATGAACATATCGCCCGGAATGAACATATCGCCCGGAATGAAATTTCTGGCGCGAAAGAACATGTCACCCGGAATGAACATGTCACCGGGAATGAACACATGCCCCGGAAATGCCTCAGCACTCAAGAACTTCTTGGTGCCGGCAATCACAGCTTCACTACCTGGGAAGAATGTCTGAGTCTGAAAGACAGGTAGACTTCTGTTCGACAGGTCACCAAGGCCATTGGTATCGAGCTGACGCGCCAGAATTGCCCGGTTTTTCAGGTCAGAAAATTTAGTTTTTGACAGCCAGATCCTTGTCCCTGCGGTGCGAATTCCCGTCGCAGAGCTAGAAATTGTCGCATTATCCAATCGCACGACCGCGCTGGTTGCCTGAATAGCGGCGCCCGAATCTACGGCTGATTTGGCCTCCAACCCTTCAAAAATAACATTGGATCCGATCACGGCACTGGTATCCAGTTTGATCGCGGCATCGACGGGACCATTATTACCAAAAGCCGAATCGGCAACCGTCAGCAGGTTTCTGAAAGGTGCCTGAGTGGGCGAAGCACCATCAGTTGCAACTACGGCATGGTCGCCAAAGCCTTGGAAAGATGTGGTTGTAAATGATGCAGTCACGCCGTCGAGTTCGACTTGGTCACCAAAACCATCAAACGCTGACTGAACCACATTCAAGATGCCGCCGGTCGCTTTCACGGCCACACCGGTCTTGGCCGAACTGGTCACCACCGAGTTTACCAGGCCCACATAATCAGCCGCGACAACGATACCGTCGGAGCCAGAGGCGCGAAGCTCAACGTTCGCAAAGATCACACGATCAGAAGCGTCGATGCTCCACGCCTGATTCAAACGAATCGAGGCACTGCGCCAACACGCGCTTACAAACGTTACTGAGGTGGCCCCGGTGATGGACGGCAGCGCCGCATATTCGCCGGGCTCCATGACCACGATTACGTCGTCGCCCGCTTTAATCTCAAGGTTTTCAAGCGCCTTGGGATTCTCCAAACTGCCGTCACCTCGGCCTTCGGGACTCACGTAGAAGACTTCCGACTCTGGCCCAAAGTCGACCGACAGCCTTACTCCAGAGACACAGCCAAGCGCTCCGGCGAATTGGTCGCCCACCACTCGTCCTTGGCGCCCCGGTCCGCTGGGAATAGGTAACCCGCGCGCATCGGAAACCTCAAAACTACTGTCGGGCGAGTTCGAATCGTTATTGGTTGCCCCGGTCGAGTTATTAGTACTCGATGCGTCCGGCTCGCCGGGACCCATGTCGGTGTAATTGTTGGTATCGGTCTCCGCATCGGTACGTCCGTTTGCGACATCCACCGATTCGTCCGAGCCACAAGCGGGAGCGAGGAGCAGTAAAAACAGTAAATTCCAGCGCATTAGCATTCTCCATACATTTGATTGTCGCGAGTGTACGACACCCCAAGCTGTTATTCAAAAATCCCCGCAGGTTCAGCAGCTACGGGTGTGGGACGTCCATCGCCAATCTGAATCCGTAATGCACGTAGCGAAATGACCGCGGACTGGCAAAATGCATGTCGAGCCGGCACATAAGGGCCATTGAGTTAAATGAGGCTCCCTTCCCGATTCCTCGCTCTCCGTCATCCGCTGACTCAAGCGAGGATGTCCATTCCGCGATGTTTCCAGCCACATCGACCAACCCATAGGGTGAGCGATCGGTTTCGTAACTTCCAGTGGGCATGGGCGTGGGACGTCCCTGATGGCTTTCACGCATGCAACAAAAGGTTGCGTCAAAATGATTTCCCCAAGGAAAAACACGCCCGTCCACACCCCGTGCGGCTTTTTCCCATTCCAACGCGCTGGGCAGTCGATAAACAACGCCGTCACGCGCTCCGCGCCAGACTGCAAATGCTTCGGCATCGTGAAAACTGACCAGAAACATCGGCCAATCCAAACGCCAAACGTCGCCTTCCGCATCCTCATCCGGAAGTTGCCACTTCCCGGCCGCGTTTTGCTTGAAATACGCCTCGTTTTCTTCCACCCGCGGTAAATGTGCGTTTGCGATTTCGAGGCTCACGTTGTTCAGGAATTCGAGATATTCACCCACTGTTACAGGAGCCCGCATGATCGCAAACGCGTCGACATGCTCCTCTCCCGACTCTCGCTTAAATTTCCCACCTGGGATGAACAGGAAGTCCGCTGGTATCTCGTCATGCTTCAGCAATCGCAGGTGAACATTCACGTCCGCGACACGGCCCATTGCGATCGGCAGTCGTTGAGCGCGATGTCCTGGCGCCGATATCACCGCTACATAAGAGCCGTGGGATAACTCGGCATCGTTGACCGGCGATTCAAGTTCAGCGTGCAGCCACTCGACCAACCGGCGATTTTGCTGCACGTATCGAAACACCTCAACGCGGGCGCCGCTGGGCTCGGTCGTTAAGTTGAGTTCGCCGTTGCCTTCCAGCATACGGTCAAACGGCCCATCGTTATATTGCCGGACCAACCCTTCCAGATAGGCCGCGTCCGCCAGACGAGCAGAGTTCTCGGCCTCCTCGAACCGCTCCCAATAGAGCCGGGCAAGACCTAACCGAGCACTTCGCATGTCAGAAATATGAACCAATGCATGTGAAAATGCCCCAACCGTTTCCGAGAACCGACGTTCGATTTCGATCTCTAAGTCTTCTGCCTGCTGCTCGAGTTGCCACAGGTGATCCTTGGATTCGCCTCGAGCCCAGGACGGAACCCGTTTTCTTTCTTCTTCGAGTTCGCGAACGACCAGTCGGTATTGCGCACGGACATCATCGAAAACAGCGCGTGACTGCTCGGCCATCATCAACGCTTCTTCGGCCAGCTCCTGCCTTCGTTCGCGGTCCTTAACGCCCTCTAGAAACAGGTCAATTTCGTCGGCAAATGCCTGTGCTGTTTGGAATCGGTCTTCAGGCGCTTTGGCGACGGCGTGAAGGCAAATCTGCTCCAAGGCCCGCGGCACATTTCTATCGGGCGCGCGTTCCGATGGTGGAACCGGCGCTTGTTGAACCACCTGAAACAACAAGGCGAGCACGTGGTCGGCTTGGAAAATCGGCTTGAGGGTTAGCAATTCGTAAAGAATCGCCCCCAATGCATAAACGTCTGCTCGGCCATCCACAGCGTCATTATCACCACGGGCTTGTTCAGGAGCCATATAACGCGGGGTACCAATTAGTGCGCCCATCACAATTTTTTCGGTGGTCTTTAACCCGAGGTCCTTGCCCACGATTTTTGCGATGCCCCAGTCGATGACATAGACCTCGCCGTAACGACCGACCAGAATATTCTCGGGCTTCAGGTCTCGATGCACGACGCCGCGATCGTGGGCATATTGCATCGCGAGCGCTACTTGCCTTAAAACCTGACAGAAAAACGGGATACTCGGGGATTCTTCGGTTCCTTTGCGGACCGCATCTAACATCGCCTCAAGGCTTCTCTCGCGCACCACGCGCATGGCGTAAAACGGTTCGCCTGTCGCCGTAGACCGCATATCATAAACGGGGGTGATGCTGGGATGTTCCAGCAGTCCGGTCACTTGGGCCTCTAGCGTTAAACGTGCGCGGCCTTTTTCATTTTGCGATTCGGGCAGCAGGTATTTGAGCGCGACATCACGGTGGAGCACACGATCTTGGGCAATCATAACCACGCCCATCCCTCCCCTACCCAGTTCATTTCGGATCGCGTAGCGAGCCTCGCCGTCGAGCGCAAGAGTCGCATCGCTGAGTTCATTCATGATCGGCACGGCCGCCATGGTCTCGACGTGCGCCCGAGCCGAAGCGATCTCGTCGATCACGATCGTCTCGCCATGCTCCAACTCGGCGTGTAATGAGACCCCCGAGTCCAGCTCGATTCGTAAATCTTCGATCACGCGATGAGAAAGGTGACCACGAATCAACAAAACGTCGTCAAGCGAGCGGTTACCGCTCGCTGCGGCGGCAACCGAGACCACCAAGTCTTGTAAACTTACCATGCCCCGTGCAAGCGCCAATTGTCCTATCCGTGTGTCCATTAAACTCAACCTCGGACTGTGCAGCTTCGACCAGGTCGACTATCGCTCAGAACAACGATCTAGGCCAGTTCGAAGGCCAATCGCAGGCCTATATGAGGTTGTCGCTCGTGCGGAAAAGCAGAAGCTTTTGTCGATATTCGACACATTTCGGCCATCGATTGGTACGACGCGCCCTTATAAACATTCCGATTGCCTATCGTCGTGGACGTCCAGTTTCCAACGTTGCCTGACATATGCCGCACCCCGAGCGGGCTCACGTCGGCTGTCGTTTCTGACAGCGGCGATGGAGTTCCCGGATTTTGCGGAGATTCGCGCATCACGCAAAACGATGGATCGAAATAGTCGCCCCATGGGTATTCCCTTTGGGTCTCCCCGCGTGCAGCATATTCCCACTCCGCAACTGTGGGCAACCTCGCGGCAACACCATGGAGCCTTCCGAACCACTGCGCATAGGCCTGTGAATCGAGATAATTGACAATCAACATGGGCCAATCTGGGTCCCAGCGATCCCCCTCGATGTCGGCCTCGAGAAGCCTCCAGAGTCCGCCACCAAACTCCATGTAGGCACGGCCGTCGTGCAAGACTGGCAAGTGATTTTTGGCGTCGTGATGTGGAATTGCATTCAGAAAATCCAGATAATCACCGACCGCAACCGGGTTTTGTTGAATCGCAAAAACTTGACTCCCGTTGCCGATCACACAGAACCCTTCGGGAACGCTACGCAAGACTGACTCGATGGTCCGGACCTCCCCTCGCTGGAGTTGAACCGCGTGGACGGTCTGCAGATTTTGATCCTCAAATGCGACGACATAGGCCCCCCGACGGAGGGGGAGCCGACACGGAAGTGCGCCCTCAAAGACTAGAGCTTCGTCCTGAACGGGATGATTTCTTGATTTGAGAACTCGAACCGTTCCTGAGCCCGTAAGGAACAGCTCGGCAAGGCGATCCCAAATCCCCACCAGGTCGGGCCGGGTTTCAAAGGCCAATCTCTCCATGTAGGCAGCATCCACGTGTTTGGTTTCGCGCTCCATGTCCGTCATGCGCCGCCAATACATCCCGCTCAGGCGGAAGGACGCCAACTCGTGGTCCGGCGCTTCGGCTAGAATCCTTGCGAGACGTTGTTGGATCGAGGCGAAGTCGGTCTGGAATTCGACCTCGCGTTTCCTGCGATCATGCAAAAACCTAATCTCGTCGACACCCGAAATGCCCAAGGGTGGAGCGGCATCTAGGCTTGCCCACGAGGCCTCAAGTGCTTTCAACATGGGTTGCACCTCGATCCAAGATGCCTCTGCACTCGCAAAACGAGACTGTCGATCGCGGTGTTCCTCAAGGAACTCCTGAAGGTCGTTCGCCATCTCCAACGCTGACTTGTATCGGTCACCGCGATCAAATTCTAAAGCGCGCCCAATAATCGCGCATAACTCCGGAGCCAAATCCGAAGGCATCTGAGGCGGTTTTTGAATCGCATAGGCATGCAGCATCGCCGTCAACTCCGTGGGAAAAGGTGACCGCCCGATCAACGAATGACAAAGCGTGCACCCAAGCGCCCAAACGTCGGTCGCGTAATCCCCGCCCACAGACTCACCGCAAAATTGCTCCGGTGCCAGGAACCCAGGAGTCCCGAGTATGACCGCAGTATCCACAGGTTCATCCTCGAATCGCGCAATGCCCCAATCCGCCAAGAACACTTCGCCCAACTCGCCGACGATGATATTTGTTGGCTTGATGTCTCTGTGAATCACACCCTTGTCGTGCGCGAAATGAACCGCCAAACACACTTGCTTCAAAATATCGATTCGCCGCACCAACGGAATCGACGCCAACTCGTCTAAGGTGCGGCCGATCAAAAGTTTCATCACGTAAAACGGCCGGGAGTCGTCGAGTGTCGCGATATCGTAAACTGGAATAATGTTTGGGTGCTGAAGCCCCGCGATGATGCGGCCCTCACGTAGAATCTCGTCCGCCTTTTCCGGCCGAGCTACCTTGATGGCCACTTCCCTTCCCATACCCGCATCGATGGCTCGCCAAACAGTCGCCATGCCTCCTCTGCCCACGACTTCGTGAATAATATAACGCTGATTTTCAGGTTTGCTGATGTCTTGCGATGGCGCACGAGGAGAACTCGTCTGCGAGACAATGATGCCGTTTGCCACGGTCAAACAGGTGTCATGGTCCGTGAAACGATCGCGGGTGATGATCATCGTTTCTGTCGCGTCAGGATGTTTCACTGTCATTATTCCCTCGCCTTGCCGCCTGAGCGTTGGCACAAACCCAAATCGTTCTCAGGGTTGGACCACATCATGGATGTCGGCTATTATCTTACACGTAAATTATAGTTGTGCAGGAGAGCTTGCGTGAAACATATCTTGCTGGTCGCTACCCTGGTTTTGATCTTCAGCCCGAACACGGCTGAAGCACGAAGCTTCCGCCTTCTTCAGCTGCCCAACGGTGGCGACAACTGCAACGTCTGTCACGTCAACGCCAACGGTGGCGCCCGAAACCCATTCGGTCTGGATATCGAGGGCGCTGGGCTTTCTGGTGTTGGTGGAATTGAGGCGCAGGACGTGGTCTGGCTGAACGCATGCGCAAACGACCTCGATTCGGACGGTGACGGTTATCCGAACGGCGTCGAACTCGGAGACCCCCAATGCACTTGGGTCATCGGCGACGCGAATCCAGCGTTCACCGCTTCCAATCCCGGGAACATGATGTCGACCCCCTGTGGGAATGGCACCATCGAGGCCCCCTTCGAAGACTGCGATGGTATCTCGTTGGGCGGACAAACCTGCGTCAGCATTGGATTGCCTTCAGGTGTCTTGCGGTGCAACAACGACTGCACCCTGAATACCGACAGCTGCGTGGGATCTACGCCTACAAATAACGCGACAAATAATGGCACGAATAACGCGACCACCAGCACAAATAATATGACAACCGGCACCAATAATTCGGTCGGTTCAAATAACGCGGTTAATAATTCGACGGGAAATAACGGGACCGGCAGTCCTGACCCAACAGACCCCACAGCGCCGAGCGATGACAAGATCGAGCCGTTCTTTTGCGACGGTGAAATGTCCTCCGATGATGACTATAAAAATGGCGCAACGGCCGTGATTGGGTTCTTTTTGGCTGCTCTCTTTCGTCGTCGACTCTTCCGATGACCCGCCCTATTTCACTTCAAGATGTCGAACAGGCTTGGGACCGAATTCGGCCTCATATTTTCTATTCGCCCTGCTCGCACAGCGCTCTATTGAGCGAACAGCTTGGATGCGAGGTCTATCTAAAACTGGATAATATGCAGTCCACCGGCTCGTTTAAAGAGCGCGGGGCTGCAAACAAACTGGCCCTTCTAACCGACGACGAGCGCGCACGTGGTGTCATCGCCGCATCGGCCGGAAACCATGCGCAGGCTGTGGCGATGCACGGAGCGCGGCTTGGGATCAGCACCAAGATCGTGATGCCGGAGGGCACGCCTTTGGTCAAAGTCCAGCGCACTAAGAGTTTTGGGGGGGAGATCGTGCTGCATGGCGCCAATTATGACGCTGCCTATGCACACGCCAAAGAACTTCAGGCGGTTGAAAACCGGACTTTTGTTCATCCCTTTGACGATCCGGCCATCATGGCCGGACAAGGCACGGTCGGCCTCGAAATTCTGGAACAAGTGCCAGATATCGACGCGATTTTGGTCGCAGTTGGTGGTGGCGGTCTGATCGGCGGCATTCTGGCTGCAGTAAAATCGCTGCGTCCCGATGTACAGATTATCGGTGTGGAGCCGGAAGTTTTGCCCTCAATGAAGACTGCGCTGCAGAATAACGAGGTCATCCAGATTGCGGCAGCACAAACCCTTGCTGACGGAATTGCAGTTCGGAAAGTAGGCAAGGTTCCGTTCGAGCAAATACACCATCAAATTGACGATATGGTCACTGTCTCAGAGGCCGAGATCGCGCGAGCCATCTTGGTCTTACTGGAACAAGAGAAAACTCTTGCCGAAGGAGCCGGAGCCGCGTCGCTGGCGGCCTTGCTCGCTGGCAAAGTCCACCTTCCTGGCAAGAAAATCTGCGCGCTGATTTGTGGCGGTAATATCGACGTGAATGTGATTTCTAGAATCATCGAGCGAGGCCTGGTGGCGACGGGACGTCTTTGCAGGCTTAGCCTAAGAGTGACCGACACGCCCGGTGCTCTCGCTCATGTTTTGACCGTCGTGGGACGTCTCAAAGCCAACGTACTCGAGATCCACCACAACCGGACCTTCACGTCCGGCGACCAGTTTGGCACCACCCATGTCGAGCTGAAACTAGAAACGCGCGGAGACGACCATGTTGAGGCCATCCGCCGCGCGCTTAACGATGACGAATTCACGATCATCGAACACCTTTAAAACTGAAACTAAAACGTTCCCAGCTTCGATTTCGTAGCGTCAGTGCCCTGAGCCACTAGCTCGTTGGTATAACGAACGGCCCCGTCCTCTTCCTGCGTATAACGGACAAATCGGCCTGGAACGTCCTCGTTCATGAACCAATTCAGCGTTGCCTTACCGGATTTGGTCTGGAACTGGTCACATTTGAATTTTCCCGCGGGTGTCACGACCACCGTCGAGCCCACTTTCATACCCTCTGCGCTCTCTTTCGTGAGATTGCGGCCACCCTGAACTACCCAGCGGTCGCTGTCTTCTTCGGTGATTGGAACTTCAGAAGGCTCGGTATTACCAGGCAGCAAAGAGCGCATACGAATCACTCGGCGTGTTCCTGACTCGTCTGGAGCCGTAAATTGCGCTTCGATAACGACGATATCCTCGCCCCCATCATCGGTCGCCGACTTCGTCTCGACGCGCCACCATTCCGAACCATCTTCATTGCGTTTCAGCAACGCTCGTTCGGTCGTGTTGGCTTCCGAATAACCTGTCACCGAAAAGCGAACCCATTGGCCGGGTTCAAAGTCGTTTGCCCCATATTGGTAAAAGCCGCCCTGATAAAACGTCATTTGAAAGACGCTCATCGAATACGCGTAAAAAAGCTGCGGATTATTAGCGAGCATACTTGCCGCCACCGCATCACCGATGCGCTCGCCTACACGATCGGTCGCCTTATCAACCGTTCGATTCATCGCATAACCAACGACATCTCCGCTGCCAAAACACCCAATATTCGTTGCCGCGATTATTCCAATAATTAAAAGTTTAGTCTTCATGGGCTACCTCAAGCGATATTAATTTGATCGCACAAATAAACATCTTGGACCGAATTGAGCAACTGAACACCTTCGGTGAAAGGACGTTGGAACGCCTTTCGGCCCAGAATCAAACCCATTCCGCCCGCACGTTTATTGATCACGGCAGTTGCAACGGCATCCTGGAAATCGTTGGCTCCAGCCGCACCACCGCTTGAGATCAAACCAAAACGACCCATATAGCAGTTGGCCACCTGATAACGCGTCAGGTCGATCGGATGGTCTGACGACAGCTCCGAGTAAACCTTCGCATGTGTCTTCCCAAACGAGCTGCCGTCTTCGTGTTTGACAGCCATATAACCACCGTTGGACTCGGGCAGTTTCTGTTTGATGATGTCCGCGTGAATCGTCACGCCCAAATGATTGGCTTGGCCCGAGAGGTCGGCGGAGGTGTGATAATCCTTGCCACCAGTCTTGAACGCTGAGTTTCGGGTGTAACACCAAAGAATGGTAGCCATTCCTTTTTCGTGGGCATAAGCAAACGCTTTGGCGACCTCGACGATCTGACGTTTTGATTCTGGCGAGCCAAAATAAATTGTTGCTCCCACAGCAACGGCGCCCATATCCCAAGCTTGGTCGATCGTGCCGAACATGATTTGGTCGTAACTATTCGGGTAAGACAGAAACTCGTTGTGGTTGATTTTCACCACAAACGGAATCTTGTGAGCGTACTTGCGTGCAACAGAACCAAGCACGCCAAAGGTCGAAGCGACGGCATTACAGCCGCCTTCCAACGCGAGCTTCACGATGTTCTCTGGATCGAAATAAATCGGGTTGGGAGCAAAAGAAGCACCCGCGGCGTGCTCAATGCCTTGGTCGACAGGAAGGATCGACAGGTATCCGGTTTCGCTGAGACGGCCGTTGCCCAACAACGTCTGAATGCTTCGCAGTACCTGGGGCGAACGGTCTGTGTGCGAATAAATACGGTCAATAATATCAGGACCGGGATGATGCAAGACATCTTTTGAGATCGTCTTTGACTCATGTCCAAGCAGGCTATCCGCCTGTGATCCTAGGATTTTCACAAGGCTGTTATAATCGTTCATGGGGTCCCTCGGTCAAAAAAAGGGGCGCTCATGCGCCCGTGTATTTCGTACAATTTGCTCTGTTTAATTAATGTAGGTCAACCACTCATTATGGTCGGTTGAATTTCCGCGAACCAGGTCGAAGTAGGCAGCTTGAAGCGCCTTTGTGATCGGGCCAGGTTTGCCTGTTCCAATGGCGCGGTCGTCGATCTCTCGAATCGGTGTGACCTCAGCCGCCGTTCCAACCGCAAACACTTCGTCGGCCACGTACAACATGTCCCGAGTGAATCGCAGTTCTTTGACCTGCATGTCTCGTTCTTGCGCCAACTTCATGATGGTATGACGGGTGATGCCGTCCAAAATCGACATGCCCACTGGCGTTGTGATGATGAGGTTATCACGCACGATGAAAATATTTTCGCCCGAGGCTTCCGAAACGTAGCCATCGGTATCGAGCATAATGGCCTCTTGGTATCCTTGCGCCATCACTTCTCGCTTGGCGAGGATACTGTTGACGTAATGTCCGTTGATCTTGCCCTTAGCCATCACTGCATTGACGTGGTTGCGCGAGAAGCTCGAAACTTTGCCCCGGATGCCGTTATTCAGGCCATCGTCGCCTAGGTAAGCGCCCCATTTCCACGCGATCACCGAGACGTGAACTCTGTTGCTCATCGCCGACAGCCCCATCTCGCCATGCCCCAGGAAAACCACCGGACGCACGTAGCAGTCTTCAAAATTATTTGCCTTCACGGTGTCGATACATGCCTGGACGATCTGTTCGCGCGTAAACGGGATATCGATGGTTACGATATGACACGATTCGAACAAACGGCGGATATGGTCTTCGAGGCGGAAAATCGCGCTCCGATTATTGCCTCGTTTATAGCAACGAATGCCCTCAAACGCGCCCAATCCGTAGTGCAGCGTGTGCGTGAGCACATGAATTTTCGCGTCCTCAAACGCGATCATTTCGCCGTCGAACCAAATCTTTTCTGCTGTAATCGCCACGTCGTTTCTCCAAGCCACTGAACTGCTCTGTACCTGTGATGATTCGCTACCACACCTCGCTCGCGAAAGAAAACTGGTTGCCGTCAATAGGTGATTCGCGATTGGCAAAAGATGATTCCCGGAGGTCGCCGCTGTGTTATGGTCCCGGGTCCAAACTAACCCCGTGACCTCGCATGGATGAACCCAAACCATTACGCGTCCTCGTTATTGACGACGAAGAACCCATTCGGCACATGCTGTCCATCCTTCTCAAAAAAGAAGGCTACACGGTCCGACTGGCATCCAACGGGGAGGAAGCGCTCAAAGACCTGATGGTGAACCCCTACGACCTGGTGCTCTCTGACGTGCGCATGCCCAAGTTGGGTGGACTCGAACTGCTCGATGAACTTGAGCAGCGAGACATCGATGCGACAGTCATTATGATGTCGGCGTTTGGCAACCGGGACATGGCGATTCAGGCGATTAAACGCGGAGCTTACGACTATATCGACAAGCCGTTCCAGAAGGACGAAATCCTGCTGGTTATGGCCAAAGCCGTCGAACGCTTGCAGCTCAAGCGCGAAAACGAGCACTTGAAGCGTGGCATCTCCGACGACCCATTTACTGAAATCGTGGGACGTGGCGACAAGATGAGCCGGGTGCTGGACACGATCGCGAAGGTCGCCCCCTACGGTTCAACAATTTTGGTGACCGGCGAGTCGGGCACGGGAAAGGAACTGGTCGCCAAAGCGATCCATCGGCTGTCCCCACGTGCCGAAGGCCCCTGGGTCCCTCTGAACTGCGGTGCGATCCCCGAAAACCTCTTGGAATCCGAACTGTTTGGCCACGTTCGTGGCGCCTTCACGGACGCCCACGGCGACAAACGGGGTCTGTTTCAAGAGGCGCACGGCGGTACGATATTCTTGGACGAGGTCGCCGAGCTGTCGCCGGCGCTTCAGGTCAAGTTATTACGAGTGCTCCAAGAAGGCGAAATTCGGCGGCTTGGGGACACCAAAACCATCCCAGTAGATGTGCGTGTGATTGCAGCGACGCTTAGGGATTTGGCCGACCGAGTCAAGGAAGGGAGCTTTCGTGAGGACCTTTATTATCGTCTGAATGTCATTCAGATTAAGGTCCCGCCCTTGCGCGAACGACCCGAAGATATTCACGCGCTCGTTGAACATTTTATCGCCATTCAGAATCGTAAACTCGGAACTAAAATCCGAGGACTAGATGGCGCAGCGATGAAGACCATGGTCGAATACGAATGGCCAGGAAATGTCAGAGAGCTCCAAAACTGCATCGAGCGCGGTGTTGTGTTGTCTCAGGGCGATACGATTGACGTTTCTCTGCTGCCCGAGCGCATTCGAGAGTCCAAGGACGAACTCGCCCAGATTTTCAACGGCGAGGAGCTTTCGATTAAAAAACTCTCCGCGGCATTAGAAAGCGTGCTCATCAAACGGGCTTTGGAAAAGACTCGCGGGAACCGGACAAGTGCCTCGAAACTACTCGAGATAAGCCACCGCGCCTTGCTCTACAAAATCAAGGACTACGGCTTGGAGGACCACTCATGAATGCATGGAAAATAATTCCATTTGTTTTAATATTTTCGTTGTTTTTCTCGAGTGCATTCGCAGCAGGAAAGCCAAGAAAACGAAATACGTCTTTACGTCTTAAAGAAAAGATAACCGTTCCTGTAAACGTGGGAATCGGGCCCACCGCGTTCATGTTTTTTGGCCCGGTCGCAGACGACCAGTTGATTCATCCTGGTATTCGCGTCAATGTTTTTGCCGCTCTGGACGCGGCGTTTATCCGGAAAAATATTGATCGAGTTCCACGGCAGTACCGTAAACAAGCAAAAAGCATGCGGGGTGAGATACGCTATTCGCCCCTTTGGTGGCTGCCGGAGTCATTAGTCTTGTCCCCACAAACGCAGAATACTGGAATTTTCGGCATCAATTTCAAGCCGATTTCCGTTGGACTCGCGCTTTCTGAATCTCCGCGGTTAGATGTCAGTGCCGGACTTTTGCTGTCCTACGCCTACATCAATTCGACAACCCTGCCCTCGCCCACTCACTTTTTGCGTCCCGGTCTCGAACTGAAAGCCGAGATGGAATTCCCGATACAAGACGATTTCCGAATCAGCATTGGCTGGGCCTCGTCGCTTTACCCTCCCCAAGAAGTGGGCGGCGAAGTGTTCAAGATGGGTGACCCAGACGTCTCAATCTGGCACATAGGCCAAGCATTCGTGCTTTTCCATTTTCGTTTCCCTTACGAAACAGAAATTTAATCCATGAAACTCATTTTTCCGGTCGGAATTCGTCACTACCCAGCTGCCTCCGAAGGCGACGCAGGGGATGTTGTCATCGCACAGACTCTCTGCGACCCCGAGATGGCAGGCACCGGTGCGTCGCCCGCAGATGCCCTCGCCGAATTGTCGGAGGGTCTGAAGGACGTCCTCAGCCGCCTGCACCCCCGTACGCTCTGGACGATTTGGCCGCCTGGCAGAACCTATATCAAACGTCGACGACTCCCAGTCTTTCGGTCGGCGGCCTACGACTGGTTTTCGGGGACCTCGCCTCGACTGGAAGAAACCGAGGTTTGGCTAGACACGTACGTTACGATGACCGCGTTGCCCGGCGGGATTTTGCGGATCGGACTTCCCGCGTTCGGTGCGTTTACAAGCCTCCGTCCTACTCCGGACGAACACGACGCCTATTTCGAAGATTTCGATGCGGAAGACGAAGAAGAATCTGAGGACTATTGGAGCCCAATCACACCCTTTGAATTTGTGTTGGACGAGCTGATTTCAGAGCTGAGACTGCACAGTCATCACTTGTTGCTGCAGCGCCCGATCCCTGATCAATTTGATGTGATGGACCTCGAGATCGAATTTGAGCCATTGGATTTGCAGCGCGTAAACACCGATGCGCTATGGTCGGAGGGCTTTGAAGACGAGCAATTTGAAGCCGACCCTAACCTGCGGGAGTTCTCGACACCCACTTTGGACCGAATCGCGCAATGTTGGTCGGCGCTAACGCCTGACGAAGCGGACGTGCGAGGAATCCACGAAGTCTTCGAGCGCGACGATTTGCTGGAAGAGCTGCGAAACATGTTGATGGCCAATAAGCCATCGGTGGTTGTTCTGGTGGGCCCGTCGCGTGTCGGAAAAACCGCGCTGATTAAACATCTGGCGCACGAACAAACCAAGCAGGAACAGCCGGAAAACCGAATCTGGTTTTCGGACGCTCCCCGCATGGTTTCGACTGATCCCACCTCGCCGGGTTGGCAGGAGCAGTGTCGACTGACCCTGGCCGAAATCAAAGAATGCGACGACGTCCTGTATATGGGGCGCCTCATCGAATCGCTCGATGCGGGAAAATACGTCGGTAGCGATTATAACCTCGCGCAATTTTTGAAGCCCACGCTGCAAGACCGACAAATCCGAGTTGTGGCCGAGGCGACCGTAGAAGAGTGGAACGAGATCGAACGACGAGATGTGGGATTCGCACGATGTTTTACCGTGATTCGAGTGGAGAACCCGCCTTTAGACGTTTCGTTTTCAATCGTTCAAAAAGCATCGAAACGGCTGGGTGCCAGGCTGAAAATCATTGTCACCGAGGAAGCGATCACTCGAGCTTGGGGGCTTCAGAAGCGCTTTGCAACCGAGGGAAGCCCGGTCGGACGAACTCTCGATTTTGTGGGTCGAACCGTTCGCCAGGCGTCAAATCTGTCGATTTCGAAAATCGACGTTCCACATATGATTCAGAGCTTTTGCCAGGACACGGGGCTGTCTGCGCTGTTGCTTGACGATGAACTAACCTTGGATCTTAACGAAGTTCGGGCACGACTTGAGCTTCGAGTGATGGGTCAGGAAGACGCGGTTAAACGCGTCGCTGATGTTGTGGGAATCACCAAAGCAGGACTGGCGAGCGAAGACCGTCCACTTGGATCTTTCCTCTTTGTTGGCCCAACCGGCGTCGGAAAGACCGAGCTCGCACGGGCACTGGCATCCTATTTGTTTGGCAGTCCAGATCGCATGATTCGCTTGGACATGAGCGAGTACTCCCACGCCGACGCCTACGCGCGTTTGGTTGGGGAGGGTCGCGAAGATGGGGATTTGACTGGTCCAGTGCGACGTCAACCGTTTTGCGTGGTGCTGCTGGATGAGCTCGAAAAAGCGCATCAAAACGTGTTTGACCTCTTGCTGCAGGTCCTCGGGGAAGCCCGGCTGACCGACGTGAATGGAAAAACCACGCGCTTTCAAAACACGATCATCGTGATGACAAGCAATTTGGGGGTGGACACGCTTCGCCCCGCCATTGGCTTTGAGCAAGCCGACACTGAAACTTCCTACGCGAGTCATTTCCGCAAAGAAGCCGAGCGTTTCTTCCGCCCCGAGTTTCTGGCACGCATCGACCAATTCATTCCGTTTCGTCCCCTTCGCGCCCGCACTGTGGCGTTGATCGCAGCACGGGAATTGAAGGCCGTCGCTCAGCGTGACGGCATACGGGCGCAGGACGTTGATTTGGAGTTTGGCGACCGAGTCGTGGATTGGGTCGCAAGCCGAGGCATCAGCGAAAAATACGGAGCTCGACCTCTCAAGCGGGTCCTCGACCAACAACTGGTGTGGCCACTGGCGCAGCTGCTTTCCGACAACCCGCCTGACGCCAATGAATCTCGGCTGGTTCGTGTTTCGGTTAAAGGCGAGGATCTGGCGAAGGCAACGCTGGATTTCAAAGTCGAAAAGGTCGCCGGGGACGTTACTGTTTCGAGTGCACGACAGCTTTTATTACGCGAAATAGATTCAATTGCGGAGCTACGAAGGCGGCTCCAATATTACACGTTCACAAATGTATTTGGTGATTTGGAGTGGGAGATTTCGCATTTTGACACCTCAAGTCTTTCGCCCAACTTTTGGACCGACCCCAACGCAGCGGACCACGCAGCTCGGGCGGATCGTGCGCGTAAAGTCGTTGAACCTGTGATCGATATTTCCATCGAACTTGCGGCGCTTGAAGACCTTGCGAACGAAGCGTTCCACGCCCGCACTTTTGCCCTTTCTTCGGATTTAACCGAACGAATTAGCGAACTATCGGAACGCGTGGATCGAACCCTGCTTAATCTGCTGCGTGGCTCTTACGAGGACCCGGACCACGTGGTGGTATTCCTTGTCAGCCGTCAGCCCGAAGACCAATTTAGAACGCGCCTCATCGACTGGTACAAACAACGGGCAAATGAACGCGGTTGGACCTACACATTCTTGCGGCCGGTTCCTGACTACGACCGCCTACCCAAAGCACCAGACCAGCCAGCCGATGTGGACCGGATTTTCTGGGAAGAAACACTCGTCCCTTCAGGCGCCTGGGTCATCGCGATGGAATTCGAAGGATTTGCCGTGCGCCCGTTGATGCGAGCCGAAGACGGTCAACAGCGCATCGTGTCTGGGGACGGGAACGGCATGGTGGATGTGCATATCCTCGAAACCTACGACGCTTGGCCATATCCCGATGTGATTGAAGAGGGACGCACGACCTCGCGGGTGGTCAGAACATTTAATTTCCGAACCCACGAAATCACCATGCCCGAACAGAAGCCGATTAAATTAATCGCTGATGATCCATGGAAAGAACTTGAGCCGCGAATCGGTGAATTGGTCTGGGAACTGACCGAAGGCGACTGGGATTGACGCATGAAAAAAGTATTTTACGTTTATGTCGCTCAGCCCAAAAAGGGCCTCTACGAAGCCTCGATGCCTTGGGTCGCTGAGCTCGCTATACCCATCAAAGGGTCAAGCCCCGCGCAGCTGAAAGAAGAGTTGATGTTTCGGCTAATCGAACTTGTTCATGAGACCCTTGCGCCCGAAGACTTGGACCGATTAATTCCACCAATCGCGCCCTATCTGACAAGCGTGTACGTGGAATTCACGCGACAAATTGATCCTGATCGGCCGCCAGTCACCCTTGCCGCTACAACTCACGTGGTGATTGGGTCACTTGAAGACGACGGTCCGAAGCGGATTTGGGTCCCCAAAATCCCCGGCGCGTGCATCACACTGAACACCCCGGACGATTTCTATTCGGCGGTCTACGACTGGGCACAGAAGTGGGCGGACGCAAATTTGGTCGAGAATCTGGACGCCTTGGCGACCACCTACACAGGCCAAATCGACGCGATGGAGGTCGACCTTGGTTTCCCTACTTTTGATCCCAACAAGGGCACCCCGGCCGACGAAGGACGGCTCACTCGCCCGACCATCTTGCAGCAAGTCAGCACAAATCTTTCGCATCGTGCGCAGGACGAATCGTTGCCACCAGCTTATGGGCGCGACAAATTAGTCAGTGAATTGGTCGAGGCTCTAATGAGCACGCGGCCGGGAAATATCTGTCTGGTTGGGCCGCCCGGTGTAGGAAAAACAGCCATTATCCACGAAGCCGCAAAACGAGGCTTCCATCAACATCAGGCCTATCAAGGACGACGTGATATCTGGCAGACCAGTGGTGATCGAATCATCGCCGGCATGAGCATCATTGGTCAGTGGGAACAGCGGGTTGAGGCGCTTTGTAGGGAACTCTCGGACCGAACCGATGTGCTTTTCATCGAAGATCTGTTGGGGACTGTGCGTGCTGGGCGCACAAGCCATGGGGACTCGAATGTGGCGCGATTCATCGAGCCGTATCTTGAGCAAGACCAGTTTTCGATCATCGCGGAAGCCACCGAAGAAACCTGGGCGCTCGCCCGAAGCATGGCGCCTGGTTTTGTGGACAAATTCCGCCGTATTCAGGTTCCGGAATTATCACCAAAAGATACGCTGTCGGTGTTGAGCGAATTGATTCGGGACATCGAAGGCCATCACCCTGTGCGTTATACAGCGGACGCGGTAGAGACCGTCCTTGAGTTGGGCCGTCGTTTTTTCCATAGCGACGCTTTTCCGGGCAAAGCTGTTCGGTTGATTAAACAGTGCCAATACGACGCGCTCAGAACCCTGAATGACGACGAAAGCCTCGAAGAAGCTCGAATTACCCCGGCCACGGTTGCTCGAGTCGTGAATCGACAGACAGGGCTTCCGGTCAGTATTTTGAGGCCGGGGACCGGCAGAACCTCCAAGGAAATCAGGGCTCATTACGACAACCACGTGTTCGGGCAGCCTGACTCGGTCAATGCCGTAACCTCGTTGGTGACGACGATCGAACAGGGCTTATCAGACCCAGGTAAACCGCTTGGTTCATTTCTTTTTATCGGGCCCAGCGGAGTCGGTAAAACCGAGACCGCCCGCGCGCTATCGGTCGATCTGTTTGGTTCGGTCGATCGAATGGTCCGGTTCGACATGTCGGAATTTTCCGAATCCATGGCGCTCACTCGGCTGATTGGCACGCCAAGAAACCCGGATGGTGAGCTCACAAGCAAGGTGAGGCTTCAGCCCTATTGTGTGCTGCTTTTTGATGAAATTGAAAAAGCTCACCCCTTGGTCTTGGACCTGCTTCTTCAGGTTCTTGGCGACGGCCGACTCACCGATGCCGCCGGCAGAGTGGTCGATTTCCGAAATTGTATCGCGATTCTGACGTCGAACCTTGGGGCTAATTCGGAAGACCGCTGGTTGGGCTTTAGCGATGCCACCGATCGAGATCGTTTGTTGCATTACCGGCGCGCCGCCGAGGATTTTTTTAGACCTGAACTATTTAATCGTATTGACGCCGTCGTGCCATTTAGACCGCTTGGCAAGGACGCCCTGCGTCGTATTGCACGTAGAACGCTCCAGAGCCTTTTGGAGCGCAGGGGGTTGAGGCAGGCGCAGGTCATGGTCGACGTCGACGAGACGCTGATCGATTACCTGGCCGAAAAGTCCGTCGATCCACGTTACGGGGCGCGAACACTGGCGCATCGTGTTGAACGGTTGCTTATCGCTCCGCTTGCCGAACGGTTGGTGGACCACACGACTAAGCCGACTGGAATCACGCGCGTCTTGATGTCGCCCGCTCCCGAGGGAGTCCGATTTGACCTGCAGAGTCTGGATTTGGCGCCGCAGGTTCATAAGTCTTTGGAAGATTTTTCATCTGACGCAGCAATTAATTTGGCATTAGAAGTCGCTTTGACCCGAGTCGAAGCCATTCAAATTGATCCGAGTTTTGTCAAAGTGAAGGCGGAATATGACGACCTGTTGACTCAGATTAATCAGACCGGCCAAAAAGGGTGGCAAGCCGACGTCGCCGAGGGTTTGCGCCAGCGCGAGCACATCATCAAGCAGCTCGATCAGCTTGAAAAGCGTTTGGTCGGCATGCAGGATCCCCGAGGCACGGGTGAATTTATGGCTGTCGCTGGTGAGAATAAAACTCGCACCCACAAATTGCAGAAAACATTGCGGGAAGTCCGGCAAGAGCTGATTTGGATCATCGAACAAGTGGAGTGCGTTGCACGAAACTCAACCGGCGCCACCTTGGTATTTAAGGGACTTTCGGGCCCGTTTCTTGAAGACCTACAACGCTGGATGCGCTGGATGCACGTCGTATCGGCGGCGTTTTCCATCGAGATCCTTCTAGCCGTCGAGCTCCATGACGGGTGGAAACCCTTCGATCCGAAACTTGACCTTCGGACCATGTCAGCGTTTGCGGTTTCTTCCGACACACCTGGTTCAGCATCGATTTTCTCGATTTTTGCGGGCTACATGTGGACGCCTCGTCCGGCTTCCTCAGGCCAACATGCACTGGTGCAAGCACTCTTTGTCGACAACAGCCATCGCGACGCCCAGGCGCTTTCAGCGGCCATGAGCCAGCGAAGGGTTGAGGCGAGTCTGGATGGGCTGATCGAGTTCACGGTCAGTGAAGGCCAGATCGAGGATATTCGTACTGGAAACAAATGGCCGATCCCCGAGGACCGAGGTCAGAACCTGCAGCAATTACTCAGCACTCTGGTCACACTCCGACTGCAATAAGCGTCGCTGAGCAGAACGTGCGTGGCCTTCAAGGCCTTCGTGACGTGCCAGGGCAATCGCGTCCGCCACAACGTCTTGGGCGGCCTCAAGGTGGTCTACCCGCATCCAAGTTCGAATACGCAAGAAAGTTGCAACCGAGAGGCCTCCGGTATAGCGCGCAGTGCCGCCGGTAGGGAGCACGTGGTTCGGACCGATTCCGTAGTCACCAAGCACCTCAGCGGCGTTGGGTCCGATAAACAGTCCGCCATAATGCCGAAGTTGACGTGCCACCTTGCCCGCGTCTGTCACCATGACTTCAAGGTGTTCTGGGGCAATACGATTGCAGGCTTCGATGCCGTGCATGATGGTCTGAACTGCGACCGCGTAGCCATTCTTCAGCGCCTCTTTGGCGGTCGAACGGGTTGGCAATTCCTCGAGCTGGGAGGCCAGTTCCAGATTCACCGCGTCGATAAGCCTTGGAGACGTCGAAACCAAAATGGGCACGGCGTCGGTGTCGTGTTCGGCTTGCGCCAACAAATCTGAGGCTACGGTTGTCGCGTCCGCACCGTCGTCGGCAAAGACAACAAGCTCGCTTGGACCGGCCAACATGTCGATCGCCACCCGACCGCTCACAAGTTGTTTCGCGGCGGTCACCCAACGATTTCCGGGCCCGACAATCACATCGCACGCCGGCACTGATTCCGTTCCATAGGCCATCGCAGCAATCGCCTGAGCCCCGCCGACAGCCAAAAATACGTCGGCTCCGGCCACATGAGCCGCCGCCAGTGTCATGGCAGTTGGTTTTGGTGATGCAACGACCACCTTGATGACCCCGGCCGCGCGCGCCGTAACGGCCGTCATCAACACCGACGAAGGCAATGGGAACCTGCCACCTGGCGCGTAACAGCCAGCGACATCCATGGGAGACACGTCGTGCCCAGCATGGCCGCCGGCGATTTCGATCTGCATCGGGGAAATCGCGCGGCGCTGTGCTATCGCGAAACGGCGAATTCTTTCTGCCGTGCGCTCAAGCAGCGCTTTATCTTGAGGGGGTAGCGCGTTAAAAGCCGCCTCGCATTCCTCGGCGGAAATCACCAGCTTTTCGCCGTCTTTCAAATCCCCAAATTCTTTGGAAAACCGGCCCAAGGCGGCGTCACCTTCGGCACGAACGGCAGCAATGATTTTTGCTGCTTCAGCCAAAGTCTCCGCGTCGACGGGGTCGCGATTTGAGGACGGCACGTCTTCCAAACCAATGACTTTCAACATAGCGGCGCCCCTGATAACTGCTGGCTTTCGACGCGGTCGAAATGCTGATGAATATTGTCCAGCGCCTCTTCTGGCGACTGCGAACGAAGCACGGCTTTGCGAAAAACCTGCGCATCATCGGTGGGTTCAAAAAAGTATTTTGTGACCATTTTAAGACGATTTAAGGCGAGGCGTTCTGACCCCACCGTGTCCAAAATCATGCCGTGATAACGAAGCAAAACACGCTTTCGTTCTTGGGCATCGATGACGGGCTGTTCGCCGCCTTCCATCCAGCGTTTGAGCCTCAGGAGCAACCACGGATCACGAACTGCGCCGCGACCAACCATGACTCCTGCACACCCCGTATCGACGAACATCTGGTGCGCCGTTTGGATATCAATGATGTCTCCGTTGGCGATGACCGGAATCGACAGACGATCAACGGCTTCCTTGATGATCGACACGTCGCGCTCCCCCGCATAGAGATCCATCTTAGTACGCCAATGGAACGTTACTGCGTCGACGCCTTCCTCTTGAAACTGATACGCCAATGTCGCACCGTTTCTGGACTTAAAATCATAGCCCGAACGCATTTTGACGGTCAGCGGAACGGTGACGACTTTTCGAACAGCTTTAACGATCGCCAGGGCAACCTCGGGCTCGCGCATGAGCCCAGATCCACCGGAATTGGCGCACACCTTTTTGGCAGGGCAACCCATATTAATATCGACAACTGTCGCCCCCAAGTCCTGCACAATTCGGGCAGCCTCGGCCATGACTTCTGGCTCTCGCCCGTAGATCTGAATCGCAATCGGATCTTCATCAGGGTCAAAGGTGCATGAGTTCATGACCTTGCCGGCATTTCCAACGAGCGCCTTGGAAGGAAGAAACTCGGTATAGGTGAGGCCAGGTCCGCCAATATCTCTGATCAAGCGACGAAAAACCACGTCTGTCACACCTTCCATAGGCGCAAGAACGGCGGCCGGCGAGATTTCGAACTCGCGGACACGATAGCTCGTCTGAGCAGGGGGTTTGGGAAACAATTCTGTCATCGGCATTCTCCGGCGGCGAAGTTTAGCCGAAACTACCGAGGAGCGCCACGCATTCCCGTGCGTGGCTGTTCCTCATGTAGCCCGTTAGACTCCCCGACGACTTCGCCGTGCGGCAAGATGCTCCATCGCCGACGCCCAACGACCGTGGCAATTCAGGGCTGGTTATCGAGCTTTACGTTGAAGGGACGGTACGATTCGTCACGAATCAACGCTGTGTTGCCGATCTGGCCAAAGGCATTACTGCCCCAGCATTGGACGTTTGCATCTTCGATCAGGGCGCACGAGAAGTTGTCGCCCGCTGTGACCAGCTGCGCTCGAACCACTTGGTCGTCGATATCGTAGTAAACCGGCACTGGAATGCTCCAGTTATTATTTGTGCCATCGCCAAGCTGACCGAACGTATTCAAACCCATGCACTCAACGTTGCTCTGCAGCAGGTCCGGCTGCTCGACCACCGTGCAGATGTGGTTTGCACCGGCACCAAACTCGTAGGCCGACGAAGTGTAACCCATCAACACTGGACTGAACGCGGCGCGGTCCACATATACCGTCGAGATCGGGAAATCATCACCTGCCATGGTCGTTACTTTGGAGTATTTTGTGACCGGATAAGTCGTCACGGTAGACGGCATCAACGAACACACGACGCCGTTCTTGTAGATGGGCAAGCCGGTGCTCGTAGAGTACCCGACTAACACCGGGCATAGCGTCGTGGCAGTGGACGGACGAGTCATCGCACCCCAGCACCAAACGGCGTCTGACGAATCGATTGCACAAGAAAAGTCGCGTCCCGCGCTCAGCTGTGTTGCGTTTGAAATTCCCAAGACTTGAACGGGAGAGTTTACCAATGTGTTGGCGTCCAGCGTCAAAGCGTTGTTGTAGCCGTAGCCCACGATTGGCAGTTCAGCAGTCAGTTGCAGATTTCCAATCTGACCGTATTCATTGCGTCCCCAGCACCAAACGGTGCCGTCTGTTTTCCGAGCGCAGTTATGGTTTTCTCCGGCTGCGATTTCGACCACCCCTGTCTGCAAGCTATCCACTGAATAAGCGATGGCGGCATTGGTGCCGATATTCAGCAAACTATTTCCGATCTTCCCGTAGGTGTTCGATCCCCAGCACTTCACGCCGCCGTTGACCAACGCGCACGAATGATTCGAGCCCGAGACCACTTGGGTCGCGCCTGAGATAATCGCCGGACTTCCAGGCAATTTATTGTCGACCGTGGTCCCGACGCCCAGCTGGCCTTCGTTGTTTCCGCCCCAGCACAAGACCGAGCCTGACGTAGAAAGCGCACAGGTATGTCCGCCGCCAGGAGCGACCGAAGTCACCGTGGGCAATCCCAAGACGTTGACCGGGTTATTCTGCTGAATCGTATTATTATTTCCAATTTGTCCCTTATCGTTCTTGCCCCAACACTTCACACGACCCGAGCCCACAGCGCACACATGGCTCGCCCCTGCTCTGAGCTCGTCGACGCAGAACGAATCACACACAAGGGTTCCCCCGCATCCATCGTCAAATGTGCCGCACAAGATGCCTTCGCCAGCGCAAGTTGTTGGCGTGCAGCCACACTCGTTGGGCGTCCCAGCGCCCCCGCAAGTGTCGTAAGACATGCATATGACTGACGCGTCGCCACAGTCGATATCCCGCGTGATATTGCAATTATCGGTAAGGTTTGCGATTCCGCATTCCGCACTGTTTGTCGCACAAACCACCGGATCTGCATCTGACGTACATCCGCATTGACCCGACGTGCCAGCGCCGCCGCAGGTTTCTGGCATCGAACATTCCGGTCCACAGCTAGCGATTGTGCGGGCTGTCCCGCAGTTATCGACCACTTGCAATTCACCGCATTGGTAGCTGTTTTCCTGACAAAGCTGAACGTCGGTTTTTGCCGCGCAGCCACACTGGCCGGGAACGCTGTCGCCACCACAAGTTTCGAGCCCCGCACAAACCGTTGCCTCGTCACCACAGCTGCCGACTGTTCGAGCCGCTCCACAATTATCAATTCCGGTCAATTCGCCACATTCGTAACCAGCGCGAGTGCACATTTCGACGTCGGTCTCGGTGACGCATCCACAGACTCCTGGGTCACCGGCGCCACCGCAGGTCTCGAAAGCACCGCAGACGGCCGCCTCGTCCCCACAGCTTGCAATGTTTCGCGTCTCGCCACATTTGTCGGTGGCGCTCAACGAACCGCACTCCGATCCACTCGTTGTGCAAAGCTCGTCGTCGGTTTCAGGGATGCAACCGCAAACGCCTGGCTCCCCTGCCCCGCCGCACGTCTCGTAGATCGTGCAGACGATTCCTTCGTCGCCGCAACTCGCGACGGTTCGCGACACACCGCAGCGGTCGCTTGCCTGCAATTCACCGCATTCAATATCATTGCTCAAACAAAGTTCAGGGTCGGTTTCAGGTATGCAGCCACAGGCGCCAGGTACCCCTGCTCCGCCACAAGTTGCGAAGTCGCCGCACACGGCGGCTTCATCGCCGCAAGAGCCGATTTCTCGGTAGTCTCCACAATTATCGTCGGCGTTGAGCGACCCACAGACGTGGTCAAGCCGCTCGCACATCTCGGCGTCCGTTTCGGGCACACATACGCCGCCGTCAGCGCCGCCGTCGGTGTCAGCATCCGAATCCCCACCATCTGGGCCAATCGTACCGAGGTCGGGTTGGACAAAAATCGTCGGCACTTCATTCTTTGAATCGTCAGCGCAGCCGACAAAAGACAAAACCAACAGTAATGACGCAAAAAATCTCATTCGTAATCTCCTTCCCAATTCCATACCCGACGCGGATTCAATCCGCAGACACTCCCATAAACACACGTCTTTCGTCAAGGTTCGGGCCTGAGACCCAGCGCCAAATATGGGCCTCACAGGTCCTAAACGCACGCTTCCCCAACCCCGCTGGGCGCGATATATCGAGGCAGACTCAACGAGCGACACGATGACGTTTTTGGACGCGATAATTCTGGGGATTGTGGAAGGGTTGACCGAATACCTTCCGGTCAGTTCCACCGCCCATTTGTTGATTGCGCAGCGATTGCTGGGCATCGAACAAACCGACCAATCCAACGCGTTTGCCATCGTGATTCAGGCAGGAGCTATTTTGGCGGTCCTGGGCGTGTATCGAATACGCGTCCGCGACATGATTATGGGCCTTTTGGGCAAGAATCCGGCAGGACTAAAGCTCGCGATTAATTTGATCGTCGCGTTTCTTCCCGCCGCGGTTTTTGGGCTGCTTTTTGACGATAAAATCGAAGAGCTTCTTTTTGGTCCATGGCCCATCGTCATTGCGTGGACGGTCGGCGCAATCGTGATTTTGGCTACCGGAAAATGGCAGGCCAATCGCGAAGGTTTTGGCATCGAGTCCATGACTTGGAAACACGCGCTTTTGATTGGTTTCATACAATGTTTGGCCATGTGGCCGGGCACCAGCCGCAGTCTAGCCACCATCATGGGCGGCTTGCTCGCTGGCTTAAGCTTGGTGGCCGCGGTTGAGTTTTCGTTTTTATTGGGCGTCATCACTTTGGGGGCGGCGACGGCCTACAAAACGCTACAACATGGGCCCGAGATGCTCACCGCTTATGGTCCCGAAGCACTTATTGTGGGCGTGTTGGCATCATGGTTTTCGGCCGTGCTGGCTGTTCGGTGGATGGTGGCCTGGCTTACCAAGCACGGCCTTGGCGTTTTTGCATGGTGGCGCTTAGCCGCGGCCGCCGTGGTCGTCGTGATGATTTTGACCGGTTCGATGTAGGAGATTCAGATGATTGTTCCAAGTATCGACCTTATGGGCGGAAACGCCGTCCAACTTGTCGGCGGCAAAGAGCTTGAAATCGACGCAGGGGATCCTCGCCCAATCGCCCAAAGGTTCAGGCTGGCGGGTGATGTCGCGGTCATCGACTTGGACGCGGCTCTGGGTCAGGGCGACAACGAATCCACCATCATCGACTTGCTCAAAATGGCGCGTTGTCGTGTTGGTGGGGGAATTCGGTCGGTCGAACGTGCCAAGTTTTGGCTCGACCACGGTGCACACCGGATTATTTTGGGCACCGCTGCCCATCCAGAAATACTTTCACAATTACCGCGCGAACGTGTGATCGCGGCGCTGGACGCGGTCGACGGCGAAGTCGTCATCGACGGATGGCGCACCAAAACGGGCGCAAATATCGTCGATCGAATGCACGAGTTACGACCGTACGTCGGTGGTTTTTTGGTGACCTTTGTCGAACGCGAAGGCCGCATGGCCGGCACGGATATGGGCCGCGTGCATGAGCTCAAAGAAGCGGCCGGAGACTGCAAACTGACGATTGCTGGCGGCGTCACCACCGTCGAAGAGATCGCCGAGCTCGACCGTCTGGGCATTGACGCACAGGTCGGCATGGCCCTCTACAAAGAGACCATGAATCTTGCCGACGCGATCTGCGCACCGCTTAAATCAGACCGCCCCGACGGCCTTTGGCCTACCGTTGTTTGCGACCCTCGTGGAGTCGCCTTGGGCCTTGCGTATTCCGACTTAGAAAGCATGCGTGCAGCCGTCAGCCGCTGCGCTGGCGTCTACCATAGCCGCAATCGCGGTTTATGGATTAAGGGCGAGTCGTCAGGCGATACGCAAGAATTGCTGGCGATCGATTTGGATTGTGATCGCGATACGATTCGCTTCACGGTTCGCCAAAAAGGCGTCGGATTTTGCCACCTAAAAACGGACACATGTTGGGGCGATGTCAAAGGCCTAGACTCGACCTTCAAGACCATCCTTGAACGTCTAAGCGACGCCCCCGTTGGCTCTTACACTCGCCGATTATTTGACGACCCAGAGTTGCTGGGAAAAAAGCTGGTCGAAGAAGCTCAGGAATTGGCCGAAACTAATTCTGCAGAAGATGCCGCTTGGGAGGCCGCCGACCTGCTCTATTTTGCGTGCGTGGCCCTTGCGCGAGCTGGCGGCCGACTGGAAGACGTCGACCGAAACTTGGACGCCAAGGCACTCAAGGTGACTCGACGGCCCGGAAACGCCAAGACCTGAACAAGGCATCTTACCCGTATGCATTCGGTACGCGGGCATCTTACCCTGCGACTCGGTCCGCAGGCCCTATGAGGCTGTCTTTTGCAATTTCTGTGATTCTGCGCTTGGTGCGCAGGCCCTATGGCCTGCATGTGATTCCTGCGATTATTCAGACACATGCGAGCCATAAGGCTCGCGGACCAAACACATGCGAGCCATAAGCCTCGCGGACCAAACACATGCGAGCCATAGGGCTCGCGGACCAATCACAACATCAGCCTCGTCATCGACCCCTTATGCGACAACCTCCCTATGGCCCGCATGTATTTTTGAATGTGTTTTACAGGCACCCAAGACTATCATGGGCGCAGAAAGCTTTTCAGATAGCGAGAATACGATGACGCAGAAATCCCGAGTCGGCGATGTTGTGGACGGTCGATACAAACTGCTGGGACCCGTCGGTTCAGGCACGATGGGCGAAGTGTACGTGGCCCAGGAGGGCAAAGGCCCCTACGTTGCATTGAAGTTGGTCATGGACCTCGACCCCAGCATGCAGGCCCGTGAACGCTTCATGCGTGAAGTCACGACCCTCAATCGAATCGAACATCCCAATATCGTGGAGCTGCTGGATTTCGGATTCGAGGACAAAACCGGCACGCCCTACATGGTGATGGACCTGGTGATGGGCGACAGCCTGCATCGTTTTCCGTCACGCGGCCGCATGAGTGTCGATTTTGTGATCCATATCGCTCGAGACGTCTGTCTGGGCCTTGCTGCCGCCCATAATCAAAAAATAGTTCATCGCGATTTAAAGCCCGCAAACATCATGGTCTTTCCAGAAAACGGCGGCGTTGGCGTCAAGATCCTGGACTTCGGCCTAGCCTTTGTTCGCGACAACGACACCAAGCTCACTCAGACGGGCACAATGCCTGGAACCCTGCCTTATATGGCGCCAGAATCGCTAAAAGGCGAGCCGCTGGACGGTCGAACTGACCTCTATGCGCTGGGCTGTATTATTTACGAATTATTGACCAGCCATTATCCATTTCCGGGCGCGAACGACACCCAAATTGGCATGGCTCACCTGACCCAAGCCCCACCCAAAGTTCGCAAAACTGTGAAGGACGTCCCAGCCGAGGTCGAAGAATTTATTTTAAAATTACTTTCGAAAGACCCCAAAGACCGGCCTCAAACTGCAGGCGAGGCGGCGATGGAATTGACCGACCTGATTCATTCGCTGGGTCTTTCAGCTCCCAAGACTGCCCACAGCGGCCCGTCCAAAAACCCGGTCGAAGATTGGGGAATCCTTCCCGTCTGAAACGATGTGACCATCGCGCTTATCACTTCTTGGTGTCCCAGTAGTTTGGGCGACGCCGCTGGTGCGCAACGGCGACGATCACAACTTCATTTGGCTCGATAATTTAAACGAGATTGAAGGGGAACATCTGCAGCGGAATCAAACGAAACTCATCAACCATTTTGCCGTTCTGTGGACTGCTGCGGAACATGTTCACACCATATTCAACGTCGTCCAAGAACCGAGTAGCAAGGCGCGGGTCGATGTCGACAAAATAATCTGCCGAACCGACAAGGTCTTGATGTGCTCCCTCCAAAAATACGACTTTCACCGCGATATCCGCTCACGAATTCTTTCGATCACGGCATCGGCGTCTTCGGTGAGCACTTCACCGTTGCGATGAGCGGCCAGTCGATCCCGCAAAACCGAATCCCACTGGCTCGGGTTCACCGGTTCATCTTTTTCAAGACTGTTGAGCAACGCCAATATCAGTCGAACCCGAGCATCAATGTCGAGCGCCAGCACACTTGCTTCAAGTTCGGATATCGCGGCCATAAGAACCTCCGCCCTTAGTGTGGCGGCTTCCATAACAGCAGTCAATGTCGACCGAATTCCCATTTTCATTATTGGTTTGTAGCTCTTGACGTAGCTATATCTCAAAAAGACATGAAAGGAATTCTTGCTCAGAACTCAATGGATGTTTCTTGAAATACTGCCATCATCGACACGGGTCTTGACCCAAAAGACTCAGTCCTCCCCTAAATTAGTGGAAGTGATCAAATGGAATGGTTTTCAGCTCGTGCCCGGTTTCACAGTAAGGTTAATGACGAGCAGCCTGACGACCTGTGCGAATGGGTTGTGTACTTGGTCTGCGGTGAAACGGCTGACGAGGCAGGGAAGAAGGCTGCAACTATTGGACGAGGAAACGAGACAAGTTATTACAATGAAGATGGGAATCTTGTCAGCTGGGTATTCGAGGAGATTGAAGAAATTCAATCGTTATGCGAAACCGAATTATATGACGGCATGGAAGTCTACTCACGCCTCTACCGACGACACGGTCCAAGTGAATGACACTAGCAAAAGTCGGAGCACACAGTCGATTTTCTGTTGTCAACCACCGGCACTCTGGGCATCAACCACAGTCAGTTTGCAGGGCGCCTCGCGGCGCGCGCAATGGGTAAGAATAGGAGCATCCAGCCGCAGGCATATGCGAGCCCATTGAGCATTTTAAAAGTAAGGCCAAGGCAAATTCGCATGAACGACGAAGCAATTTTTTTAGTTAATTATGACAAAGCTATTGAACGAATCTCTGAGGTCACGGATTTGGCTCTATCTCAGTTTTTATGGCGTGGTGTTAAGGCAATGGTAGCAAAGCCGCCAGAAACGCAATCAAATGCGCTTCCGTTTGATATGTTGTACTTTATTGATTTGTTGACTGAAATGTTCGCCAGTCGTGAGGGACTTGTAGCGATTTTGAATGGCGAGGATCTACGCTGGTGGGACGACGTATAACTGCGAGTATCGATCGCATGCGACGACTCAAAGCCGCACGTGCACACCAAGCCCGCGCAACTCAGCCTTCACATCCCGCACCGTCATATCGCCATCATGAAAAATAGACGCGGCCAAGACCGCACTGGCACCGTGCTCAAGAGCTTCGAACAAATGCGCAGCGGAGTTCGCCCCACCAGACGCGATGATGGGAACACGGACGGCCTCAGACGCCGCCTGCAACAATTCGAGGTCGTAACCTGAACGTGTCCCGTCGCGATCCCAAGAGGTCAGCAGAATTTCTCCGGCGCCCAGTTCTTCGGCCAGTTTCAGCCATTCCAACGCATCTTTTCCGGTCGATTTACGGCCGCCAGAAATCACGACATCCCAGGCGTCTGGCGTGGTGTGTTTGGCGTCCACCGCAACCACGGCGCATTGCCGACCAAATCGTTCCGAAATTTCTCGAATTAATTCAGGTCTTAAAACTGCCGCGGTGTTCATCGCAACTTTGTCGGCGCCGGCTTCCAATAGAAACCGGGCGTCCTCTGCCGTACGAACCCCGCCCCCAACGGTAATCGGAATCGAGACGCGCTCACGCACGCGGCGCACCGTCTCCAGCTGCGTGTCGCGGCCTTCATGGGTCGCAGACACGTCCAAGAAAACCAATTCGTCGGCACCTTGAGCTTCGTACAGTTCGGCCAATTCGGCAGGGTCTCCGGTATCACGAAGCCCCTGAAAACGAACGCCCTTCACCACGCGACCATGACTTACATCAAGGCAAGGAATCACACGTACAGTCAGCATGAAGTCCACCTTCTCATAAGCTCCAAGCCCCATTCGCCCGAAAGCTCGGGGTGGAATTGGCAGGCGAGCACGTTGCCGCG
>JBBKVQ010000060.1:0-9143 GCA_037968515.1 Bradymonadaceae bacterium
CAACTGCCGAAAAAGGAGGTGATCCAGTGAAAATAGACTCTATGAATCCGACTGGAATGATGGTGTCCCACAGTGGAGCTTGTTTCATCTAACCTTTGCCCCTTTGCTCGAGGGTGGTCTCAGACCAAAAAATGAGCATCGGTGAGAGTGGCAATGCCATTCGCTGAGGAAAACCCAGACACTATCGAATCGCACGGTACCGTGGTCGGACGGGAGTAATCCCCTCGAGCAAGCCGTGCGATTTTTTTTCTTGCGCGGGGAATTGCGGCCGCCAAATGACTACAGAGGCCCAACCAACCACTTTGCGCGAGCGCGTGTGACGATTTCCCCAGAAGCATCGCGTGTAACCACTTCGATTTCACACTCCTGACGGTCATTGGTTGTCGGCGGGTCGCATCTGCATTCTGCAATCAAGGTGCCCCGTGCCTTCTTCAAGTAATCGATTGAGAGTCCCGTCAAAATGGCACGGGTTTTGGGCGGCAATCCGTAAACGAATGCAAGACCGCTCGCGGCCTCCGCGAGGTTCATCAATGCCACCGCATGTACAGATTTTAAATGGTTGCGCACGCCGCGTCGGTCCTTCATCTGAACCCTCGAAAATCCTCGTTCAAGCTCCAATACCTCCGGCGAGATACTGCCGGTGTAGGGCGCCATCGTGCCGACCAGCTTGGAGAAAGCACGTTTGCCCCCGGGCATTACCCCCAGACGGTTCCAAGTCTCGCGCAGGATCTGCAATGTATCGGTCATTTCGGGTCTCCAGAGCGAAGTCGCTCACTCATTTTTCCAGGCGCCATCGCGTCGTGAATGTCGCGAAAGTCGAGGTCGAATCGTATTAGGTACTTTCTAAGCCGGTCGGCGTCGTTCGGGGTCGCCTTGGATTTGCGGGATTCGGCAAATAGCGATCTGCCAGCCTCAGACAACGTTTGCGAGTCCAAACAAACTTTCAAGACGTCGTTTAGCTGCACTCGGTCGAACCGGTCTATCTCATTCGCCCTTTCTCCAAGCAGGTCGGAACACAGGTCGCTCTCATATGATTCGACGCCCCATTGGCGTTTGAGCCTGCCGATTTCATCACGGACCGTTTCGATATTGATGCGGCCGCCTGGGGCGAGCGTGGCCATTCGTGTCATGGATGCGTTCAGGTCTCGGAAGTTAGCCGACCATATGGCCTCGGTGGTCGCGAATCTCAGATAGCATAAACGCGCTTCCTTATTGAACGTGACCCGATCACCACTGGTTTCGCCAAATCGCTCTAACTCATAGTCAATATTCGGCTGAATGTCCTCATGCCGTTCACGCAGACCTGGCATTTCGAACGTCCAAAGGTCGATTCGAGCCAGCAGGTCCTCGCGGAAATTGCCCTTTTTTACTGCGACATGAAGGTCTCGGTGCGTGCCCGCCATCAGTTGGAAATCGGATTGGACCTCAGTGTCGGAACCCACCGGCATGAAGCGTTTCTCCTCGATCGCTCGCAGCAGCATCGCCTGTTCATCAAGTCCCAACTCGCCAATCTCGTCCAGAAAGAGCATGCCTTTGTCGGCGGCCCGAAGCAGCCCATCGCGATTTTCCACGGCGCCAGTGAAAGCTCCCCGCCGGTGGCCAAACAGCGCCGACATCGCGGCGTCTCCTCTCAACGTCGCACAATTGACCTCGACCAAACGACCGGTGAACTGACGTTTTCTCCGCTTCAGTTCGAAAATCCGCCGTGCCAGAAGTGTTTTGCCCGCTCCAGTCGGGCCCAGCAGCAGAACCGGCGCCCGCGAAACAGTTGCGACGCGTTCAACCTGAAGCATCAGGGCATTAAATGCGGCGTTTTTCGTTTCGATGCCCGCTTTCAGAAACGAAACTTCCTCAGCTGCCTCTTGGGCAAACCGACGAGCGATCTGGTCATAGTTCGAAAGGTCCAGATCGATGATCTCATAGTCCCCCGCGCTACTCTTATCTCGTCCCGGTCTGGTTTGGATCAACCGGGCGGGAAGATGGTGCGACTCAGCAAGTAGAAACAGGCAGATTTGAGCCACGTGCGTGCCTGTCGTGATATGCACCAAATAGTCTTCTTTTTCGGGGTCGAACGGGTAAGTTCGCGCAAAATCATACAGAGCTGCATAGGTTGGCTCTAGATCCCAAGGGTCGCTAAACTCAAGCTCATGCAGTCGAACTTCCGACCGAGGCGACTGCGCACGAACGTCGTCGGCTACGACCTCGGCCAGCTTGGAAAATTGCGGTTGATGCAACAGCTCCAGCCGGTCAACCATCAAGTCCTCTTGCTGAGAAAGAGACACAGTGGGTCTCCATTTCTCCCAACGCCTAGCGGATCCTCGGTCAAGGGTAGAGCCTAGGAGGCCGATCACGACAAGTGGTCGCTTCATTATTTCTCCGGATAATTTCGTATCTAGTCATCTAAGGAAACAAGCTGACATCAACGAGCCAAGGCAGCAAGGGACGAAGCGCTACGCCTTATTCTACGTTCGATCGCTAAAGTTTTTCTGAGGTCCTTTAGAGATGGCACGCGTTTTGACTCTATGGGAAGAACGACACATCAAGGAGATGAGTATGAAACGTCAAGAACGACACGACCCGGAATCACCACGCTACGCCCGTCAGGCACTTGAAACGGCGGCCGACATCATCGAGTGTTTCGATCGACCATGTTTGCTCGAAAACCCGGCACTCGCCTTGATCCTAGAAACACGCGGCCGAGACATCGTTTCACTTGGTGTCCGTGACCACGCGCACGCAGTTCGAGGATTTAAGATGTGGGACGTTCGCCGTCCCGCTTATATCACCCGCGCATTTGATGTGGTGCTGTGTGACGCGATGGACCCCACACTATCACTGCGCGAGTTGCGTCAGGCAGTTCGAGTTTTGACACATTTTAAGCCGCGAACGCCGCTTATGGTAGCTTGTCCCGCCAGTCGAAAAGACGCGTTCCTGCGCGTCTTCGCAGACTTTGAACTCGAGCCAACAGGGTTTCGAGCTAGCCTCGAGAATCCCGAATCGATGAATGGCGAAGTTGAGTTTTACGCCAATTTTGATTTGCCGACCTAAGGAGAACCCATGATTACGATAGACGGGTCAGTGGGCGAGGGCGGCGGACAAATCTTGCGAACTTCTTTGGCGTTGTCGATGTTGACGCAGAAGCCATTCATCATCGCCGGCATTCGAAAGGGCCGACGCAAACCAGGATTGATGCGGCAGCACCTGACCTGCGTTCGTGCGGCGATGACCGTCAGCAATGGCACCGCCTCCGGAGACGAGCTTGGATCGACACGCTTGGAGTTCAGGCCAGGAAGTGTAGAGCCTGGCGAATACGAGTTTCAGGTCGGGACTGCAGGTTCCACCGCACTCGTGCTGCAGACCGTGGCGCCTGCGCTGTTTGCCGTCGGTGATTCGACCGTGAAGATAGGTGGAGGAACTCATAACCCGATGGCTCCCAGTGTGGACTTCATCAAGAACGCTTGGTTGCCCGCGATTGGACAAATGGGCATTCAGCTTGAGGTCGTGTGCGAGCGGCCTGGGTTTTTCCCAGCTGGCGGTGGTCTCTTGACCGCACGGTTCCGTGGTGCCGAGTTCCGCAGGGCCGAGTTTGTCGATGAAACCCCCAAAATGTCTGCCGTGTGGGCGGCATTTACGGATCTGCCCCAAGGTGTGGCGCATCGAGAACTCGAAGTTGTGGCCGAGCAGTTTGGGTGGCCGCGCGAAGACATGCGAGTTCACCGTTGGTCGGCGGCCTGTGCAGGCAACGTTCTGGTCGCAGAGTTTTCAGCGGGCGAGATTCAAGAGGTCTTTGTGGCACTTGGAGAAAAAGGTCGCTCCGCGGAGGCCGTGGCGAATGAGCTTTGCTGCGAGATCCGCAGCTACCTTGCCGTCGGTGCACCCGTCGGGCCGCATTTGGCCGATCAGCTTATTCTTCCGATGGCGCTAGCCGGTGGCGGACGATTCAAAACCGGACCTCCTACAAAACACACGATGACTCAGATTCAGACGATCCAGAAGTTCATGGGTGTCACTGTTTCTTGTGAGTGCGTCGATGTGGACCGCCGCCAGTACGAAATTTCCGTAGGATCATGAGGCAACGATGACTTTCGAAGAAATATTGACCAGTTATGATGGTTTTTTGATCGACGCATACGGCGTCCTGGTCGACGGATCGGGCTTACGACCTGGGGCCCATGACTTTCTGGCCAGACTCTCTAAAACCCATCCGTTCGCCATAGTGACCAACGATTCATCTAGGCTTCCCGCGACGATTTCGAGTCAGTGGGCTCAGCGCGGGTTGATGGTGGATGCCGCCCAAGTGGTTACTTCCGGGATCGTGCTGCAAGACTATTTGGCAAAAAACCATCAAGGCTCTAGGGCGCTTGTGCTGGGTACCCCGGACGCACATGAGTATGTGAAGCAGGCAGGGCTCGAGATCGTGCCACACGACGTCGAGTTTGATGTTTTCGTTCTGGCTGACGAAATGGGCTTCGATTTTTTGCCCACGTGCAACCGGGCATTGACTGGACTGATACGCCAACTGAGGGCAGGGAAAACGGCCGAAATGCTGCTGCCAAATCCAGACATAATTTACCCGGCCGACGCACACAGCTTCGGCTTTGCTGCAGGGGGCGTCGCCGGAATGTTCGAAAAAGCACTGAGCGACTTGTTTGGCGCCGCTTGCCCGAAGTTTGTGCCGCTTGGGAAACCCCAGCCGTTCATGTTTTGGGAGGGGGCCCGCAGGATCGGCGCCGCACGTCCGCTGGTTATTGGCGACCAGTTAACTACGGACATTGCAGGCGCCATTGCAGCCGGGTTTGATTCGGCGTTAGTGCTTTCTGGAGTGCCCCCAGCGGCATCATCAAATGTGCAGCCGACGATGCGCTGGGACGATCTGCCTACTCGATGACCAGGTGGTCGTAAGGCAACATCAACGCTTCTTCGGAGCGGTGGAACAAGGGCAACACCGCGCTCGCCTCGCTCGATTTGAGCACGCGCACCAAAGCGTCGAGTGCTGAAACCTGTTTCACATCATCGGCCACCGCGATTCCAAGCCAACGGCTCATCGTCATGCCTATTCCTGCACCAACAGTGATCCCTGTTTCTGGGTAGATCTTATACTCCGCTTCGTTCGGAGACAGCCCGGCCAGCGCTTCGGCGCGCCTGATCGCGTCCAACAGCCCGCCTTTGCGGTCCACAATTCGCCGTTCCAAAGCCGCGTCCCCTAACCAGACATGTCCGCGTGCGACCTTGTCGAACTCCTCCGCCGTCAAGGCGCGTGTTGAAGCTATCTGCGCCAAGAATGTCTGGTAGCGATAAAGCATGTCGGCCTCGACACGTTTTCGTTCATTCTCCGTCCATGGCTCGTAGATGTCCGAAGTCTCGTCACCCAATCCCACGGGCGTAGACTTCACACCAATCCAATCGAACAGAGAGGCCGCGTTGAATTTCCCAGTGAAAATGCCGATTGAGCCCGTGATGGTGAGCGGCGATGCATAGACTTCTCGGGCTGCTGCGGCAGCGTAATAACCGCCGCTGGCTGCGATATCGCCCATCGATGCAATGACCGGCTTTCGCTTCGCTAAGATTTGGATCGCCCGAAACATCTGGTCCGAGGCAACCGCGCTTCCGCCCGGGCTGTTGACTCGTAAAACCACAGCAGCGACGTTTTCGTCCTCGAGCAGCTGTTGTGCGACTTCCTGAATCGATTGGCCACCGGTTGTGCCGCTGGCACCGAACAGTCCGCCTCCGGACTTACCGGACACAATGTTTCCTTCGATCACGATGACTGCGATTTCTCGCGGTGTTCCCCAGTTCTGATCGCGATGGGTAGGGCGGGAATAACCGGCCTCCAGACGCGCCCCCGGAAACTCGGTGTCCATCTGCTTTTCAAGCTCGTCCGGGTACAAAATGGCGTCGATCAGCCCTTTTTCACGCGCTTCGACCGGAAACAAAGGGCGACCCGTCAGGACTTGCTGCAGTTCTTCTGCGGATTGCTTACGGTCACCTGCCCACGCGGCGTGCAAAGTGTTCTGAATGCCAGCCACTAGGGCGTGGGTCTGCTCAATGCTTTCGGCTGAGGGAGCATCGTGAGTGAGCGCCTCGGGGGCAGACTTGTAGGCTCCAACCCGCATAAACTCGGCCTGAACACCCACTTTGTTCAACACTCCGCGGTAGGACACCAGGCGAGCCTGAATGTCGTTGGGGTCAAAGGACTCGGTGGGGTAAACCCAGACGCGATTTGCAGCACTCGCGATGAAGTAGTCTCGGGCAGTTTGGCGTGTCAGGTACGCAACAACTGGTTTACCCATCGCCCGAACGTTCTGGATCGCCTGGCGCAACTCCCACGACTGCGCATAGCCCAGCGCGGTATCACCGGCGACCACCAAAACACCGGCGACCGACTCGTCCTTACTCGCCCGCTCCAAATCCATGACAACTTCGAGGAACGCCCGGGACGACGAGGTCAATATCCCGCCCGTAAATCCTGCTTCGCCAATCGCCTGATTCAAGTTGACCGTGACCCAACGGCCACTCGCGTCCATCAGGCTTCGCTGTTTGTGCGGCGAAAACCAGTGGTAGCCATGAAGCCTCGAGTATTCATAGGAATCATCGGCTGACTTCACAAACGAAGGAGCGTAGGCGAGTCCAAATGAACCGAAGCTGAGCTCCAGCCCCGCCCAAGCCTCTTGTAGGGAAAACCGATTGCCGCCTGGTTGGTTATCGATCACATTCCGAACGCTTGCAAAAATGCGAAGTCCGCTCAGCGGTTCGATCAGTAGACGAGGGGTCCACTCAAGCGCATCCAGCCCCGAAAGCGATGCCGTGGTCTGGTCGAGCTGCAACCGCCCATTAAAAAGCCGAACTTGCATGCCAAACAACGTTCGTCGCCGAAGTGCCGTTGTGGACTCAAGGAATGGTTGATTGAAATCGCGCAGCATTAATCCAAATGCAATGTGTTCGCCCAGTCGCCACTGCATGCCCAAATCATAGGACACAAGGCTATCCAGTCGTTCCGATACGCCGCTGCCGAACCAGTTGACGTTCAAACCAACGCTCAGAGTCTTCGGAACGGCGAGCGCGAGGCCCCAGGTGTATTTCCGAAAATCATCGAGCACCAAGCCGCCAGCGGGTTGCGCCAAGTCTTGAAACGAAAATCCTGTGCCGATATAGCCGTTACCACCCGCAAAAAAGAAGGCATTCGACTCCGCGGCAACCTCTTGGAAATCAGACGATGGCGCTTCAAACCCGAATCCAATCTCTGCGGTCTCCATGAAAGCCAGGCCCGCCGGGTTAACTTCGAGCGATGTCGCGTCATCCTGTGCTGCGACAGAGGAGTAGGGCAGTTGGATTCCGTTGGAAGGCGTGGAATCAAATACATCTTGGCCGGACGCTGAGGCGCTCGCCAGAAGCAAGGCCGCATACACAAATAACTGGATTTTCAAGGTGTTCTCACGAGGTGTGATTCGGGACGTCTTAAATATTAGTTGAAGTCAGCGTCAGCGCCTTTTGGAAGGTTGGCCGGGACACCGGTATCGCCGGTTTTCCCTTTGACCGACGGAGCGATTGGCTGCGTCCCAGAAGCCAATGATGCTTTCAAGAGGCCGAGCATGCGCTGCATCTCGGCCGCGGTCATTTTGGTTGTCACCATAACGTCGAGCCCCTTTGAGGCAGTCGTCATATTATTGATCAGCGGGCTGGCCCCCATCATCGCCACCATCGGATTTGTGGCTTCTTTTCTAATGTTTTCAAAGTCCTTAAGTGATGTCTTCACATCTTCTTTGGAGTTCATGGTTCCAATAATGTCCACCTTGAGGCCCGAGACCAAGTCGATGGTCAATCCAGCGACATTCATTTTCGGTCCGTTCTGCGCGAGCTGGGAGGTCGAGCCGACCAGCCACATCCCGCGCGTGAGGTTTACCTTGGACGCCATGGTCGTGAGTTCCTTGTTGGCTGTCGTACTCTCTTTTGAATTAGCTACGGCCGCCCACGACTTCGCTTGGAAGCCAGCGTCGCCTGTCGTCATCACAAGGTCCTTGTCGGACACGAACGCAATGGTGAACGCGTCTATAGTATGGCGGACACGATCGCCTTCCTTGGTCACAGGATGCCCGGGGAACTTCGTATTGATGGCATCAGTCAACTTCTTCTGGTCAAACTTTCCGCGCACCACGATGGTCATTGTGTCCTGAGTGTTCGCTTGGGCTGGCGTTAACGCCACGTCTGGCATCGCGACCACGACCGACTCAACATCACGATCGACGTTCAACGACCCTTCGGTCTCCAGAAACGTCAAAAACGACCCCAAAGCAGGGCGCCCTCGCAGAAGCGCCATCATCTCCGCATAAAGAGGCGAAGGTCTCAGTGCTGCGATGTTCGCACCCATCACCAATTTTGACGACTTTGGAGTGTACTTCATCAACTCGCCGGGGCCGGCGAATGTAGGGATGCTGTAAAGCATGACTAGAAGGAAGAAGCATAGGGTGGTCTTTCGCATTTGATATCTCCTCGCCGGGGTCTCACGGCCGATGTGCACACTAGGAATCAAGACGTTGCCTGTAAAGTGACACTCGCCCGGAAACGAAAACCAGCACACTCTGGGTCGGTATTCCATGGCCGCCCAACGCTAACTTGCTGCAGAAATTACGAGTTCACGAAACTTGGTTTTTCGGGCAAAAAACGGGTTGACGCATGAAGTCCCATGTATATACTCCGCCTCCCAAGTCAAGGAACACCCTTGATGACGGCGGTGAAAGCCGGGCCAAATTAAAGAGACAGGCCGTTAAAAAAGTCTCTTGACAGGCGAATGCATCGAAAGTAGCTTCGCCGACCCTACAGCGACGGTTCGCCGGAATTGTAGGTCTTTGAAAAGTGAATAGGAATTGAGTTGAGGTAGGATACCTCGGACCTTCATTGGTCCAAAAAATCCAATTAAACGTACAGTAGAATTGAGCAGGTTGGTGCTTGACCCGTTTAACCACGAGGTCACGAGTGCAAGGCTCTATGCGGTAAGGTCCAACAGGTACCTTCCAAATTTTGTCGACTAAGTACTCGTTAATCAATCAAATAAACCTGTGATCAACTCGTGTGTTTATTAAAGGGTTCGCCTTTTAATGAAGCGCTACGAGGTACTTCTTAAGCCTTCGGGTTAGAAGAATACCAAG